>JAFGFT010000004.1 GCA_016930935.1 Dehalococcoidia bacterium | reverse complement strand
TGCTGCCTCCCGTAGGAGTTGGGGCCGTGTCTCAGTCCCCATCTGGCTGGTCATCCTCTCAGATCAGCTACCGATCATTGCCTTGGTAGGCCGTTACCCCACCAACAAGCTAATCGGCCGCAGGCCCATCCACAAGCGCCTTACGGCTTTGATGAATCTACTTATGCAGATCCATGCCATGCGGTATTAGCTTACCTTTCGGCAAGTTATCCCCCACTCGTGGGCAAGTTACCTACGTGTTACTCAGCCGTCCGCCACTAAACCATAATCCGAAAACCATGATTTCGTACGACTTGCATGCATAAAGCGCACCGCCAACGTTCATCCTGAGCCAGGATCAAGCTCTCAGTTTAAAAAAAACCTTCCTTCCACTATTCAGCTGTTAAAGTGCCACGTCTCAACTGCGAAGCTGTGACGCGAGGGGTATAGTACATCGTATCAGGGGGGGGTGTCAAGCACGTTTGAGCCCTTCCTCCGCTTTTCTCTTGTAGTCCGTGACGGCTTGCGGTGGTACAATAGCCAATCCCCCATTAGGATATCAGGTGAGTGCTTATGTCAATTGCAGAGGTGCAGGACCAGAAGATACAGAGCATCTCAGAAGGAAAGCTCACATGGATATACATTGAGAAGCCTTCCGAGGCTGAGGGCCGCTTCCTCGCAGACAGGTTCGGCTTCCATCCTCTTGAGATTGACGACGTCCTGAGTCGGGCTCAACGGCCAAAAATCGACGAGGACGATGATCATCTCTTCATTGTCCTGCAGTTCCCCGTTTTCGACAAAGAGAACAAGATGACGCGTCCGAGCGAGGTGGACGTCTTCATCGGCGAAGACTACGTCGTTACCGTACACTGCAATGCCGACCTCAAACCACTCTCGAAGTTCTTCCGTGAGTGCCAGATTCGGGAAGAGAGTAGAACCGCCTACCTCGGCCGCAGTTCAGGCTACCTTCTCTACCACATTATAGATAGACTTGTGAACTACTGCTTCCCTATCGTAAACCGGATTACGGACAACATCGACGATGTCGCCGACATCATATTCTCAGAGGCTGTTCCCGAAACCGTTCGTACCATTTCTATCCTCAGAAGGGATCTCATCTCCTTTCGCCGTGTAATACGCCCGCAGATCAGCGTCATTGAGACGCTTGAGCAGGAAGACTACCCCTTCTTCAAGGAGGAACAGGAGGTCTACTTCGGCGATATCGCCGACCATGTCAGAAAGATATGGGACAGCCTGGAAGAGTGCAAGGAAGTGGTGGATGGCCTGGCGGAGACAAGCAATTGGCTCACGTCGCACCGGATTCAGGAAATAATGAGAGTGCTCACCATCATAACTGTAGTACTGGCGCCTCTCACGTTGATATCAGGTATATTCGGCATGAACGTATACCTGCCGGGCGGTATTGAGCGTGGCAGCATCATTGCTTTCGAGTGGATTGTTGGCATTATGACCGCTTGTGGTTTGGGAGTGTTCGCTTTCTTGCGGCACAAACACTGGATATAGTATCGGGGTGTCACCCCGCAGTGGCAGAAGTACGCCTCATTTGTTTCCGTGGGAGGGTGAGTGCTTTTCACAATAGACATCGGCAATACGAGCATCAACATGGGCCTATTCGAAGGAGAACGGCTCGTGAACGCATGGCGGCTGATGTCCGGAATAGACCGGTCCTCTGACGAATATGGTTCTCTCGTATACAGTCTGCTGCAGCACAACGGAGTGCCCATGTCCTCAATCCATGGAGCAGTACTGTGCAGCGTAGTACCGCCACTGATCCCTGTATTTGAAGATGTCTGCTCCAAATACCTCGCCACCCAACCCGTGGTTGTAGCTCCAGGCATCAAGACCGGGCTCAGGTTGCTCGTAGACAACCCACGGGAACTCGGTCCCGACAGAGTCGCGAACGTTGTAGCCGGCACCAGACTGTACGGCAAGCCCCTCGTGGTAATAGACTTCGGCACGGCGACAACGTTTGATGTCGTGTCAGCCGAGGGTGATTTCCTGGGAGGTGCGATTGCACCGGGAATCACCATCGCGAGCGAAGCCCTCTTCTCTCGTACGGCGGTACTACCACGAATCGAATTGCTCCGCCCAAGGCAGGCCATCGGCCGTGGGACAGTGAGTGCGATGCAGTCCGGAATCATCTTCGGGTACATAGGACTGATAGAGAAGATTCTCAAAGAGATTACTGCGGAGCTGCAAGCAAAGCCTGTTGTGGTCGCCACTGGTGGCTACGCGGACAAGTTCGCAGAACAGGTTCCGGAGATTGACGTCTCCAATCCTGACCTCTCGCTCACGGGACTCAGAATGATTTACGACATGAACGTGCCAGACCACGAGAGGGAATGACCAGATGACCAGGGGAAAGAGAGTATTGCTGGGCGTTTCAGGAAGCATTGCGGCTTACAAAGCTGTTGAAATCGCGCGCGAGTTATCACGCAACGGCATTCTGGTCGACGTCGTGATGACCGAGGCCGCCACCAGATTCATCTGTCCACTCACATTCGAAGCGCTCCTCTCGCGCCCCGTGACGACACAGTTGTTTGACGATGCGAGCAGTGGCCCGATTCCGCATATCACCCTTGCTGATACCGCAGATGTCGTAGTCGTCGCTCCTGCCAGTGCGGACACCATCGCACGATTGGCACACGGGTTTGCTGACGATCTACTCTGCTGCACGGTACTCGCGAGCAACCGACCTCTCGTTATCGCTCCGGCGATGCACGAGAACATGTATCTGAATCCCGCCACGCAGTCCAACGTCGCTGCACTCCGCGAACGAGGGGCGGTGCTGGTCGGTCCGGAATCCGGTGACCTTGCATCGGGCGGCTCCGGCATTGGAAGAATGGCGGACATCCATGAGATTGTAGGACACACGATGAAAGCGCTCGGTCGGGAGGGTGACCTTGCCGGCAGACGAATCGTGGTAACAGCCGGTGGCACTCAAGAGCCGCTGGACCCTGTTCGAAGTATTACCAACAGGTCATCAGGGAAGATGGGCTATGCACTTGCGGAAGCGTGCCGTGACAGAGGGGCCGATGTCGTGCTGGTAAGCGCCAGCAATTCGCTTCGTTCCCCGGCGGGTGTCGAAGTCATGCCCGTGATGACTGCGCAGCAGATGTACGAGGCAACGCAGAGCGCGGTTTCGAACGCTTCCGCCCTGATAATGGCGGCTGCGGTTGCGGATTTCCGCCCTGCCACGACATCCGACGAGAAGATAAAGAAGGGACAGGTTGGCATTGACCTCCACCTTGAGCGAACAGTGGACATCCTGAGCAGCGTACACGGCGAATTCATTCGCGTCGGATTCGCGGCTGAAAGCAGCAACCTTGAACAGAATGCCATCCAGAAGATGACGGACAAGAAACTGGACCTGATTGTTGCCAACGATATCACCTCCCGCGATAGCGGGTTCGCATCAGACAACAATCGAGTTGCAATAATCGACTCGAAGGGAGGCGTCGACCGCCTTCCCCTCATGACCAAGCGGCAAGTGGCAGACTGCATCGTTGACCGCATCGTGCAACTGCTCCCTTGATGCCACTACGCCGTTGGCGCGCCACGTGCAACATCACGGCATGAACCGTGACACCGTCGACCAGATAAAGAGAGGTATCGATACTTGGAACCCGAAGGACTCGCGAAGACATACGAACCCGGAAGAATTGAGACAAAGTGGTACCAGTTCTGGCTGGAGCAGGGCTATTTCAAGCCCACCATAGACCCCAAACGTGAACCCTTCGTCATGACTATGCCTCCTCCCAATGTGACGGGAGAACTTCACGTCGGTCATGCACTCACGATGGTTCTTGAAGACATCATGATTCGATGGCACCGCATGTGTGGCGACCCATCACTATGGGTGCCGGGTACGGACCACGCAGGAATCGCCACACAGGTACTGGTTGAGAAAGACCTGGCAGTTGAGGGACTCACCAAGTACGATGTCGGGCGCGACGAGTTTCTAAGGCGTGCATGGGAACGGGTTGAGCGAAGTCGAGGCACCATACGACAACAGAACCAGATGCTGGGGTCTTCGTGCGATTGGTCAAGAGAAGCATTCACGCTGGATGAAGGGCCCAGCAGGGCAGTACGCACCGCATTCGTTCGCCTCTATGACAAGGGGCTTCTCTACCGCGGCGAGCGAATGGTCAATTGGTGCCCCCGGTGTCAGACAGCGCTCTCCGACCTCGAAGTGGAGCATCAGGACACCGAAGGACATCTCTACTATTTCAAGTACCCGTTTGCCGATGGCAGCGGCTATATAACCATTGCAACCACAAGACCCGAGACGTGCTACGGAGACATGGCCGTCGCCGTCAGTCCTATGGACGAACGCTACATTGACTCAGTGGGAAAAATGGTCGTCCTTCCCGTTTCAGGAAGAGAGATTGCCATCATAGCGGATGATGCGGTGGACCCCGCATTCGGAACCGGAGCGCTCAAGATTACGCCCAGCCACGACCCCACAGACATGGACGTTGCGGACCGGCACAAGCTGCCGGGATTCAATGTTTTCAACTCTGACGGCACCATGAACGAGAACGCCGGTGACTCCCAGGGTCTGGATCGGATGGCATGCAGGGACAAAGTCGTGGAGTTGTTTACAGACAGGGGGCTGCTGGACCACATCGAACCACACGCTCACAAGGTCGGACACTGCAGCCGTTGTCGTGAAGCGGTTGAACCCCGGATCAGCCTTCAATGGTTCGTGGATACCAAGCCAATCGCAGAGCCCGCAATCCAAGCCGTCCGGGACGGCCGGATACGGATAATCCCTGAGCACTTCACGAAGGTGTACTACACCTGGATGGAATCCATTCGTGACTGGTGTGTCAGCCGCCAACTCTGGTGGGGTCATCGCATCCCCGTATGGTATTGCGATGACTGCAATGCGCTCACTGTCAGCGTGGAAACACCCACATCCTGTGCCAAATGCGGTAGTCCTCACATCGAACAGGACCCCGATGTTCTCGACACATGGTTCAGTTCTGCGCTGTGGCCCCACTCCACACTGGGCTGGCCTGATGATACCGAGGACCTGCGCTATTTCTATCCCACCGCAGTAATGGAAACAGGCTACGACATCCTGTTCTTCTGGGTGGCACGCATGATAATGATGGGTATCGAGGATACGGGCGAGATACCCTTCCACACCATCTACCTGAACGGACTGATTCGTGATGAACACGGGCAGAAGATGAGCAAGATGCGTGGAAACGTCATCAAGCCTGATGAGGCAATTGGTGCCTATGGCGTCGATGCCCTTCGGTTCGCACTGACCACAGGTAATTCCCCAGGGAACGACCTTTCGTTCGGTGCTCCGAAGCTCGAGGCGTCGCGCAACTTCGTCAACAAACTCTGGAATGCAACAAGGTTCGTCGTGCAGAGTTCAGACGGTGCTGCCTCTGTATCAGGAAAGATGCCCCAACCGCTCCAACTTGAGGACCGCTGGATCGTCAGTCGACTGAATCGAGTATCCGAGTCAGTGAACGCGCTGATGAAGGAGTACCAACTCGGAGAGGCCGAACGACAGATTCATGACTTCATCTGGTCTGAGTTCTGCGACTGGTATATCGAAATAGCGAAGATGAGGCTCAGGACCACACAAGGCGCCGCAGACACAGTTTCGCCGCTCCCCTACCTGATCGGAGTGTTGGAGGCATCCCTGCGACTGCTGCATCCTTTTATGCCCTTTGTCACTGAAGAGTTGTGGCAGACGGTACAGCCATCCCGCATGGAGGACACGAAGGCAGCCCCGTCAATCATGGTTTCTCCCTACCCTGTGGCCGATGAACGTGCGTACGACGTGAATGCGGAGAGAGCCGTCGGAGCAGCGATAGACATCGTGAGGGCACTGCGCAATGCCAGGGCAGAGAGGAAACTCGAGGTCGCGCGCTGGATGGAAGCGCGACTGTATTCGGGCAGCATACTGGAAGAACTCAAGATGATGGTGCCGATGATTGAGCACCTGTCACGCACTCATATCCTCGAGGTTGACGACACGGCTGCCCGGCAGAGCAACGTTGACACACAGGGCACCATTATCCTCACAGACGCAGAGATAGTGCTGACAGGTATCACCTCCGCCGATATCGAGAAGATTCGCGAAGCACTGGTCAAGGAATCAGATTCCACGAGAGCGCGACTTGATTCAATTGAGGTGCGGCTGGCGGATGAAGTATTCGTGACACGAGCACCGGCCGAGGTCGTTGCCAAGCAACGCGACCTTGCCGCAAGCCTGACGGATAAGCTGGCAAGACTGGATGCCGAACTCGGGGAGTTGGGCTAGAGCGACAAGCTCGCCCTGGCTGCCGTGTAGCGGTGAAGCACTGTCAGTGCCCGTTTCGTATCACTCGCAACGCGCGCTTTGTCTGAAGCCTTCAACCGCAACTTGAAGAGCCAGTAGGTGAATTCCTTCAGTTCCGTCAGCGTCATGCTGTGGCGGCGCGGCAGGCCGCGTTCACGCTGAAATGCAACCGCCAGTTCCTGCTTGCCACTTCCGTACACGTATTCGTACGCATCGTCGATGTCCACATCAGCTCTCGTAAGCCCTGATGCTCTCCGTGCCTTCCGCAACTCCTCAAGAACCGCAAGCGGCACCATCTCTTCAACGAGAACCCCGTAGAGATAACTGAGGTACGCTTTGTACTTGTCAGGGCCAAGCAGTGACTTGAGTTCTTCACGGGAGACTTCAGTCGGGGGATGGTCACGCGTGAGCAGATCAACAATCTGCTCCTCAGGAACGAGGTCTCCTATCTCTACCGACAGTCGTTCACACAGGCGCATGAGGTCCAGCGCTTCACCATCGATGAGATAGACACACCGCGCTCCATCAAAGTCCTCTTCCGCCGATGGCCACACTCGTATCGCGCTCAACATGGCTCGATACCAGTCATGCCCTGTGGCAACGCTGTCTCTCAACTCGGCAACTATCTGTTGTTCGTCCGATTGGTCCATATCGTCAAAGTATATATCACGCTACATGTGGTGGAGGAATCGAGGCCGGCGAGCCGATAGGAATGACCATTCCGAAAGAGGGTCTGGAATATGAAGGGCGCGCAACGCTTCCCGCCGCGAGGCTCAAGGACATCACAACTGAGTGAGCGACCACAGCGACTGACGGGGGATCATCGCGGCATCACTTGCCACAACAATGCTTATACTTTTTGCCAGACCCGCAGGGGCACGGATCGTTGCGGCCGACTCTCCCGCCGGCAGTTTTTGCCGGCACCTTATGTGGCCGTGGTTTCAGTGCAGCCGCTTGTTCCTGCGTTCTCACGGAAACGTGGAACATGCCAACCGCCACATCATGTTTGATGCCCGCGAGCATCCCCTGGAACAGTTCGTGACCTTCCTTCTTGTAGACAACGAGTGGCTGCTGGTTGCCCGCTGCACGCAGACCGATGCCGGTCCGCATGTGCTGCATGGCAGTCAGGTGCTCCATCCACAGTCCGTCAATCACTTTGAGCATGACGAATCTCTCCGCCAGCCGCATCGCAACGGAGCCCAGTTCTTCCTCTCTCTGGTCATACATGCGCCGTGCGAAGCCGGTAAGCCTTTCGGCCAGAGCATCACGCATTCCGGCAGCGGGAAGCCCACTCAGCAGTCCGTCAATGACGTCTGCCGACAATGGGAAGAATCCCCCCAATTCCCGCATCAACCCCTCGCGGTCCAACTCATCCATCGCCGGGTCAAAATGACCATCCACTGTGAGGGCCATCTCGTCATCCAACATGGAGAGTACGTTCTCTTTCAGGTCAGCACCTGACAGGACTTTGCGACGCTCCGCATAGATGATTTCCCGGTGCTTGTTCAGCACGTCATCGTACTCAACCAGGTGTTTCCTGACATCGAAATGATAGCCTTCAGTCTGCACCTGGGCGTTGGCTATGGCCTTGGTCACTACAGGATGCTCGATGGGGGTCTGTTCATCGAAGCCAGCCCAATCCATGACAGACTTGACCCTGTCGCTCCCGAAACGACGCATGATATCGTCGTCAAGCGATACGAAGAAGCACGTGGTTCCGGGGTCGCCCTGCCGTCCTGCACGGCCACGAAGCTGATTGTCGATACGTCGCGCCTCGTGATGTTCCGTACCCACGACATACAGTCCACCCTTCTCGAGGACCTGTTCGTGCTCTTTCTGCCACTTGCCGGCATCAACTGTGTCAGGATTTCCACCAAGTATTATGTCGACTCCACGTCCCGCCATGTTGGTTGCCACGGTTATCGCACCGAGGTGGCCCGCATCTGCGATGATGTTCGCCTCTCTCTCATGATTCTTTGCATTCAGAACCTGCGCCTTCATTCCCTTCCGAATGAAGAGGTCGCTGAGAGTCTCGGATGCCTCAATAGAGGTTGTGCCGACAAGCACCGGCCGGCCAGTCGCGTGGACATCAGCCACGTCATTGACCACAGCCATGAACTTCGACTTCTCGTCTTTGTATATCCTGTCAGACACGTCTCTTCTAACATTCGGCTTGTTCGTGGGAACCTCAAGAACCTCAAGCTCATATATGCGGCTGAACTCTTCGGCTTCCGTCAACGCCGTTCCTGTCATACCGGCAAGTTTCTCATACATTCGGAAGTAGTTCTGGAAGGTAATCGTCGCATGAGTAACGCTCTCATGCTGAATCTGCACGTGCTCTTTCGCTTCAATGGCCTGGTGTAGACCTTCGGAGTACCGCCGGCCCGGCATCAGCCGACCAGTGAACTCGTCTACAATTATCACTTGCCCGGACTTGACGACGTAGTCCTTGTCCCGCCGGAACAACGCATGCGCCCTGAGAGCACTCTGCAGGTAGTGGGTCAGCATATGGTTGGCCGGATCAAAAAGGTTTGGCCCTTTCAGCAGCCCCGAATCCTGGAGCATCGCTTCAACCCTGGAGGTTCCTTCTTCAGTCAGGTGAACCGTCCGCGAGCGCTCGTCAATCTCGAAGTCAGACCCTTTCACCAGCTTCGAGACCACGCGGGCAAACACCACGTACTTGCTCGCAGCCTCGGTAGAAGGGGCACTGATAATCAGCGGCGTCCGGGCTTCATCGATGAGTATGTTGTCTACCTCGTCCACTATGGCATAGTGAAGCGACCGCTGGACACACTGCGACAGGTCGTTGACCATGTTGTCACGAAGGTAATCGAAGCCGAACTCGTTGTTGGTGCCATACGTGATATCAGCAGCATACGCTTCAGACCTCGTACATGGCCTGAGGCGCGACCAGCGTTCATCGGTTGCCTCATAAGAAGGGTCGTACATGAACGACGGTCGCTGACTGGCATCGTCCTGCCTGCCAGTGATGCAGGCAACAGACAGACCCAGTCCGTGATACACAGGCCCCATCCAGAGACAGTCACGCTTGGCCAGGTAGTCATTCACCGTCACGAGATGACATCCCATGCCTTCCAGCGCATTGAGATACAGGGGAAGCGTCGCGACAAGCGTCTTCCCTTCCCCCGTCTTCATCTCCGCAATATGGCCCTGATGGAGAATAATCCCTCCAATCAGTTGCACATCGAAATGCCGCATCCCAAGGGTGCGGCGTGAATTCTCTCGAACCGCGGCAAAAGCATCTACCAGGATATCATCGACGGACTCACCGCTGTCGAGCCGATGCTTCAGGGTATCCGTGGTGCCAAGGAGCGCGTCATCCGACAGCCCGGCAAAGAAGTCTTCACGAGCGTTGATTTTGTCGACAAGCGAGCCGAACCTCTTCAGCTGCTTCTCATTGGAGTCGAAGAACAGGCCACCAACCCGCCGCCCCAGTATCTTTCCCAGGCCCATGAGGATTACTCGAACATCGCCCCGACAGACAGACCAGTGTGGATACGATGGATAGCCTCTCCGAGAAGGGAAGAGATGGACAGTACGGTGATGTTGTCCCGTTTCTTGTCGTCCGACAGTGGAATCGTGTCCGTCACGACCACTTCTTTCACCGGGCTATTCCCGATTCTTTCGACTGCCTTTCCAGACAGCACGGGGTGAGTCGCGCAGGAGTACACTTCTGTCGCACCGCGCGCAAGCAGTGTCTCGACCACGCCCACGAGAGAACCAGCAGTATCGATCTCATCATCGACGGTCAGAGCAATTCTCCCTTTCACATCTCCGATGACGTTCAGCGCTTCCGTTGCGTCGTTGTTGCCCAACCGGCGCTTCTCGACAATCGCGAGAGACGCGCCGAGGCTCGCAGCAACATCACGTGCTCTCTTTGAGATGCCGATGTCCGTGGCAACGACAACGAGGTCCTGCAGATGCTTCTCTCGTATGTACTTGCAGATGATAGACACTGCGGTAAGTTCATCGACCGGTATAGTGAAGAATCCCTGTATCTGGGGCGCATGCAGGTCGACCGTCAGCACACGATTCGCGCCTGCAGTCGTCAGCAGGTCGGCGACAAGCCTGGCCGAAATCGGCACGCGGGGCTGGTCTTTCTTGTCCGTGCGTCCATAGCCGTAGTAGGGAACAACTGCAGTGATTCTGCCTGCTGACGCACGTTTGAACGCGTCCATCATAATCAGGAGTTCAACAAGACTCTTGTTGACGGGGCTGCAGATTGGCTGCACGACAAAAACATCCCGCTCTCTGACATTCTCCAGGATGCGAACGAATATGTTCTCATTGGAAAATTCGAATACCTCACATCGGCCAAGTGGAATGCCGAGGTAGTCACAGACTGAAGATGCCAGGGTGGGATGTGAATTGCCCGTGAATACTCTCAGTTCATCCATAGTGTCCTTGTTCCTTGAACGCGAGCCACTCGCGTCCGCATTATAGCACCGTGGGCACGGAAGCGTTCGCGCAATGCGGTTTCAAGACCGCACTCCCTGCTTAGAGCAAACCTGGTATCGGGTGGCTCTCACACAACTCACTGACAGTGCGTCGGACTTCGTCCCGTACCTGCTCGCTTTCGGGGTTTCTCAACACCCTGCACACAAGATGCGCTACCGTGCGCGCTTCATCGACGTTGAATCCGCGAGTTGTAATGGCGGGGGTACCAACACGAAGCCCGCCGGCAAGCGCCGGTGGAATCGTGTCATACGGAATGCTGTTCTTATTGGCAACAATGCCGGCGCGTTCCAACGCCATACCCGCATCCTTGCCCGTAATACCCAGGGCGCTGAGGTCGACCAGCACCAGGTGATTGTCAGTTCCACCACTCACGACGCGAAGGCCGTCCTCAGCAATAGTCTCAGCCATTGCGCGCGCATTTGCCACGATAGCCTGCGCGTAATCACGGAACTCCGGCCGCATCGCCTGAAGGAAACACGTGCCCTTGGCGGCAATCACATGCAGAAGCGGACCACCCTGGCTCCCCGGGAATACCGCCGAATCAATCTTCTTGCCGTATTCGTCCCTGCTGAGAATCATTCCGCCACGAGGCCCTCGCAGAGTCTTCTGCGTTGTACCGGTAATGACATCGGCATGGGGAACTGGAGAAGGGTGGACACCACCCGCGATAAGGCCTGCAATATGCGCCATATCCACCATGAGTTTCGCGTCAACTTCACGCGCAATCTCACCGAATATAGCGAAGTCTATGATTCTCGGATATGAACTCGCACCTGCGATGATGAGTGCGGGGCGGTGCTCATGCGCCATCCGGCGCACAATGTCATAGTCAATCAATTCCGTATCAGGGTCAACCTGATAGGACACAGAATGGAACAACTTCCCCGAGAAGTTGACGCTCGCACCATGCGTCAGATGCCCTCCGTGGCTTCGATCCATTCCCAACACGGTTGCTCCGGGCTCGATGAACGCCTGGTACGCTGCAAAGTTGGCCTGGCTTCCCGCATGCGGCTGGACATTCGCGTACTCCGCCCCGAAAAGAGCCTTCGCACGGGAAATTACAAGCTCCTCCACTTCATCGACAACGGAACAACCATTGTAGTAGCGTCGACCGGGATACCCTTCCGCATACTTATCAGTCAGGAGACTCGCCTGAGCCGCGAGTATCGCGCTATCAACATGATTCTCAGAGGCAATCAAGTCAATAGTCGATGACTGTCGCTCATTTTCTTTCGTGATAAGGGCTGCAAGTTCGGGGTCGGATTGGTAAAGAGGCATGAGTGCCGCATTAGTATTCATACGTGCGTAATATACATCGCGTGGTTGTCACAGGTCAACACGACTCCTACGAAGCCGAGGTGGCTTTGACACTCATGGGCGGTCGTGGTAGATTACCGTGAATTAGCAGCCGTTGGGTTAGAGTGCTAATGAGCCTTACATCAAGAAGGGAATTCATACTACGGACCATAGTCAGCGAGTACATCGCGGGCGGAAATGCCGTTGCTTCCAGGACAATCGCTCTCACCAACATTCACGTGAGTCCGGCCACCATACGCAACGACGTGACGGGTCTTGAAGAGGAGGGCTACATTTCCCGGCCTCATTCATCAGCCGGAGCAGTGCCGACCGACAAGGCGTACCGCTACTACGTTGAATCACTCACGCCCGATGTGAAGCTTCCCCTGACTGACCAGATGCTGATAGATGATGTATGTCACGATGCAAGTGAAGAACTCGATAAGCGTCTGCGGTTGATAGCCACTCTTCTGGCACACTTCGTCCATAGCGCAGCAATTGTGACGCAACCAAAGGCGACACACGCCAGGCTGAAGCACATCCAGCTGGTGTCTATCGACGGGGTTCTCACCCTGATGATACTCGTACTCTCCAAGCCAACCGTGGTGCGCCAGAAGACCATCGCACTGGCCGTCGCTCCAACGCAGGAGTCCCTGACAGAGATTTCGAACAGGCTCTCTGCCCGGCTCGGGGGAATGTCCAAGGAAGAGGTCAAGGTTCAGGCCGCAACGGCAGAGGCCGATCGTGAGATAGTTGCGCATGTCGCAGACATGATGGCGGAGGAAGACAAGCCGGAACTCGGGCGTACATACGTTGAAGGCCTTCATCTGATGTTGAGCCATCCCGAGTTTGCGAACAACAGGCAAACGCTCACACTCCTCAGATTGGTGGAGAGGGACAACTGGATTGAGAGCGCAGTGGGTTCTCATATGACGAGTGACGGCGTAAAGGTAATGATTGGCCGTGAGAATAAGGAAGAGGCACTGCAGGACTTGAGCCTCGTTGTGGGGAATTACGGGTCGTACAGTAATTCGAGAGGACTGATTGGCGTCATTGGCCCGAAAAGGATGGACTACGGCCGAGCGATTTCGTCCGTCAACTACCTCGCAGCACTGTTGAGCGAGTCCATTTGCGAGTCCTACAATTGTGAAGGAGTGTGACGTGGACGCTGACGAACAGGAATACCTCGAACCCGATGACCAGCAATCCTTGCCCGAAGAGGTCTCGGATACTGAAAGTCTGAAGAACGAGATTGCGGAGTTGCGTGAAAAGGCACAATCCTACCTCGCGAACTGGCAACGCACACAGGCCGACCTGGACAATTTTCGCAGGCGAGTGGAGCAGGAGCGACAGCAATCACGAATGCTCGCAGACACAAGTCTGGTAAGAAAGGTACTTGCACCTCTGGATGACCTTGAACGTGCGTTCTCCAGGCCTGCAAGCGAAATGCGAAAAGCGTCATGGGTGGAGGGAGCACGAGTGGGCTTCGACAAACTCAAGGCTGCACTGGCCAGTGAGGGACTGGAACCTATTGAGGCACTGGGACAGGAATTCAATCCGCGGCTTCACGAAGCCGTGATGAAACGCGTTGGAGAAGAAGGGGTGGTGGTAGAGGAGGTTCAGAAGGGATACACACTGCACAGTCGGCTGCTACGTCCCAGTATGGTAGTCGTTGGCGTAGCCGAAGAGGCCGAAGAAATTGAGCAAGACCAGTAGGTAGTAGTTAAGGAGGCATAGCATGGGGAGAGCAATCGGTATTGACCTTGGTACAACACTAAGCGCGGTAGCGTTGATGGAGGGGGGAGAACCCAAGATCATCCCGAGCGCCGAGGGCGGCAATCTAGTGCCGTCTGTTGTGGCTATCAGCAAGAATGGAGAGCGATTGGTTGGTGAGATTGCCAAACGACAGTCAATCGTCAATCCCGAAAATACGATATTCAGCATCAAGCGGTTGATTGGACGAAAGTTTCAGGACCCGGCGGTCCAGTTCGACCTCAAGCGTCTGCCCTACAAGATAACGGAGGGCCCCAATGGTGACTGCCACGTGACAATGGGTGGCAAGGACTACAGCCCGCAGGAAATCTCCGCCATGATATTGCAGAAACTGAAGGCTGACGCGGAAGCCTATCTCGGCGAGAAGGTGACCGATGCTGTCGTTACCGTACCCGCGTACTTCAACGACAGCCAACGCCAGGCAACCAAGGATGCAGGCACCATCGCAGGCCTCAATGTTCTGCGAATCATCAATGAGCCAACCGCCTCCGCACTCGCTTACGGCATGGACAAGTCCGGTGAGCGGACAATCGCCGTGTACGACCTCGGAGGAGGAACCTTCGACATCTCCATCCTGGACATCGGCGACGGCACATTCCAGGTCAAGTCGACGAATGGCGATACCCACCTCGGTGGAGATGACTTCGACCAGCGTGTCATGGACTGGATCGCTGACGAATTCCGGAAAGAAGCGGGTATCGACCTGAAGCAGGACCGGATGGCTCTCCAGCGAATCAAAGATGCAGCGGAGAAGGCCAAGAAAGAACTCTCCACTGTCACCAATACCGATATCAACCTTCCGTTCATTACGGCCGATGCCTCGGGACCGAAGCACTTGAGCATGACGTTGTCCAGGGCCAAGTTGGAACAGCTCACAGCTGACCTTCTTGACCGGAGCCTTGAGCCGCTTCGCCAGGCCCTGAAAGATGCAGGAATTTCCGCGCAGCAGGTGAATGACATCGTCCTCGTGGGTGGCCAGACCAGAATGCCGAGAGTGCAGGAGGTTATCCGTGAGCACTTCGGTCATGAACCGGTCAAGGGTGTGAATCCGGATGAGGCCGTTGCGCTGGGCGCCGCGATCCAGGCAGGTGTGCTGAAGGGAGAGGTGGGTGAAGTCCTGCTTCTGGATGTTACTCCATTGACGCTGGGAATCGAGACTCTTGGCGGTGTCGCTACATCCCTGATTCCCCGTAACACCACCATTCCGACTGAGAAGAGCCAGATATTCAGCACTGCGACCGACAGTCAATCCAGTGTGGAGATCCACGTTATCCAGGGCGAACGTCCCATGGCAGGAGACAACCGAACCCTCGGGCGTTTCATGTTGGACGGCATCCTGCCGGCTCCGCGCGGAGTCCCGCAAGTTGAGGTCACGTTCGAAATCGACGCGAACGGCATACTCAATGTGAGCGCACGCGATAAGGGCACCGGCAAAGAACAGAAGATTACCATTACCGCCTCAAGTGGTCTCGACAAGAGCGAAGTGGAGAAGATGCGCAAGGACGCCGAGAGCTATGCATCTGAGGATTCGCAGCGAAAAGAGGCTGCAGAAACCAGAAACGCAGCCGACAGCCTTGCGTACACTGCGGAAAAGACCATTCGTGACCATGGTGACAAGTTGCCAGCCGAGATGAAACAGGAGATTGAAGCCAAGACAGCGACTCTGCAGACTGCGCTGAAGGGGCAGGATAATGCCGCTATCAAGAGCGCAATGCAGGACCTGTCAGAGACACTGCAGAAGGCAGGCTCAGCGGTCTACGGCCAGCCAGGCCAACCTGGAGCCGAAGCCGGCGCTCCAGAAGAACCGAACGACGAAGAAGGAAGCGTTGAAGGCGATTTCCGCGAGGTGTAGGTAACAATGGATTTGTATGAGTTTTCCCGGACGGTTGCCCGGATTCGCGAGCGCGCCAAGGCAGAAGGACGCCTCACGGAGAACCCTGACAAGAACACTCTGAGGGAGATGCTGCTTCGGCAGCCTGCCACACGGGAGACTGTCTACGGGAGTTTTGTCGCAAACAGTGAGCCCACTTCTCGCGCTGCCAGCTTCACCAAGAACAGCGTCGATGCCGAGTTCGGCGACGATGAAGTGCAACTGCTTGCACAGTGCGAAGCCAGGATGGCAACAATGCGCCTCGTCTCAGTTGACCGCATCGTCGGAGGAAGGACGAGCAACACCACGGTGAGGTTGACCGTTCCGGAGGAGTTTGCGCACGTCGCATACGGCGGTCCCAATCTCTTCCTGGCCCCTGAGGGTGAGGTCACTGAGCCCACGTATGAAATCGTCATGTTCTTCGACGAGAACTTCGACCACAACAAGACGCTCCCACTGTCGCAGAAGGACATCTCAATCCGACTCGCAATGCTGGACGATGGAAGAGTGGTGAAGATCGTCCGCAACAGCAACTACATAGGAGAGTACAAGAAGGGAGTCTTTGCAGCTCATGACTGGGCTGCCAAGGCACACGGCGAAGGCATCTTCCTTCACGCCGGTTGCCGTGAAGACAGGCTTCAGTCTGCACACGGAGACTTCAGGACTGTGAGGACGCTCCTTGTTGCGCTCAGCGCGAATGGCAAGACCACAACCACCTCGAAGATACTTGCACGCAAGGGGAATGAGCAGTCATGGCTCGTTCAAGATGACGGCGGCACACTCATGCCAGATGGCTCGTTCCACGGCTTTGAAGGTGGCGGAGTGTTCGTCAAGACTGAGGGCGTCAACCCGGGAACCCAGCTTGAGATTTTCTACGGACTCTTGAAGCCCTCTACTTTATGCGAGAACGTTGCAGTTGACCAGAACGGAGAATTCGATTTCTACGATTTCAGCCGCACTTCTAACGGAAGGGCGGTCGTACGACGTGACGACTTCATGCACGCGAGTAGCAAGATTGATGTAGATGGTGTGGAGAATTTCATACTGATTACGCGCGGACCACTAATTCCTGCCATATCGCGCCTCTCTTGCGAGCAGGCCGTGGCACTGATGGTTCTCGGACAGGCAATGGAATCGTCCGCGGGCAATCCTGCCCTGGCAGGCAAGGTGAAAAGCGAATTCTTCTACGACCCATTCATTGCTGGCGACAAGGCCACGCACGCGAACCGCTTCTACGAGATAGTGAAGGGCCTTCCAGACATGAATTTCTACCTTCTCAACACCGGCAGCATCGGCGTGCTCGCCTCCGAATCGAGTGCTGACCTCGATGAGGTGGGTGACAGCAGATATAGGGACATCAAGTTGGAGCACACCATGGCCATCCTCGATTCGCTTCTCAGGGGAGGGCTCGAAGACTGGGAAGACTCACCGACGGGCTTCCAGGTTCCTCGGTCGGTCCGCAACCTTGATGACATATACTCACACCCTGAGAAGCTGTTCGCGGCTGAAGACTTTGCTGAGAACCAGAAGGGCCTCAATCGTATTCGGCGTGAGGCAATCGAACGCCTTGGGAATGAACTCCACCCGGCGATTCGGCAGGTCTTCGCGGGTTCCGCGTAGCCCGGGAGCACTGACTAACTACTGGAGACTTTCTACGAACTTCCGACGGGCATCAACCACAATTGCTGACACAATTGGATGCCCCTCGGAAGTCATTGGCATATCCAATGCTCAGCGGTACAATACAGTCGAGTGTCTGCAGAGGCGAGGGAAATTTCCTATGACGACTCTAGAACACAGGCGTGCAAGATTGGACAATGAACGGGCACTGGTCATGAAGCGCATCGACCAGTTGCATGCAGATGCGGAAAGCGCGGACGAAACGCGTGAGGGTAGCCCTTTCGGCAAGAGAGAGGAAGAGGCAACCGAGGCTTTCGAGCTAGAGAAACGCATCATGCTCGATGCGAATCTCAAGGCAGCTCTGGCAGAGATAGACCATGCAATTGCCAGGTTTAAGGAAGGCACGTACGGCAAGTGCGAATCCTGTGGTCAGGACATCGAAGAGGAGCGGTTGGAGGCTCGCCCGCAGGCGACCCTCTGTATGCGCTGCAAGACACAGCAACCGAAGAGCACTGGACGTGCGTAGGAGTTTCTTTCTACCTGCGGCGGTCATTGCGTCCGCAATCATTCTTGACCAGTTGAGCAAGGCATGGATTCGAGCAACGCTCGACCTGGGTGAGTCAATTACCGTCCTTGGTCCACTCAGCCTGACCCGTGTTGCCAACACAGGCTCGGTGTTCGGTCTGGGACAGGGTCACATTATCATCCCCACCATCGGTTCTATCATCGTACTCGCACTCATTCCGATTGCCTTGCAGTACGCGTCATCCCACTACGCGTACGTGCCTGACAAAGTCGAGACCATCTGCATTGCGCTGGTTACGGGAGGTGCTATCGGCAACCTCATAGACCGCATCTGGCTTTCGAGCGTCACAGATTTCATTGACATTGAGATTGCACGTGGTATCCACTGGCCGATGTTCAACATAGCGGATTCCTGTGTCGTTGCAGGTACGATCGTGCTCGTCTACAGCATTCTAACTCGAGGTGCATCCGTTGCCGGAGACACAGGAGACGAGTGACACCACGCCGGATGCAACACGGCTGACAGCAGACATCGCCTGTAGCAGGCTTGATGTCTTTCTTAGCAACAGCATCGACGGGCTCTCAAGAGCGGCCGCTGCGCGCCTCACAAGGGAGTCCCACGTCACCGTCAACGGCACGATGTGCAAGCCAAGCCAGCGTATCAACGTTGGTGACACCGTGACTGTACTATTCCCGCCGACTGCCAGTGCCACCCCGCAAGGCGAACAGTCCACCCTCAACATCATCTTTGAGAATGACGCCGTTCTCGTCATAGACAAGCCGGCAGGAATGGTGGTACACCCATCCCCGGGACACGATGCACACACGCTTGTCAACGCGTTGCTCGGCCGCTACCCACAGCTCCAGTGCGGTGAGGCCCTTCGGCCAGGAATAGTACACAGACTGGACAAGGACACCTCTGGACTGTTGCTTGTTGCCAAAGACGAATCGGCACGACAGTACCTCATGCAACAGTTCAAGGAAGGCAGGGTCCACAAAGAGTATGTCGCACTGGTTGTCGGCAGGACTGCACAGTCAGGAACGATCGACGAACCAATCGGGCGACACCCTGTGCATAGAAAGAAAATGGCTGTCGTCAGCACGGGAAGAGAAGCACGGACCCACTACACGGTGTGCGAATACATCGGGGAGTTCTCCCTTCTGAATGTGGTCCTGGAGACAGGAAGAACCCACCAGATAAGGGTTCATTTTGACCACATCGGTCATGGAGTAGCAGGCGACCGCACATACGGCGGCAAGAACAGCAGGCGCGCGCTATCAGGCGTTCTGGCGCGACAGTTCCTCCACGCCCACACACTCACGCTTCTGTTGCCGGGAGAGAGGGAACCCCGGACCTTCATATCTGACTTGCCCAATGACCTGATTGCCTCTCTGGCCGAAGCCAGAAGGCTCGCGCAGGACTAGCCTTGTCCGAGCCGCACATGATATAGTCGTGGAACACCAGAATGCAGAAGAAAGACTACGCAGAATCTCTGGATCACCTCGCTGGCGAACAGCAGCGGCGTGAAGCCAAACTGTTGTCTGAGTTGCTCGGAGAGAGCAGCTTCGATGACCTCTCAGCCTATGAGGCCAACCTTTCCGGACAGGAAAGCAGGTTGTTATTCTCCATTCAGGCAGAGATTGAGGACACGGAAATGGCGCTCCGTCAGTCGGAGGTACTTGCCCAGAAGCTCAAGAAGCATCTCAGCAGGTTGAAAGGCTTGCAGAAAGTGTTATCAAAGTGAATTCAACCACACGTGCTCCGTTTGCTTCTTCCGGGGAATGACGTGTTCGAATCTTCAGACCTTGCAGCATGGCAACTGACATATCTATCGACGTAAGAGTGCGTTTCGCACCAAGCCCTACAGGGTTCCCTCACGTAGGCAATATCCGCACTGCTCTCTTCAACTGGTTGTTCGCACGTCATCACGGCGGTGTGTTCATCCTCAGAATCGAGGACACTGACACCGCCCGCCGTGTGGAGGGTGCCGTCGAGTCCATCACCGATGGTCTTCGATGGCTGGGACTGGATTGGGATGAAGGCCCTATCTTCCAATCCGACAGACTGCATCTCTATCAGGATGGAATTCAGACACTCATCCGCGAAGGAAAGGCATACTACTGTTTCTGTTCCGCTGAACGACTGCAAGCCGTCCGTGAGGAACAGATGCACAATCATCTACCCCCACGCTACGATGGACACTGCAGGAACCTCGAAGAGACTGAGGTCCAGCGCAGACTGGCTGCTGGCGAGCCTGCTGTCGTCCGTTTCATGATGCCGCAGACGGGAGACACAACGGTGGCGGACCTCATACGTGGCGACGTCACTTTCAACAATGCGGTCCTCAATGACTATGTCCTGATGAAGTCGGATGGCTACCCAACGTATCATCTTGCCAACGTGATAGACGACCACGACATGCGCATTTCCCATGTATTGAGAGCGGATGAATGGATATCCAGTACCCCGCTCCATGTGATGCTCTACTCCGCGTTCGGCTGGAGCCCACCCGTATTCGCTCATCTGCCGATGATACTCGGACCTGACAAGGCCAAGTTATCCAAGCGTCACGGGGCTACCACTATTGGAGAATACCGTGACCAGGGATATCTGCCAGAGGCGATGTTCAATTTTCTGGCGCTACTTGGATGGTCGCTCGATGACAAGACCGACCTGCTCACCCGTGATCAACTGGTCCAGAACTTCTCGTTGGAACGTGTAGGCAAGACCGCTGCGGTCTTCAACAAGCCGAAGTTGGATTGGATGAACGGGGTCTATATCAGGGGACTTTCGCCTGAAGAGTTTGCAGCACGCGCGTTGCCCTATATTGAGCGCGACCTGCCTGCAAGCGTCAGCAGACCACTGGACATTGAATACGTTGCACGCATAGGCACACTTGTGCAAGAACGAGCCAAGTCGCTTGCTGAGCTTGGCGAATTGTGTGGTTTCTTCTTTCAGGAAGAACTCTCATACCCTGCCGACATGCTACTGCCGAAGGGCCTTGAAGCCGCGCGTGCGAAAGAGATACTCGCTGCGGTGCTTGTACTGTGTTCCTCCAGTCAAGAGTGGACAGTAGAGAACCTCGAAACACTTGTGCGGCCACTGTGTGATTCCATGGAAGTATCCACCAAACAGCTTTTTGGTTTGCTCCGAGTTGCGACGACAGGCAGAAGTGCGGCACCGCCGCTATTTGAGACTATGGAAGTGCTGGGGAGAGACAGGACACTGTCTCGACTGGCTCATGCGATTCGACTGCTTGACGCATAGCTATCACGCGTCCTGGTCACGGAAGGGATGCACGCAAGGAGGTTCCTCTCATGTCAGAATTGAGAATGGTTGTCTGCTGCAAACAAGTACTTGATCCAGAGGCTCCCCCCACCTCATTCAAGATAGACCCTGCCACGAAACGAATGACGTTGCCGTCTGACATCAAGCCAGTCATCGGGCAATATGATGAATTCGCGCTGGAGGCAGCCCTCAGAGTCAAGGCGCAGGCAGGCGGCACGGTGACCGTGTTGAGCCTTGGCAACAACATCGTCCGAGACGTCATCAAGAAAAGCCTGGCCGTCGGCGCCGATGAACTGGTGCTACTCGAGGATGCCGCATTTGAGGATAGCGACAGCTGGTCCACGGCGTACGCCCTCTCCAAGGCAGTACAGAAGCTGGAAGGATACGATGTCATCTTCTGTGGACGGCAATCCTCTGACTGGGATGCAGGACAGGTCGGTCCCGGACTTGCGGAGCTTCTCGGGCTGCCCCTGGTGACCCTTGCCCGCAAGGTGGAAGCGGCGGACGGAAAACTCCGGATTGAGCAGGTGATTCCCGATGGGTACCAGGTCGTCGAGGTGCCCACCCCCGTCGTAGTCACCGTCACGAGCGAACTCGGCAACCTCCGGTATGCAGTACTCAGAGGCATCATGGCCGCAGCCAAGAAGCAACCCACTGTATGGACGCCTGCTGACCTGGGACTGGACGCCTCAGAGGTTGGAGCACAGGGACGTCGCCTCGCGCTAACCAGGCTCTACCAGCCTGTCAAAGAGGCAAAATGTGACATAGTCGAGGGCGAGACTGGAGCCGAGGCCGGAGCGAACCTTGCGCTGCGACTCCGCGAAGCCAAGGTCATCTAACGAACTCTCAGGAGGACATTGTGAAAGAGTATAGTGGAGTACTTGTCTACGGAGAGGTTGTAAACGGAAAACTGTCAGGCACCACCTGTGAACTCCTGGGTTGCGGACGACAGCTCGCCGACACCATGGCGCAGACACTTTCGTGTGTGCTGACAGGGCAGGATGACATAGAGACCTGCGTTGCTGAAGCAGGCAGTCGCGGAGCAGATACGGTATTCACCGCGAAGCTCCCTGCAGAAGACAGCACCTCTCCCTCCGCCCATATTGCAGTTGCCGCTGAGGCAGTTGCACAGGCATCTCCCGCATTGATTCTCATCGGCCACACATCGATTGGCCGTGAGCTTGGTCCACGCCTCGGATTCCGGCTCGGCTCAGCCGTGGCCACCGACTGCATCAACATTCGCATTGATGAACAGACGAAGGAAATACTGGTCACCAAGCCGGTGTATGGCGGCAACGCACTCGCCGACTTTGCCGCAGCACCACCACAGGTTGTGACCGTGCGCCCCAAAGCGATGAGCGCGGGCGACCCGGACCTCACACGCAAGGCCACCAGCGTTGTCGACCTTCAGACTGATGCCGTCTCCAGCGGCATCCAGATACTCGAGCGCATTCAAGAAGAGGTCGTCGGCGTCAAGCTGGAAGATGCCGTCGTTGTCGTCAGCGGTGGACGGGGAACGGCAGGTCCTGAACCATTCAACACGATTCTAAAAGACCTTGCCGATGCACTTCACGGTGCAGTCGGAGCCTCCAGACCTCCATGCGATAACGGTTGGGCTCCTGAAACGATGCACATCGGTCTGACCGGCAAGATTGTAGCGCCGCAACTGTACGTAGCAGTCGCCATTTCAGGCGCCAGCCAGCACATGGCGGGATGTTCCGGCTCAAAGACGATTGTTGCAGTTAACAAAGACGCCGAGGCCAACATCTTCCTTGAGGCAGACTACGGTGTGGTCGGGCGATTCGAGGATGTGGTACCAGCATTCACCGCAAAGGTAAAAGAGTTGCTGGCAGAGTAGCCAGACCCCATAGCGGATAGCAATAGAATGGGCGGCCAGGCTCAGAAGCCTCGCCGCCCATTCTTGCATTCTCTGCAATACCGGAAAGACCCGGCTACTC
Organism: Dehalococcoidia bacterium; assembly: GCA_016930935.1. Classification (GTDB taxonomy): domain Bacteria; phylum Chloroflexota; class Dehalococcoidia; order GIF9; family AB-539-J10; genus SKVJ01. The sequence goes on along the minus strand of JAFGFT010000004.1, from coordinate 88,726 downwards.
AGCCTTCTCTGCCTTCTCCGCATGCTGCTCTATGATGCGCTGCCCGATATGCGCAGGGACCAGCTCGTAGTGGTCAAACTCCATTTCGAAGTCTCCGCGTCCCTGAAGCATCGACCGCAAATCAATAGAGTATCGCAGCACCTCAGCATAGGGTGCCTGCGCCGTGACAACATTGTACTTGCCCTCAGGATTCATACCCTGCACACGACCGCGCTTGGTGTTCAAATCACTGATTATGTCACCAGTCATGCCGTCGGGAACCCTGATAGTAAGATTCATAATAGGCTCCAGCAGTACAGGCGAACCCTGCTGAAGTGCCTTCTTGAGTGCCTGTGAGGCAGCAATCTTGAACGCGATGTCGGACGAGTCAACAGCATGGAAACTTCCGTCAACTACGGTCACTTTGACATCGACTATCGGAAAACCACCCACTCCTCCCTCATGAACTCCTTCATTGACTCCCTTCTCAACCGAGGGCAGGAAGTTGTTCGGGATTGCACCTCCCACAATCTTGACCTCATACTGGAAACCAGAACCGCGAGGAAGCGGATCCAACTGCAAGACTACATGACCGTACTGCCCATGACCGCCCGTCTGCTTCTTGTGTTTGTGCTCCGTTCGTGCGCCCTGGGTGATGGTCTCCCTGTACGGCACAGCAGGTGTATCAAGCACAACCTTCACACCGAACTTCCGGTTCATCCTATCCTTCACAACTTCAAGATGGGTGTCACCAAGTCCGGACATCAGCGTCTCGCCCGTATCAGGGTCGCGCTTCAGAACCAACGACGGGTCCTCTTCAACCATCCGGGGAAGCACAGTGCTCAACTTGTCCAGGTCGGCCTTTGAATCAGGTTGCACTGACAGACTGTATCTCGCATTCGGGAACGCTATCCCCGCAAGTGGGGCCGCAAGTTCACGCGCACCCAGCGTATCACCGGTTGAGGTAGCACTCAGCTTTGCAATTGCCCCGATGTCCCCTGCGCCAACCTTCGCTACGGTCGTCTGCTGCTTTCCAAGTGGGAGGAACAACTGCCCAATCCGCTCGTTCACCTTCTTGTTGACATTCCAGGTCTGAGAGTTGCTCTCCAACTGTCCGGAATACACACGGAAGTAGCTGATCTTGCCGGTGAACGGGTCGGCAGTCGTCTTGAAGACTATGGCCGCAAGTGGTCCACTGTCAGACGCGACAATCTCGGACGTTGCAGCCTGCTGTTCGACAGGCGACGGCAGACAGGAACACACACACTCCAGAATCGGTTCGATGCCAATGCTTTTCACAGCAGAGGTCACGAACACAGGAACAGCGATGCCCTGGGCAGACGCTCTCTTGACGGCAGCCTCAATCTCACTGTCCGAGATTTCCCCGCCTTCAAGATAACGGGACATCAGGTCATCATCTGCCTCCACCACTGTCTCGACAAGTTTCTCTCGGAGTGATTGCGCCTCATCCATCAACTCGGCAGGAATAGCCTGTTCACTATCGCCGACATATGCTTTCATAGATACCAGATCTATGTATCCGCTGAATGACGCCTCAGCACCCATCGGCAAATGAACCGCAACACACCTGGATGACAATTGGGCCTGTATATCTGCGAGTGTCTTGTGGAAATCCGCATTTTCGCGGTCCATCTTGGTTATTACGATAGCCGCAGGAATGCCGGCTTCTCTTGCATACGCCCACACCTGTTCCGTCCCCACTTCCACAGAACTCGCCGCACACACGAAGACCAGCGCTCCATCAGCAACGCGTAGACCGGCCTTCACCTCTCCAGCGAAGTCAGCATACCCGGGAGTATCCAGTACATTGATCTTGTGCCCCTTCCACTCCATCGGTAGCAGAGCAAGGCTGATGCTCATCTTGCGTTCTATCTCGATCGGGTCATAGTCCGAAGCACTGGTACCGTCAGAGACGCTTCCTAGGCGACTCGTCGCCCCAGAACGAAACAGCATCAACTCTCCGATCGATGTCTTCCCGGACCTGTAATGTCCGAGCAGGACCACGTTGCGAATCATCTCCGGTGTATATGAATCCACGGCATACTCCTTCCGACGGATAGCGGTACAACGGCGTAAATTGCACGTGATTATACGGTTACCATCAAGGACTTCGCAACAATTGCGAGTGAAGCGGCCCAATGTTATAATCGTGCCGTTCGTGATGCTCTATGGGACTTTCTAACGACGAAGTAAGACATATCGCATGGCTGGCACGGCTCGGTGTCACCGATGATGAGATTGAGAGATTCCGAATCGACCTGTCTGTCATTCTCGACCACTTCCGGGTGCTGCAGGAGTTGGACACAGAGCACGTTCCCGCTGCTCCTCACGCCAGTCTGCTTGAGAATGTACTCCGTGATGATGTACCCCAAACCTCACTCGAGGTAGAATCAGTGCTCGCGAATGCGCCCCGGAGTCAAGATTCCTGTTTCCGCGTCGCCCCCATCCTGGAATAGAATCGTCACTGCACCGACTGTCTGCGTTTTGCGTGTGCCCGTAGCGACATCATTATGAGCGATACACAACAACACTTTCGGCTTTCCATTCATGAAGCTCGTGAACTACTGCGCTCACGGCAACTCTCATCGCGCGAACTGACGCAATCCTGCCTTGAACGCATTGAGGCCACGGAACCTTCCGTACACGCGCTTATCACGGTCTGCGCGGAGCGTGCGCTTGCCCAGTCCGATGAGGCTGATAAGCTGCTCTCACGCGGTGAGGGCGCTACCTTGATGGGAATTCCCTACATCGCCAAGGACGTGCTGTGTACCGAAGGCGTCAAGACTACGTGTGGCTCCCGAATACTGGAATCGTTCGTCCCACCGTACAGTGCCACGGTTATCCGCCGTCTTGATGCTGAGGGCGCGGTTCTCCTCGGAAAGGCGAACATGGACGAGTTCGCCATGGGGTCATCAACTGAACATTCGGCATTCTTCCCCACTCACAACCCCTGGAATCTCGACTGTGTTCCGGGGGGCAGCAGTGGTGGTTCGGCCGCAGCCACAGCATCAGAACAGGGGCTCTTTGCGTTGGGTTCCGACACGGGCGGGAGTATCCGGCAACCCGCCGGCTTCTGCGGAGTTGTTGGCCTCAAGCCGACATACGGTCGAGTCAGCCGCTTCGGACTGGTTGCCTTCGGCAGTTCTCTCGACCAGATTGGGCCGTTCACCAAAGACGTGGAAGATTGCGCTCTCGTCATGAATGCCATCTCGGGGCAGTGTGAACACGATTCGACGTCTGCACCCATCGAAGTCCCGGACTTCACTTCTTTTCTTTCAGAGGATATCCGCGGACTTAAGATTGGCGTGCCGCGGGAATACTTCATCGACGGAATGGACCCGGAAGTTCGCGCCCGCATCGAGGATGCCATCAGCGTTCTTGAGCGACTGGGCGCATCAGTCGATCGCGATGTCTCTCTACCCTCTACCCAGCATGCCCTCGCTGCCTACTACATTATCGCGCCGTCTGAAGCATCCGCCAACCTCGCGCGTTTCGACGGCGTGAAGTACGGATTCTCCGTAGACTCCACCAGCTCAGAAATGGCAATAGCGAATACGCGCGGCGAGGGATTTGGTGATGAGGTCAAGCGCAGGATAATGCTTGGGACCTACGCATTGTCTTCAGGATACTATGACGCATACTACCTGAAAGCACAGAAGGTGCGCTATCTTCTCAGACAGGAATTCGATCAGGCATTTGCCAGGTACGACATCCTTGTCACTCCAACATCACCTACTGTGGCTTTCCCGCTCGGCTCGAAGCTGGACGACCCCATGCAGATGTACCTCAGCGATGTGTTCACTCTTCCCATCAACATCGCAGGAATTCCGGCGATAACCGTGCCATCAGGCTATGTCTCAGGTTTGCCGGTAGGCATGCAACTGATGGGTAATCGCTTCCGCGAAGACGTCCTACTCCGTGCGGCCTACGCCTACCAGAAGGCCACCGACTGGCATCTACAAAGACCTCGCCTCTAGCCTGCGTTGTCCCCTGCCACCTCGTGGCAGCCACCATACACAGTCACAAGACTGTCTGTTCGAAGGAGGGAAACATGTCGCAGGAAGAGATTATCAGTGCAATCGGGCGTGCCGCTCTGGAGAACGACCACTACAGTGGCTGCTCGCAGGCAGTACTCGGTGCCCTGCAGTCAGAACTGGGCATTGGTGATGCCGAATCATTCAGAGCAGCCACCACTCTGTCAGGGGGCGTCGCCCGGCGTGGAGAAACCTGCGGCGCGTTGCTTGGCGCACTTCTCGGTCTCGGACTCGTCTGCGGGCGTGATGACATGAAGAACACGGCAGCATACGGCCACGCGTTGGATGAGGCCCAGTCCGTCATTGAGGACTTCAAGACCGCAGTGCAGGCCAGATTCGGAATCGCCAACCCTCTCCCATCAACGCTGTGCCGCGATATTCAGACCGAGATATTCGGAAGGTATTTTGAGATGGCAGATGACGCTGACAGACAGGCCTTCCTCGATGCAAGCGGGCACGACGACAATAGGTGTCCGCTGGTATGCGCGACTGCCGCAGAGGTTGCAGCACGGAAGATACTGGCGTTGCGCCAGCATCCCTAGGACTTCAGGTTCATCGCGGACTTCACTTCTTCGAGCGTCTGGCGAGCAACGACGGCCGCACGCCGTGCTCCATCAGCCACTACATTCCTGACGTACTCGGGCTCCCTGACAAGCGCCTCACGGCGCTCCCTCAAGGGACCGAAGTAGTCGACCACTCCCTGCGCGAGCAGTTTCTTGCAGTCGACACAGCCGATTCCGGCTCCTCGGCACTCAGTCTCTATCTCCACGACACGGCGCGGGGTGAACATCTTGTGAAGGCTGAACACATTGCAGACCTCGGGATGACCGGGGTCGGTGCGGCGCTTTCGGGCAGGGTCTGTGAAGGCGGTGCTGATTCTTCGCCGAATCTCGTCCGGCGTCGACGAAATCTCAAGATAGTTTTCCGCACTCTTGCTCATCTTGCCCGACCCATCCAAACCCACAATCATCGGAAACTCCGTGAGCTTCGCCTGAGGCTCAGGAAAAACGTCACCGAACATGGAGTTGAACCGGCGCACAATCTCACGGGCTAGCTCCAGATGAGGCAACTGGTCCTCGCCAACAGGTACCACTTCGCCCTTGTAAAGGACAATGTCGGACGTCATCAGAACAGGATAGCCGACAAGCCCGTAGTTCACATTTTCCGGATGCATCTTCACCTTGTCTTTGAACGTGGGCACCCGAAGAAGCCAGTTGAGCGGAGTGACCATACTGAGCAGCAGATGAAGCTCGGCGATTTCAGGAACGTGTGATTGCACAAAAACGACGCTCTTCTCAGGGTCAACACCCGCCGCCAACCAGTCAATCACCATGTCGTTGACGTCCTGCTGCAAAGTTGCAGTGCTCTCTAGAGTGGTGAGCGCATGAAGGTCGACGACGCAGTCAAAACAGTCGTACTCCTCCTGGAGAGCAATAAGATTCAAGATGTGGCCGAAGTAGTTGCCGATGTGCTGACGGCCGGTAGGACGTGCTCCAGAGAATACGCGTTTCGCCATTAAGCCTGACTCACTTTCGAAGAGAGGAATTGGTAGCGCATACCGGATTTGAACCGGTGATCTCCGCCTTGAGAGGGCGGTGTCCTAAACCCCTAGACGAATGCGCCACGTAGATCGACGTAGAATAGTATGCTGTCAGAGGGGGAACCGTCAAGCTAGAGCGGCAGTTCTGCCTGTCCACCGGGCGGAACACTCTCGGTTGCTGCCTTCATAAACGCGGCGAACAGAGGGTGCGCACGGTCAGGGCGTGACTTGAACTCCGGGTGGAATTGACATCCCACCATCCAGGGATGGTCTCTCACTTCAGCGATTTCAACAAGGCGCCCGTCGCGCGAAAGGCCACTGAAGTCCATGCCTGCCGTTTGCAGTTGCTGCCGGTAATCATTGTTGAACTCGAAGCGGTGGCGGTGTCGTTCACTGGTGCTCTCCACACCATACGCCTCACGGGCACGAGTACCGGCTACCAGTTCGCATGGATAGCTCCCCAGCCTCATCGTACCACCCATCTTGTCTATCTCACGTTGTTCGGGCAGCAGGTCAATCACAGGATAGTCAACACCCTGATCGAACTCAGTAGAGTTCACACTCTGCGAATTGAACACATTCCGCGCGAATTCGATAACCATAACCTGCATCCCGAGGCAGAGTCCAAGATACGGTACTCCGTTCTCGCGAGCGTACCGCGCCGCGACAATCATCCCTTCGATACCCCGCATCCCGAAGCCCCCGGGTACAACGATACCGTGTGCCGATGCCAGTTGCGCCATGACGTTGTCGTCGTTGAGTTGCTCGGAATGAACCCAGAATAGCTCCAGCGCCTTGCCATGCATCAACGCAGCGTGCTTCAAAGACTCACGCACTGACAGGTACGTATCCTCCAACTCAACGTACTTGCCAACAAGTGCGATTGAGACAGGTTCCCGCGCGTCACGCAAACGTGCCACGATGTCTTTCCAGACTGACAGGTCTCCCCGTCCTTGAGTGAGTCCAAGTTTCTCTGCCACAAGGTCACCCATGTCCGCATCCGCCAGAACGAGGGGGACTTCGTAGATACTATCGACTGTCGGAAGTGGTATGACAGCCTGGCGCGGAACATCACAGAACAGACCTATCTTATCCCGCAGGTCTTCGGGCATCACGTAGTCGCTGCGGCAGACTATTATGTCTGGTTGGATGCCCATCGCTCGCAACTCGCGAACGCTATGCTGCGTTGGCTTCGTCTTCAGCTCGCCAGTCGACGCGAGATGCGGCAGGTACGTCACATGGATGTACATCACATTCTCTCGCCCCACATCCTTGCGCATCTGACGAATGGCTTCGATGAACGGCTGGCCCTCGATGTCACCCACTGTGCCGCCTATCTCAGTAATGAGGACATCCGCGGACATCCGCGTTGCGCAATCCATGATGGTCCTCTTTATCTCATTGGTGACATGCGGCACGACCTGGATGGTACCGCCAAGAAATTGTCCCTCCCGCTCTTTGCTGATGACCGAGCTATAGACTCTGCCGGAAGTAGCATTCGCATCCGCAGTCAGGTCCACGCCGATGAACCGCTCGTAATGGCCCAGGTCGAGGTCCGTCTCCGCACCATCCTCGGTCACGTACACCTCTCCGTGTTGATACGGAGACATGGTTCCCGGGTCGACGTTGAGGTAGGGATCGAGTTTCTGGACAGCAACCTTGACGCCACGCGCCTTCAGGAGGGTACCGATGGAAGCGACAGTGATTCCCTTGCCAACAGAACTGACAACGCCGCCGGTTACAAATATGTGTTTGGCCATGTTCTCTGGCAGACGAAAAGAATGCTGCATTGCATTATAGGAACGCCACTCCAGACTGTCAATCAACAGACCATGACAGCACTGCAAAACGCACCTCTGCCGCAACGGCAACCGCCAGCTTGCTCGTTGCCGTCCTCCATGTGCATCACAATAGTAGCCAGAGAAAACAATTTCTCCATCTTACGATTACTTCTGCTTGACAGACGCTTCATGTCGTGATAGTTTTCAGACGGCAAGCGGTTGCCGCTCGCCGCATTAGGCCATCTGAGATTTACTGCAAACACAAGGTAGTGAACAAATGAGAAGGGTTCTAGTACATGAGGAATTGTGCATAGGTTGCGGTCTTTGCCGCGTCTACTGCGAGGCGCACCACGCCGGTGGTGATGACCTCGTCAAGACGCTCAAGAAGCGCACTGCACCCCCCGCAGGTGGAATACGGGTGGAGCAGAATCTCGATATGTGCATCTCCGTCAGGTGCCAACACTGCGCAGACGCCCCTTGCCTTGAGGCGTGTCTCACAGGAGCCCTGTATCGCGACGAGGAGAGCGGCCTCGTTCTTGTTGACCAGGAGAAGTGCATTGGCTGTGGCACGTGCATGCTGGTCTGTCCATTCGGTGCAATTCGCAAGGACGAGCAGACCGGCAAGATTGTCAAATGCGACGGATGTCTCGACCGAGAAACACCTCGTTGCGTCAGTGTCTGTCCGAATGGAGCCCTGGTTATTGTTGAAGAAAAGTCCACGGTACCTTCAACGGCAACCGGTGGCCGCTACCCAATTCTGGTATGATTCATCGCAAGACCCAATAAAGGAGGTTTTGCAGTGAATCTCAGACGACCTAATGCCAACGACGCCACGCAAACGGCGAATCGGTCACGCGATGTCGTACCGATGAGCGGTTTGTGTTCGCGGTGCATCGACGGGTGCACTGGCAACTGCGAGGTATTCAAGGCTACCTTCCGCAGCCGCGAACTCATCTATCCCGGTCCTTTCAGCGAAATTACCGCTGGAGGCGACAAAGACTACCCTGTTGATTACTCGCACCTTAACATCCAGGGCTATGCGATGGGGGCCAACGGCCTACCTGAGGGCGTAGTCGGCAACCCTGACACCGCCACATTCCCCTCGGTGAACACGGAGACTGAGTACGGCTGGGACAAGAAGGTCAAGATGCGCGTACCGGTATTCACCGGTGCACTTGGCTCAACTGAGATAGCCCGCAAGAACTGGGAGCATTTCGCCGTGGGCGCAGCCCTCAGTGGGGTCACTATCGTATGCGGTGAGAACGTCTGTGGAATCGACCCCAAACTGGAACTCGACTCAAATGGCAAGGTTATTGCCGCACCCGACATGGACCGCAGGATCGAGACCTATCGCCGCTACCACGATGGCTACGGCGAAATTCTTGTCCAGATGAATGTTGAAGATACGCGTCTGGGTGCCGGTGAATATGTCCACAACAAGCATGGTCTTGACACTATTGAGCTGAAGTGGGGACAGGGCGCGAAATGCATCGGTGGCGAGATTAAGGTAGCAAGCCTCGAACGTGCGCTTCAACTACAGGAGCGCGGCTACATCGTCACTCCTGACCCGTCCGACCCCATGAATCAGGCTGCGTTCAAAGCAGGCGCGCTCAAGGAATTCGAGCGCCACAGTCGTCTCGGTTTCATCGACGAGGAAGGATTCCTCAACGAGGTTCAGCGACTGCGCGACGTCGGTTTCAAGCGCGTCACGCTCAAGACCGGCGCCTATGGTCTACGCGAACTGGCAATGGCCATCAAGTGGGGTTCCAAGGCCAAGATTGACCTTCTCACCATCGACGGTGCGCCTGGCGGTACAGGAATGAGTCCGTGGCGCATGATGGAAGAGTGGGGTATGCCGAGCCTGTATCTGCACTCTGCAGCGTACGAGTTCTGCAACCGTCTCTCCGACAAGGGAGAACGAGTACCGGACATCGCGTTCGCCGGAGGCTTCAGCAGCGAGGACGGCATTTTCAAGGCACTCGCCATGGGCGCACCCTACGTCAAGGCCGTCTGCATGGGCCGCGCACTGATGATTCCGGGCATGGTAGGCAAGAACATCGCCAAATGGCTTGAGGATGGAAAGCTTCCACGGACAGTCGGCCAGTTCGGCTCAACACCAGAAGAGATTTTCGTCTGCTGGGAAGAGGTCAAGAAGATGGTCGGCGCGGACGAGATGAAGAACATTCCGCTCGGCGCCATCGGCTTCTATAGCTATGCACAGAAATTGAAGGTCGGACTGCAGCAGCTGATGGCGGGCAGCCGGAACTTCAGCCTCTCAACCATCAACCGAAGGGACCTTATGTCTCTGACGGAGGAATGCGCCAAAGTTACAGATATTCCATACTTGATGGATGCATACAGGCAGGAGGCGCTGGCCGTACTGGACAGCTAATCCGCCGCAGCCTGGATACGACCTCATAGTGGAGGTCCCCGGTTGTGGCGGCCTGACTGATGCCCTGGTACGTATATCGAATAGCCAGAGGAGGTGAGTCATGTCCCACAACTGGGGACCCCATTTTATTGTCCCGTCAGATACGTTGAGGGATTTTTCCGGCAGAATTCTGCTGAGAGAGACACTTGACGAAGAACTTCTCAAGTATAATCTCGAATCCCTCGGAATCGAAGGCTCCGTCGCACGAATCTCCAACCCGTGGTACATTCGTAAGGTAGGACAGAACACGTGGCTCAAAGTTGGGGAGTCAGATGATAAGGCTGCCAACTTCCCCGTAAGCTGGGACACTACCACCGTGGAGAACGGAAAATACGAGGTTCTCGGCTTGATGCACGTGTTCGTCAGGGTCGGAGACCAGGAACGAATCGTGGCAAGGCAGAGTATCGTAGAGGTAACAATCAAGAACTAGACAGTCTGTCGCTCTGGAAGGAATGTATGATTGCCGTCATGGACTATGGCGCAGGAAATCTGCGCAGTGTGATGTCAGCGCTCCGCAACGTGGGCGCTGACGCCACCATTGTCGAGTCGCCCCGCGACATCACGCATGCACGCGCAATGATATTGCCGGGCGTTGGCGCCGCTGCAGACACCATGGAGAACCTGCGCTCACGAGGTCTGGCAGATGCGGTTATCGAGTGGATCAAGGCCGACCGGCCGTTCATGGGAATCTGTATGGGACTCCAGGTTCTGTTCACTCAATCTGATGAGGGAGGCGGGCAGGACTGCCTTGGCGTGCTGCCAGGACGTGTAAGGAAGCTTCCCAGCACGCTGAAGGTTCCGCATATGGGATGGAACCAGGTGCACTACAAGTTTGAGAGTCCGCTCTTTCGAGGGATTCCCGACGGCTCCAATTTCTACTTCGTGCACAGCTTCGTTGCACAGCCTGACGACCCGACAACCATACTTGCTGAAACGGACTACGCGGGTCGATTCTGCAGTGCAGTACAGAAGGGCAATCTCGTGGCAACGCAGTTTCACCCCGAAAAGAGCGGTGCACTCGGCCTCCAGGTCTATCGCAACTTTCTCGAATACACTCAGGCCTGACTCTCGTCTCGTCATAAGGTAGCAAACGTATGGAACAATATAGGTATGTCATTGTCGGCAACTCGGCCGGTGCCATGTCGGCTGCGCGGGCCTTGCGCAAGTCTGACAACGCTGGCTCTCTCCTGATGCTCTCTGAAGAGCACTACCCTGCCTATTCACGACCGCTTATCGCAAAGCATCTGTCCGAAGCGAAGGGTGTCGACACAATGCGCCTCGTAGCCCCCGAGTTCTATCAGGAGAACGCAATCGAACTGAGTCTCGGGACTCGGGCCGTCGGTTTCAACCCCGTTGAGCACATCATCAAGACAGCAGATGGACGCACCATCGCGTTCGAACGGCTGCTTCTTGCTACCGGGAGTTCGCCCGTTGTGCCTCCGATTCCCGGCCACGACGCATCGGGCGTATTCACCTTCACGACATTCGACGACGCACGCCAGATCGCGGCCCACCTTCCCGCCGTTGAAAGGGCCGTCATAGTGGGTGGAGGATTCATTGGATTGAGCGCCGCTGACGCCCTGTGTAAGCGAGGCGTTGAGGTGACCGTGGTCGAGATGCAGAACAGGATTCTCAGTCTCATGCTCGACCAGACAGCGTCACGCATGGTTGAAGATGCAGCAACCACTTCGGGTGCCAGGGTCATGACAAGCCGACGCGTCGAATCCATCAATGTTGACCCCATGGCAGGTAATAGCGTCACGAGCGTCACACTTGACGACGGTTCTCGCCTCGCGTGCGAGATGGTCATAGTCGCCGTCGGAGTCAGGCCACGAACCGAGATTGCTGCCGGTGTTCTCCAGGTAGACCGTGGCATCATCGTAGATAGATGCATGCAGACATCAGCGGATGACGTATTCGCGTGTGGAGACGCGTGCCAGACGACGGATTTTGTGCGCCGCAGTCAGCAGGTTATCGCCGTATGGCCGAACGCCGTTGCCGGAGGCGCGATTGCCGGAACGAACATGACAGGTCTCTTTCATGAGTATGACGGCAGCACCACGCTGAACGCACTGCCCTACTTCGGCGTCACGGTTGGCTCCGCAGGAATCGTCGATGACGATAGGCCGGACGCAGAGACTCTCGTCTCTCACTCAAAGGGTTGCTACCGCAAGGTCATGCTCCACGACAACATAGTGACAGGAATGGTATTCGCCGGCGACACAACCAGATGTGGATTGATTCACACGCTCATGAAGCGAAGAACACCAGTCGGAGATTGGAAGAACAGCCTTGTGAGTGAGGAATTCGGACTTCTTTCTCTCCCTGAGGAACTGTGGCGTGACAGTCTGACGACCAACGGAGCAAATGGCGCTATCATGTAGTGGTGTGTTACCCGCCGTCTTCTGCGGAAGAGGCTGCAACACTCAAGGGGTATCGATATGAAGAACGTAACGCTGGTCAACAACAGCTATGGTGATGATAAGGTCTTCGACGGCTGCTCGATTTTCGGGGTCATGGACACGTCGGGGAAGGCAATCCCCGCAGACGTCGCGATTCGTGCTATCGACCTGATGCGCGACCGTGACAATGGACTCGGCGGAGGATTCGCCGCATACGGACTGTATCCCGAGCACGAGGACAGCTACGCCTTCCACATCATGTATGCAAGCAAGGAAGGCCAACGCGACACTGAGGAATACCTCGCGGAGTGGTTCAACATCGAGAAATCCGAACTCATGGATGTGGACCCCACCGCCCTCCCCAATCCGCCTCTGATGCAACGATACTTCATGTCGCCCAAGAATGAGAAGATGGCTGGCACAGACCCTTTGCAGTACGTGGCAGACAAGACCATGTACGTCAACAACACCATACGCGACAGCTTCGTCTTTTCGGGCGGCAAGAACATGGGCGTATTCAAGGGCGTCGGCCACCCATACCACATAGCGAAATTCTTCCGTCTGGAGCAATACAGCGGTTACCTCTGGACCGCTCATGGCCGTTTTCCGACCAACACCCCTGGATGGTGGGGCGGCGCTCACCCGTTCAGCCTCCTCGACTGGACCGTCGTGCACAACGGAGAAATCTCTTCCTACGGCATCAACAAGCGTTTCCTTGAGCAGTACGGCTACGTCTGCTCTCTGCAGACCGACACGGAGGTGGTTGCCTACGCGGTCGACCTTCTCGTGCGGCGTCACCACTTGCCAATGGAGGTGGCGACGCGAGTCCTCGCAGCGCCTTTCTGGAATGAACTTCAGTATCTCGACGCGGACGAGGCCGAAATGATGAGCGCCTTGAGAATGACCTATAGCGGGCTTCTCATGAACGGTCCGTTCACCATCATCGTCGGCAGGACGGGAGAGATGGTAGGTCTGACCGACAGAATCAGGCTTCGACCATTGGTGGTTGGCACACAGGGGAGCAAGGTATTCCTTTCTTCAGAAGAATCGGCCATGCGCCTCGTCTGCCCTGAACTTGAAGATGCCTGGATACCCGTTGGAGGACAGCCTGTCATCGCAAGGCTGGGCCACATGCCTACTCAGGGGGACACCTTGAATCCAAGAGAGGTGTTCGCGGGTGCTCACTAGGCGCATAATCCCCTGTCTTGATGTGAAGGACGGCCGCGTCGTCAAAGGCACCAGTTTCCTGTCGCTACGCGATTCAGGCGACCCCGTCGAACTTGCACGGCGCTACTATGAAGAGGGTGCCGATGAACTGGTCTTCCTCGACATCACGGCCAGCAAGGAACACAGGGACACCATGGCCGAAGTGGTCGAACGCATCGCCGAGGTCGTGTTCATGCCACTGACTGTGGGTGGCGGTCTACGCACCGTCGACGACATGCGCCGCATGCTCCTCAGTGGCGCAGACAAAGTATCACTCAACACGGCTGCTGTCCGCGACCCGCAGCTTGTGAGCAGGGCGGCCGACAGGTTCGGCACACAGTGCGTGGTGGTGGCCATCGACGCCAAGCGCGTGGAGCGTTCCGACCCCCTGAGATGGCAGGTTCACACCTATGGAGGCAGCGTCGAAGTCGAGATGGACGCCGTCGAATGGGCGCTCCGTGCCGCAGAACTGGGCGCAGGAGAGATACTGCTGACCAGCATGGATGCCGATGGACACAAGGATGGCTACGATATCGAATTGACGCGCGCCGTTTCCACCAGCGTTTCCATACCGGTTATCGCCAGCGGTGGAGCAGGGTCAGCTGAGCACCTCTATCGCGCTCTGCATGAGGGCAAGGCCGATGCCGTTCTAGCCGCCAGCATCTTCCACTACAATGAGATTACTATCGCGGAAACCAAGAGGTACCTCCGCGATCGGAATATTCCCATCAGGCTTTAGGAAGGGACAAATGAAGAGTTTTCTGCCTTCTGCGTTCGTGGTCGACCGTGACCCGAATCGCTGTATCCAATGCAAGGTCTGCGTGAATCAATGTACATTCGACGTGCACTATTTCGATGAAGACGAGGGCGTCGTCAAGGCGCGTGAAGAGAACTGCGTCGGATGCCACCGTTGCGTTGCATTCTGTCCGACCAATGCGCTTACCATTCGACGGAATCCCCTCGAGTACAGGTCGAACGCCAACTGGACGTCCGAGACAATCGAGGACATATTCAAGCAGGCCGAGACCGGCGGCATGCTTCTCACCGGCATGGGCAACGACAAGGGTCACAAGAACTACTGGGACCACCTGCTCCTGAACGCCAGCCAGGTGACAAACCCCTCAATCGACCCTTTGCGCGAGCCAATGGAACTCGGCACCTACATCGGGCGGAAACCGGACAGAGTCGAATTCGATACCTCCGGAAAACTGAAGGAGCCGCTTCCACCACAGGTCAAGATTGAGACGCCAATCATGTTCGCTGCCATGTCCTACGGCGCCGTGAGTCTCAATGTCCAGCAGTCTCTCGCCCGAGCCGCTACGGAACTCGGAACTCTCTGGAATACAGGGGAGGGTGGTCTACATCCGTCGCTGAGGCAGTATGCTGACAACACCATCGTCCAGGTAGCCTCAGGACGCTTCGGTGTCCATTCTGAGTACCTGCGCAATGCGCGCATAGTAGAGATCAAGATTGGCCAGGGGGCCAAGCCCGGCATCGGCGGTCATCTGCCCGGAGAGAAAGTAAGCGCCGAGGTATCCCGCACACGCATGATACCCCAGGGCACCGATGCACTTTCGCCTGCGCCCCACCATGACATCTACTCCATCGAGGATTTGCGACAACTCATCTACGCCATCAAAGAAGCAACGAACTACGAGAAGCCTGTCTCAGTCAAAATAGCCGCGGTCCACAACGTCGCGGCAATCGCCAGTGGCATGGTTCGAGCAGGTGCCGACATGATTGTCATCGATGGACTCAAGGGAGCAACGGGAGCTGCACCCAAGGCTATCCGCGATAACGTTGGAATACCGATTGAACTTGCCCTGGCCGCAGTCGATACGAGACTCAGGCAGGAAGGCATCAGAAACCTGGCTTCGGTGGTCGCTTCAGGTGGCTTCCGGTCGAGCGGAGATGTTGCCAAGGCAATCGCGCTTGGCGCAGATGCCGTGAACATCGGCACCGCGGCCCTCATCGCGCTGGGTTGCCACGTATGCCAACAATGCCACACGGGCAAGTGCACATGGGGCATCTGCACAAGCAACCCTGCACTCACGAAGCGAATCAATCCTGAGATTGGAGCACAACGGGTCGTCAACCTCGTACGAGGTTGGAGCCTTGAGATCAAGGACATGCTGGGCGGCATGGGCGTGAACGCCATAGAAAGCCTGCGTGGCAATCGACTCCACCTTCGCGCCATCGGCCTGACGGAGGGAGAGATGGAAGCGCTCGGCGTCAAGATGGCAGGCACCTAGAAACCGATGTGGAACGTGTATTGGAGATGAAGACAATGGAGATCGATGCCCTCGGCCTGTCCTATAGAGACCTGAATCAGAAGCTGAAAGAAGCGGCTGCCAACGGCGTCATGGACGTACACGTGAGCAACCTCAACGGCCAGCGCTACATCGGCACCAGCCTTCTCAGCACCATGAAGGTAGAACTCACTGGCACGCCCGGCAATGACCTTGGTGCATTCATGGATGGCCCCAGAATAACGGTGCGTGGCAATGGTCAGGACGGCATCGGCAATACCATGAATAGCGGAGAGATTATCGTCCACGGTCATGTGGGAGACGCCCTCGGCCTCGCTGCCCGAGGGGGCACTATCATGGTGAGAGACAGTGCGGGTTATCGTGCCGGAATTCACATGAAAGAGTACGAAGGCAAGGGCCCGCTGGTCGTGATTGGTGGCGGCGCCCAGGACTTTCTCGGAGAGTACATGGCAGGCGGTGTGCTCGTCGTGCTAGGATTGACAGGACCATCTGCTGGCCGCACGCGTGCCCGTTTCGTCGGCACCGGTATGCATGGCGGTGCCATCTATCTCCGCGGCGGCATAGAGAACCACCAGGTGGGAAAGGAAGTAGGCATCGCCGCACTTACAGAGCACGATAACGCCGTCCTTGAGAATGCCGTGAAACGGTATTGTTCGTACTTCGACGGGTCCTGCGAGGACATACTTGCAGGAGACTTCGTGAAGCTGTTCCCGCTCTACCTGCGGCCGTACGGAAGGTTGTACGCCTACTAGTGCAACGGCAGGTGAACACCACCTCACCCACACGTATCGTCGTTATAGCGTCTCCCTCAGACGAGAACGCTTCTCTCGTCGAAGAGTTGCGCATGCTCGAAGCTGAAGTGTCTGAGGTTGACGTCGCAGCAGAGGATTTCGATGCCGCACTCCGACCGTCCCCTTCTGCAGTTGTCGTCGTTCTTCAGAACACTGAGGAATTACGCACGCTTCCATCACGGATCAAGGCAATTGCACACTCTCCGCTTCTCGCAATCGTAGACTCCGGCCTTCTCAACCTCGTCCTGCCACGTACGGGAGTAGATGATTTTGCGCTTATAGGCGCACCCGGCGCCGAAATACGCGCCCGCGTGCGCCGCCTTGCTGACCTTAACCCTGACAGCGGCGATATCATCAAGCGGGGTGACCTCAGTATCGACACCGCAAATTGCGAAGTCTCACTTGGCGGGCATCTCATCGAACTCACGTTCAAGGAATACGAACTGCTCAAGTTTCTCGCGGCGAACCCGGGCAGAGTGCACTCACGTGACGTCCTGCTCGACCGTGTATGGGGATATGATTACTACGGTGGAGACCGCACGGTGGACGTACACGTACGGAGACTCCGCAGCAAGATTGAGAACACGAGCCACACGTTCATCGACACAGTGCGGAACGTTGGATACCGCTTCCACAAGGATGTCTGAATGACGCCCTTCCCGTAACATCATTGTAACCATCCCGAAACACCTCCGTAACATTCGCCATCTATGCTTCCTCCAGTACTGCCAAGGAGGTGCACACCCCCATGAGTATAAATGCTGCAGACACAGCATGGCTGCTTGTCTCGTCCGCCCTCGTTATGCTGATGACGCCAGGATTGGCGTTGTTCTACGCCGGAATGATTCGACGCAAGAACGTCATTTCCACCACCATGATGAGCTTCGCCATGCTCGGCGTGGCTTCCGTACTGTGGCTACTGTATGGCTATAGCCTGAGTTTCGGCAGCGACATAGGTGGCATATTCGGAGGTCTCGATTTTGCACTGCTCAGGGGAGTTGGCCAGACTCCATCTGACACGTACGCCAGCACCGTGCCTCATCTGGCATTCTTCGCCTTTCAAGGTATGTTCGCCATCATCACGCTGGCCCTCATAACCGGTGCAGTGGTGGAGCGCATGCGCTTTGCCGCGTTGATGGTTTTCTCCGTAATCTGGCTGACCGTCGTATACTGCCCCGTGGCCCACTGGGTGTGGGGTGCAGGAGGGTGGCTGCTCAACCTCGGCGCGCTCGATTTCGCAGGCGGTACCGTCGTGCACATCTGTGCCGGCTTCTCAGCTCTCGCACTCGCAATGATACTTGGACCTCGAAAGGGTTACGCCGAAGGCCGCCCCATGGAAGCGCACAATATCCCCATGGTCGTCCTGGGTGCCGGGCTCCTCTGGTTCGGATGGTTCGGCTTCAATGCGGGCAGTGCCTTGACCTCCGGTGGTTTAGCATCGTCAGCGTTTGTAGCCACCAACACCAGTGCCGCCGCCGCCGCGGTCACGTGGATGTTGCTCTCGTGGTGGGACCGCAAACCGAGTGCTCTTGGCGTTGCAACGGGGGCCGTAGCAGGTCTGGTCGCCATCACACCCGCAGCAGGTTTCGTATCACCCGTCGCCGCGATACCGATAGGCATGGTTGTGTCGGTCGTGTGCTACTTCTGCATCCGCCTTCGCGTCAGGATGAAGATAGATGAGTCCCTCGATGTCTGGGCCGTCCACGGAATGGGTGGCGTCTGGGGCGCCTTTGCCACCGGCATCTTCGCCGACCCGTCTGTAGGAGGCGCTACGGGTCTCATTTTCGGCAATGCGTCACAGGTCGGACTGCAAGCAGTGGGCATCGTGGTAGTGGCCGTCTTTGCATTCGGGATGACGTACCTCATCGGACGTCTTCTCTCCGCCACCATCGGACTTCGTGTCCAGCCGCGTGAAGAGACACTGGGACTCGACCTTGCTCAGCACGCAGAGAGAGCGTATGGAGGTAGCGTATAATGAAGAAGATAGAAGCCATTGTCAGGGAAGAGAGTTTCGACGCCATTAAGCGTGCGCTCGAGGAGAAGGGCTACTTCGGCATGACGGTCAGTCACGTTGAAGGCCGCGGCAGGCAGAAGGGCCTCAAACTGCAACAACGCTCGGGGGAATTTGAGGTTGACCTCATCCCGAAGGTCAAGGTAGAGGTCGTGGTGCTCGATGAGGACGCCATGACGGTGCTGCGTGCACTCGCAGCAAGCGCGCGCACAGGGGACATCGGCGATGGTAAGATATTCGTCATTCCCGTCGAGGATGCGCTTCGTATCAGGACGGGAGAATCAGGAATGGATGCCGTGTAGAAGGCTCCTGCTAAGGAGGACTTGGTGACCGAACAAGGCAGATATGAAACGGTGATTGGGCTTGAAGTACACGCCCAACTGCTGACCAACAGCAAGATGTTCTGCGGCTGCTCCACAGACTATCTGGACAGCCCCCCGAACACCCATGTCTGCCCCATCTGTCTGGGAATGCCGGGGGCCATGCCGTCTGCGAACAAGCAGGCGATTGAGTACGTCATGACTACCGCGCTTGCACTTCACTGTGAACTTTCCCGCAACACCAGGTTTGACAGGAAGAACTACTTCTATCCCGACCTCATGAAGGGATACCAGATCTCTCAGTACGATGCGCCAATCGGCCACACCGGATGGCTCGACATCCAGGTCGGTGGTGAGAACAGAAGAATCGGAATCACGCGCGTTCACCTGGAAGAAGATGTGGCGAAGTCGTTTCATCACGATGGCTACAGCCTGGTTGACGTGAATCGCTCCGGTATTCCTCTGATGGAGACCGTGAGTGAGCCTGACATGCGCTCTCCTGAGGAGGCCAGGGAGTACCTGATGACGCTCCGCTCGCTTCTGCGATACCTCGGTGTGTCTACAGGGAACATGGAAGACGGCAGCTTCAGATGTGACGCCAATATCAGCCTGCGCCCATGGGGAACCACTGAACTCGGCGCCAAAGTGGAAGTCAAGAACATGAACAGCTTCAGGGGCGTCTATCGCGCCCTCAAGTACGAGCAGCAGCGGCAGGCTGCTGTCCTCGACAGCGGAGGAAAGCTGAAGCAGGAGACCATGGGATGGATCGAGGCCGAGGGGGTGACGGTATCTCAGCGTAGCAAGGAATACGCGGAAGACTACCGGTATTTCCCCGAGCCTGACCTTCCTCCTCTCGTGCTCACGGGCGAGTGGATGGAACAGATTCGCAATGGCCTGCCGGAACTTCCGGAGGCGCGCAAGGCAAGGTTCGTCGACCAGTTCAGCGTTCCTGCACAGGACGCAGTCACCCTCGTAGCATCCCGTCCGATGGCGGAGTTCTTCGACGAATGCGTTGCCATAGCCGGCCCGAGTCGCGGGCACGCGGTGTCAAACTGGCTTCTCGGCGACGTAAGCCGTCTTCTCAATGCGGACAGTATCGAGATATGCGACTGTCCGCTCCAGGCCCACGGGATGGTTGAGCTACTTGAGCTTATCGACAACAACGAGTTGAGCGGCCCGGGAGCGAAGTCTGTCCTGGAGGAGATGTACAAGTCAGGCAAGCGCCCTGCAGCAATCATGGAAGAGAAGAACCTCGGCCAGATCAGCGGCTCGGATGAGTTGCGTACAGCCGTACAACAGGTCATCGCCGATAACCCCAAGGCAGTGGCTGATTTCAAAGCCGGCAAGGAACAGGCTACGAAGTTCCTGACAGGTCAGGTGATGCGCGCCACAAGGGGCCGCGCCAATCCAGCAGTCACACGCGAGCTATTGGAGCAGGAACTCGCATAATTGCACCGATGGCACGTGGCGCAATTCGACGGAATTTCGGTATTTCGAACCCCTTAGAAATATTCCCGAAACAATTGGGCCTCACAATTCACATATCGGTGTAATTGCCGCCCCTGCAAGTGGGGCAAGGTACTAAGGAGGAAGAATGGCCAACAGAACTCAGGACGAAGCAAAAGCATACGTGCTCAAGACAGCCAAAGAACATGATGTCAAATTCATTCGACTCTGGTTCACGGATATTCTCGGTTTTCTGAAGAGTTTCGCGATTACAGTAGAGGAATTGGAGACCGCACTCGAGCAGGGAATGGGGTTCGACGGGTCCTCAATTGAGGGCTTCTGCCGGATAGATGAGAGCGACATGATGGCAATGCCTGTTCCCGAAACATTCCAACTTCTGCCATGGCGCCCCAGAGAGCATCACGCCGTCGCGAGGATGTTCTGCAACATCGTCACACCTGAAGGAGACCCGTTTGACGGAGACCCACGCCAGGTACTCATACGCAATCTGAAGCGTGCCTCCGACCTTGGCTACACCTACTACGTTGGACCAGAGCTTGAGTACTTCTATTTCAAAGACAGCAAGAGTACAGAGGGACTGGACCACGGTGGCTACTTCGACATGACTCCGCTGGATGCCGCCACCGACCTCAGGCGGGAGACTGTACTGACCCTCGAGGCCATGGGTATCGGCGTCGAGTACTCACATCATGAGGTCGCAGGCAGTCAGCATGAGATAGACATGCGCTACACCGACGCGCTGACGATGGCAGACAACGTGATGACCTACAGACTGATCGTCAAGGAAATCGCGATGGCGAACGGCGTGCACGCCACGTTCATGCCGAAGCCCGTGTTCGGCATCAACGGCAGTGGAATGCATGTGCATCAGTCCCTTTTCAAGAACGGCCACAACGCGATGTTTGACCCCCAAGGACAGTTCAGCCTCTCCAAGACTGCACGACACTACATTGCAGGACTCCTGAGGCATGCCCCCGAGTTCACCGCTGTCACCAATCAGTTCGTGAATTCATACAAGCGACTCGTGCCAGGCTACGAGGCACCCGTCTACTTGTCATGGGCACGAAGGAACAGGGCCGACATGATTCGCGTACCGGGATACAAACCTGGACAGGAGAACGCAACGCGCGTTGAACTCCGCTCACCCGACCCTGCCTGCAATCCATATCTCGCCTTCGCAGTCATGCTGGCTGCCGGCCTTGAAGGCATTGAGAATGAATACGAGTGTCCGGCCCCTGTTGAAGAGAATGTCTATCTGATGAGCGAGGATGAAAGGAAAGCGCGCGGCATCGCCACTCTCCCTGAGACCCTGCAGGATGCGACCCGGCTGGCAGAGGGCAGTGAATTCCTGCACAAGTGTCTTGGTGACCACGTGTTCAAAGCATTCATCGCGAACAAGAAGATCGAGTGGAGGGAATACAGCACCCAGGTAACCGAATACGAAATCAACCGGTACCTCCCGATACTGTAGTATCCGAACCTGCTACAATGTCATACGGTGCCCTGCGAACAGAGTGCCGATGACGAAGAGTAGGTCTATGCAACGGATAATCGACCCGGACAACCGCAAAGTCGCGGTTGTCCGGGTTGCTCTTGCCCAGCTGAACAGCACTGTAGGTGATCTTGACGGCAATACCGCCAGGATTATCGACTGCATCAAAGAGGCATCGCATCAGGGCGCAGATGTCGTCGTATTTCCGGAACTGGCCGTGTGCGGATACCCGCCCGAGGACCTTCTTCTTCGTCCTCGATTCATCAGCCAGAATCTCTCTTGCGTTCGCAGGATAGCGGAGCAGACTCATGGCCCCGTGGTGGCAGTCGGTTTCGTTGACAGTGCTTCCGATGTGTTCAATGCGGCAGCGATTATCCATGATGGCCGCGTCTCATCCGTATACCACAAGGTCTTTCTTCCCAACTACGGAGTCTTCGATGAGAACCGCTACTTCAGGGCCGGACGTGAATGTCCAGTGTTCAGCGTTGGCGGCGTAGGCATAGGCGTCACAATCTGTGAAGACATCTGGTACGAAGGCGGCCCTGCCAGTGTCCAAGCTGCGAACGGAGCCGAACTGATCCTCAACTTGAGTGCCTCTCCATACCATTGTGGAAAAGGCGATAGCCGCCGCCAGATGCTCGCGACGCGTGCACGCGACAATGTATGCGTATTCGCAATGTGCAACCTGGTTGGTGGTCAGGACGAACTCGTCTTCGATGGATGTAGCATGATTGTTGACGAACAGGGCGACGTTCTCGCCTCTGGCAAGTCATTCTCTGAAGATATGGTCTATGCCGACGTACAGATCGAATCGGTATTCCGGGCTCGCCTGCATGACCCACGATGGCGCAAGACAGAGACCTTCCTGGCAAGCCAGTGCCTTCAGAAGGATGCAGTCACAGTCACCACCACGATTTCTGATGAGACAAAGCCCCTGATTGCACCCCAGTACGCAGTCCCGATGGATGCAAACGAAGAAGTCTATCAGGCACTTGTTCTCGGAACCGGCGACTACGTACGAAAGAACGGTTTCAAGCAAGTAGTCATCGGCTTGTCCGGAGGCATAGACTCCTCGCTGGTGGCATGCGTGGCATGTGACGCGCTTGGAGCAGAAAACGTCGTGGGTGTCTGCATGACATCACGTTACACTTCTCGGAAGAGCATCGATGATGCGCTGGAAATGGCTTCCAGCCTCGGCATCAGAATACTCGATATTCCAATCGAGCCTGCGTACGACGCGTTCATCGGCATGCTCCACCACGCATTTGAAGGAAGAAAACCTGACTCGACCGAGGAGAATCTGCAGGCACGAATTCGCGGCACCATCCTGATGTCCCTATCCAACAAGTACGGTTGGCTGGTGCTTACCACTGGAAACAAGAGCGAAATGGCAGCAGGCTATACGACACTTTACGGCGACATGGCGGGCGGCTTTGCAGTGTTGAAAGACGTGCCAAAGACTCTCGTGTATCAACTGGCGGCCTATCGCAACTCACTGTCCACGTCGCATGTGATTCCCCAATCCGTGATTGACAGACCCCCATCCGCTGAACTCAGACCAGACCAGAAGGACAGTGACAACCTCCCACCCTACTCCGTTCTTGACCCGATTCTGAAGTCATACGTGGAAGATGACAGAAGCATCGCACAGATAATCGCACTGGGACACGATGCGGAGACGGTCGAACGAACCGCGCGACTTGTGGACAGAAGTGAGTACAAGAGGCGGCAGGCACCGCCTGGCATCAAGATAACGACCAGGGCGTTCGGACGGGACCGACGACTGCCTATTACAAACAGCTTTCATGGATGAACTTTCCATCTTGCAGCCTCGTCTGCAACGCTACATAGCCCCGAGGAGTTGATAATGAGCAAGAAAGCATATCTGGTACTGGAGGACGGCACCGTCTACCAGGGAGAATCGTTCGGCGCAGAAGGAACCACCTTTGGCGAGGTCGTTTTTGACACCTCCATGACTGGCTATCAGGAGATGCTGACCGATCCATCATTCGCAGGTCAACTACTTACGCTCACCTATCCCCTCGTCGGCAATTACGGAATGAACGAAGTTGATGACGAGTCGGCCCACGTGCAGGCCCGCGGCCTCATCGTCCGCGAGCACTGTCTTGCTCCAAGCCACTACCAGAGTGTCGAGACTCTCCATGACTATCTCCAACGACAGGGAATCCCCGGAATTACCGCGCTTGACACCAGGGCCATAACACGACACCTGCGCTCGACCGGAGTACTCATGGGTGTACTCACCAGCGAGATGACTCCAGAGGAGGCGCTCAACGAAGTGCACAGGGTGCCCGCCTATGGCGGCCAGAATCTCGTTGCTGAAGTCAGCACAACTACCAACTGTACTTACAAGCCCGGCGACAACGACAACGGGCTGCACGTAGTCTTGATTGACTTCGGAGTGAAACGCAGCATCATGCGCAATCTCAACAGGGTGGGATGCCGCGTCACCGTCGTACCAGTCTCATCAACTGCTGAACAGGTCATGGCACTCAATCCTGATGGAGTCCTGCTCTCTCCCGGACCGGGAGACCCCGTGCACCTGGGAAGCATTGAAGATATCACCAGACAGCTGCTCGGCAGAGTCCCGATAATGGCAATCTGCCTTGGCCACCAGGTCGTGGCACGCGCGCTGGGTGCCAACACATTCAAACTCAAGTTTGGCCATCATGGGGGCAATCATCCCGTGCGTGACATCGCAACAGGTAGAGTTCACATCACCACTCAGAATCACGGGTATGCGATTGACGGCGACTCTTTGCCAGATGGAATCGAAATCAGCCACGTCAATCTCAACGATGGCACGGTCGAGGGACTGCGGCACAAGGACTATTCGCTTCTCTCGATTCAATACCATGCTGAAGGCACTCCAGGGCCTCAGGACAGCCAGTATCTATTCCTGCAATTCGTGGACATGATGCGTTCGAATCAGGTCGCGGAGACACGTTGATTGACAGCTTCGTACGCGAGCGCTAAGGTACTGTAGGATATGATAAGAGACAGGTGCGCGGTATTCGGGACAATGTCCCAGTCGGAAGATGTCGCTCGCCTCATATTTTTTGGACTCTACGCCCTCCAGCATCGCGGCCAGGAAAGTAGCGGCATCGTCGTCACCAACGGCGAGCAGATGAACCGCCACGTTGGAGTTGGACTCGTATCCCAGGTATTCGACGAACAGTCGCTTGCCACTCTACGCGGCAACGCAGGCATAGGCCACAACCGCTACTCAACAACCGGCTCCAGTTCGGTAGCCAACGCGGGACCGATGATTGTGACCGGACCTGCAGGCACGCTCGCTCTGGCGCACAACGGCAATGTAGTGAATGCGGTAGAGCTGCGGCAGGAACTTGAGGAGCGAGGCTTCGACTTCACCACCACGACCGATTCAGAGGTAATTGCCAAGTTGATTGTCGCGTCCCCCGGCCACAACTGGGAGGAACGCGTTTCGTCGGCCATGCGGCGCCTCATCGGTGCATACTCCCTCGCACTCCTCACAGACGAATCACTCATTGCGGCGAGAGACCCGCTTGGGGTCCGCCCTCTCTGCATCGGATACGTCGATTCTAATCCGGTGGTGGCATCTGAAACCTGTGCGCTGGACCATATAGGGGCTCGATATGACAGAGACGTCCAACCGGGAGAGATAATCTCCTTCACCCACGAAGGTGAAACAAGCACGATGGTGTTCAGCGACGGAAGGCGGGCAGCGTGTGTCTTTGAGTACATCTATCTGGCACGCGCCGATAGCAGACTTGACCACAAGCTCGCATATGAAACGCGGCAGCGCATGGGCGTTCGCCTCTGGGAGGAGTATCCGGTAGACGCCGACCTCGTTCTCGGCGTACCTGATTCCGCCATACCGGCAGCCATCGGATATGCTGAAGCGTCGGGCATTCCCTACTCTGAAGGTCTCTTGAAAAACCGCTATGTCGGCAGGACATTCATCTCTCCTGACCAGAGGCTCAGAGACCTCGGAGTGCAACTCAAATTCAATCCGCTGAAGGAAGTCATCAAGGGCCAACGCCTGGTGGTTGTGGACGACAGCATAGTGAGAGGCACCACAACCCCTCACGTCGTTGAACTGCTTCGCCATGCGGGTGCAACAGAAGTACACCTCAGAATCTGCGCTCCACCCATCAAACACCCTTGTTTCCTTGGAGTGGACATGGCCACGGAGTGGGAACTTATCGCCACCAGGAAGTCGGTTGAAGAGATTCGCGATTACGTGAAGGCCGATTCGCTGGGCTATATCAGCCTGGAAGGTCTTCTCAAGTCGGTCGGCTTCGAGCAAGACAAGCTGTGCATGGCATGCTTCACTGGCGACTACCCCGTGCCCGTCCAGATTGGATTGGACAAATTCGCCCTGGAGGCTGCCCAATGAGTCCCTCGTCTACACGCATCGGAGTGCTTGCGCTCCAAGGCTCCTTCTCTGAGCACATGAAGTCCCTCACACAGTTGGGAGTTGATGCGGTGGAAGTCCGACTCCCTGATCAACTCGCGACGCTGGACGGACTCGTGATTCCCGGCGGTGAGAGTACGACTATTCTGAAATTGATTGATGAATACGGTTTACGTGAACCGCTGAGGCGAGCCATCACATTGGGCTTGCCCGTACTGGGCACATGTGCCGGTGTGATATGCCTCGCTACTCACGTCACAAGCCATTCGATGGACCTGTTGAATCTTCTGCACATCTCGGTCGCACGTAACGGATTTGGCAGACAGGTAGACAGCTTTGAAGAAGACCTTTCGATATCCGCACTGCCCGGACCTGTCTATCGTGGCGTGTTCATACGAGCTCCCGTGATAGAATCGTCAAACGACGGAGTAGAGGTACTGGCACGACTTGCAAACGGCACTATCGTGGCATGCAGGCAGAACAACATCCTCGCCACCTGTTTTCATCCTGAGTTCGTCGAAGATCTGCGTGTTCACGCGTATTTTCTCGATATGGTCACGCAGTATGTCTGTACTCGGGACGCCCACGACTGACGCGTCAATGGCTCGTCGAACCCCGCGATAGTTCGCCCACTCGAGAATCACACGAGGGTTGAATACAAATGCAGACAATAGACAAAGAGACGGAGCGCAAGTCAATCGCCATTCTGAAGGTGTTGTCTGAGTCATCAGACGCACTGGGTTCGATTACCATATCTCGTGAACTGGAACGACACGGCATCTTCCTCAGCGAACGAGCGGTTCGATACCACCTCCGGATGACAGATGAGCGAGGCTACACCGAGCCGCTCGGACGAGACGGGCGGATCATTACTCCCCTGGGCCTTCAAGAGCTTCGCATGGCAATGGCTCCAGAGCAAGTCGGATTCATTCTCGAGAAGCTGCAGCTCCTGGCATTCAGAACGACATTCAACCCTTCGACTGCGAAGGGGCTGGTGCCTGTCAACGCATCACTCTTTCGAACTGATGAGTTCCCCGATGCTCTAAAGGCAATGCGCCCCGTCTTCGATACGGGCTTCTGCGCAAGCAGGCTCGTTGCAGTTGCCAATGAAGGAGAGAAGATAGGGTCCGTGGTCATCCCGAAAGGGAAGGTTGGTTTGGCCACGGTGTGCGGAGTGGTAGTCAATGGTGTCCTCTTGAATTCCTCTGTGCCTATCGAGTCACGCTTTGGCGGTGTACTCGAGATTCAGGATGGCAAGCCACGTCGGTTCGTCGCCATTATTCGCTACGACGGAACGTCACTCGACCCATCCGAACAGTACATCAGGGCCCGCATGACAAGTGTACGAGAGGTAGCACAGACAGGCTCCGGCAGAATTCTCGCGAATTTCCGTGAACTCCTGGCCCCATCGCGCATGATTGTGGAGCAACGAATCAAGGAACTCCGAGAGGCAGGAATCAACCCCGTCTACGTTCTCGGCAATACCAGTGAATCAGTCTGCCAGATAAGCGTCGGCATGAACAGGATAGGAATGGTGCTACTCGGTGGTCTCAATCCGGTAGCTGCAGCAGCGGAGGCAGGACTGGACATAGACAACACCGCTGAGAGCGGCGTGCTTCCCTACGACCAACTGGTAGACATCGACACGCTCTAGGAATGCCTCACCTCAGGCAAGCTGGCGCGCGTAGTCGACCGCGTTCACGAACATCTGCAACCCTGCTCCCGCCGCGTTGCCATCACCAGCCGAACCCCGCGTCCAGGAGGGATGCTGGAGAGCGCGCACGAACCGCTCAGGATGCGGCATAAGGCCGAAGATCTGCCCCGAGGGGTCGCTCAATCCTGCGATGTCCATGCAGGAACCGTTCGGATTGTGTGGATACGTTACGGTGCCGCCGTCAGGATTCACATAGCGCAACGCAGGGAAGACCTGCGCCCTGACATCCTCCGGCACGAATAGTCTGCCCTCGCCATGTGCTACACCCAGTTCAAGACTGTCCATGCCACGGGTGAAGATGCACGGGCTACCCTCCACCGTCCGCATGTGCACCCAGCGACATTCGAAGCGCCCCGACACATTCGGCAACAGACTCACGCTCTGACGGGAGGACACTGTCGGCAGAAGCCCCGCGCGCACAAGCACCTGAAATCCGTTGCAGATTCCGAGCACAAGACCTCCCCTACCTACGAAGTCAGCCAACTGCTCCCGCAACCTGAGTTCAATCTCATTCGCCACAATCTTGCCCGACCCGAGGTCATCGCCATAGCTGAATCCACCAGGAATAACGAATATCTGGAACCCTTCTATGGTAGTCGTCCGTTCAAGAAGTCGCTCTATATGCACAAGACTCGCTGCTCCGCCGGCGAGTTCGAATGCGAAAGCAGTCTCATGGTCACAGTTGGTGCCCGGTGCTCTCAATACAAGTATGCGCGGTGTCTTCATGTTACCCTCTACCAATCCAGGGGCCGCTTCCACGCGGTCCTCAATGAGTCAATTCCACAGTCCAGTACCGTCGTTCCCTCAAGCCCCGTCACCCGCAGTCGTTGCGATTCCTGAACCACGCCTACAATAGCGCAGGGAAGCCCGGTGAACAGTTCTTCAAACCGTTGAACATCCCCTGCACTGACTTCAACAAGGAAACGACTATTCGACTCCGAGAAGAGCATTATGTCATCTCTCGTGACTTTCTCGCCAAGGGGCACCTTGTCGAGAGACAGTGTCACTCCCAGGTGGCCCGCAAATGCCATTTCAGACGCCGCCACCCCAACTCCCCCTTCACTCAAGTCGTGGCAGGCCTTCACGTAGCCACTAGCGATGGCAGACTGAAGCTGCGTCATCACCTGCAGCGCGGTCTCAGGGCGAACACGCGGAACATTCGCTCCTTCCTCACCGAGGTACTGGCTGTATTCAGAACCTGCCAACTCGCCGTAGGTATTGCCAACAATGAACAGCAGGTTTCCAGCCTCCTTGAGGTCCATGGAAATCACCTTTCTGACATCAGGCACCACAGAGATGGCTGAAACAAGCAACGTATGAGGAATGGAGATGCGCTGTCCTTCAATCTCCGTGAAGTTGTTCAAGCTGTCTTTGCCGGAGATGAATGGTGCGCCGTAGGCCAGCGACAGGTCATGACAGGCCCTGCAGGCCTCGACGAGTGCCCATAACGTCTCAGGTTCAGAGACTGACCCCCAGCAGAAATTATCCAGAAGGGCCACCCTTTCGAGACTGCCACCCACGGCGACTATCTGCCGTAATGCCTCGTCAATCGCTGACGCAGCCATCGCATACGCGTCAGTATCTCCGAAGAGGGTATTGATGCCATTCGATACCGCGAGTCCTCTCGTCGAACCAAGGACGGGCCGAATCACTGAAGCGTCACCGGGACCATCGCCCTCAACACCCACGAGCGGCTTCAGAACACTCCCACCCTGCACTTCATGGTCGTACTGCCGGACAACCCACTCTTTGCTGCACACGTTCAATGAAGACAGAATCGACGTGAGTGCATCTTCCATAGACGCGGCAGGAGGAGGGTCAACGACCGGAGTACGAGGCTTTGGCGGCGCTGCCATGAGTTCGAGTTGCGGCCTCCCGTCATGCAGGAAGTCCATCTCAAGGTCACCCACCAGCACATCATCGTAGAGCAACTCAAGGCGATGGTTGTCTGTGAACTCTCCGATAATGGTCGCTTCAACGGCCTCGCCTCTGCAAAGCTCCAGCAATTCATCGCAGCATTCCGGAGGTACGGCCAATATCATCCGTTCCTGTGATTCTGAAATCCATATCTCGTCATGGGACAGCCCGGAGTATTTCAGGGGAACCCTGTCCAGGTAGACACGAACGCCCGTTTCAGCTCCCATCTCTCCCACAGCGGAAGACAGCCCACCACCACCACAATCCGTTGTCCTGCGGTACAGTCTTCGGTCACGAGCCACCATCAAGACGTCTATCGTCTTCTTCTCAACAATCGGATTCCCGATTTGTACCGCGCTACGCGAACTCAAAGACGACTGCTCATCGAGCTTCTCGGACGCGAACGTCACACCGTGAATGCCATCCCTGCCCGTCCTTCCGCCCACCAGCACCACAAGGTCGCCCGGCTCCTGCAGGCCCTGTTGCGCTGCCCACACTGGCATGATGCCCGCCGTGCCACAGAATACCAGTGGATTACCCAGGTACCGGTCATCAAATCGAACCGTACCGTTGATCGTGGGAATCCCAAGGCGGTTGCCATAGTCTGCCACTCCAGCCCTCACTCCCTTGAACACAGTCCGAGGGTGAAGAATCCCGGCAGGCAGCGAGTCATAGCCATAGTCAGGTCTCGCGAAGCAGAACACGTCGGTGTTCAAGATGGGAAAGGCGCCCAATCCCGTGCCAAGCACATCGCGCACGACGCCACCCAGTCCTGTCGCGGCTCCCCCGTAGGGTTCCACTGCAGACGGGTGGTTGTGTGTCTCCACCTTGAAACAGATCGCATTCTGGCCGTCGAAGTCGATAACGCCGGCGTTGTCTTTGAAGACAGATAGGCACCAGTCTTTGTTCAGCATGCCCGTAGCCTTCATTATCGTGCTGCGAAGAAGGTTCTCAATCGTCTCGCCTTCAACATTGATGCGTGCCTTGAATGTCTTGTGCACACAGTGTTCAGACCATGATTGCGCGAGCGTCTCGAGCTCTATATCTGTCGGGTCGCGCCCCAACTCCGAGAAATGGTCAAGGATGGCACGCATCTCCGTCTGAAAGAAGCCGAATCGAGCTGCCATGTCAGACAGTTCCTGCGGCTGCAGGTTCAGCAGCGGCACAGAGTGCTGCTCCAACTCGTAGACGGGCACATAAGGGAAGATCTCCTCCCCTTCACGAACCACATGTTGCACAATCGGGTTCAACAGAAGGCGATTCGTAATCACGTCTAGTTCGCTCTCGCTGGCGGAGCCATACAGCACATACCTGGTACCGCTGCGAGCCTTGCTCACTCCGCCGATATCCAGGTCTTGAATACCCTTAAGAATCGTGTCCTGCAACGTGTCGGTGACTCCGTTGTTGTATGTCACCTCGATCTGCCGCAGGCAGGACTCCTCGTCCCTAACGTGACCGCCGTCGTAGCGACACTTCTGCGCAACGGGGTCTGAAAGCAGCCTCCCGCACAGCACGTCGAGTTGTGCCGGTGAAAGAGCCCCATCAAGCCAGTACACATCAGCAACGAGCACACGCTGTATAGAGAACACGCCCAGGTCCCGGATGCCGGTCATGATGCCGTCCTCGCGTGGGTCAATCAGGTCAGTATTGAATGCAACTTCTATTCGATGTGTCATGTGTCTTCCGTTCAACCGGCATCAGTCATGGGAACACGACCTGTTCCCCGCACGGTTCTCTCAATAATGGGCAACGCTTCAGCAGCCGTCAAGCGCACCGAAAGGTCACAAATTCCCGTCAAGTCCGTCTCATGCGGACCAATCTCGATGACAGTTCCCCCGTTTGCCTTCACATGGTGAGGGAAACCTGCTGCAGGATATACGTATCCTGAAGTTCCAACCAGCAGAAGGCAGTCTGAGCATTCTACCTGGTCGATGCACGCCGCAGCCACGTCCTGCGGGATGGGCTCTCCAAATACCACTACGTCACTCTTCACGATATCACCGCACTCGGGGCAAGAAGGGGGAAGACCGGCACCGGCAAATCCTTCTCTCTCAAACCTTCTACCACAACTCACACAGCGGAGCAACGAGTAGTTGCCATGAATCTCGGCAATATTGCGACTCCCCGCCTTACGATGCAGACCATCGATGTTCTGAGTGATGAGAAACTTCACAATTTCCTGCCGCTCAAGGCTGACAAGAGCACGGTGACCTGCATGGGGAACCGCGCGCTGCAGAGCCGCATACAACTCTCCCATCTGGCCTGTCGGATACATCTCCTTCTGCCAGTAGCCTGCAGGGTCTTCGAGGAACCTCTGATAGTCATCCAGAGGAGGTTCACCATTCTCCGTCCACAGGCCTCCAGGGCCTCTGAATGGCCGAATGCCACTCTCGACTGACATGCCAGCGCCTGTCAGACACACGACATGCCGGTGTGCAAGAAGTGATTCTGCTGCAAGGTCCAAATCAGAGCGCACAGATAATCCCTTGATGGTGGTGCGACAGATGATGGCGGCCAAACCCGCGAAATCGAAGGGACAGACAGTCGTACATCAACGCTACGCCAATCATGTTAGCACAGGTAGCATCCACCATACACGCCGGGAGTGATAGAATGACAATCTGACTGTAACTACAAGGGGCAGACAATTGTTGAACAGGGTTCTCGTATCAGGCATATGTGTGGCGATTCTTCTCGCAGGCGCCCTGGGATGCGCGCCGACGGTTGCCAAGGTAAATGACATCGTAAGTGTCGAGTATACCGGCGAACTCGTTGATGGAACACAGTTCGATTCATCAGTTGGGAAAGACCCCCTCGTCTTTCAGATTGGACAGGGCAAGGTAGTCCCCGGCTTCGAGAATGCAGTGCTGGGAATGCAGGTGGGCGAGACGAAGACGGTTGAGATTCCTTCTGACGACGCCTACGGAGACTTCCAGGAAGACCTTGTGTTTCACCTGCCCACAAGCGAATTCCCACCCGACACCGAGTTCGCCCTCGGAGCCACCGTGGTCCTGCGAGGCGACAATGTCACCGTACGGGGCATCATCACGGATTTCACGGACACAACGGTGACCGTCGACGCCAACCACCCGCTGGCGGGAGAAACGCTGATATTCCACCTGGAACTCCTGGAGATTGTCGAGCCGGCATAGCCCGGGGGTGCGCAATCGCCTGCCGCAGGCAGAACTCACTCTGTCACGATGGCAACAGGTGCTTGGGAAATTCAGCTCCGACCGTCGTCATGAGGCGTCCCAGGCCGCTGCACATCTGATACGTGCGCAATCGAAACTCCGGGCAGATGCTTATCAGCAGGTATGCCTCCCTGCGTGAAAAGCCATAATCCTCCTCCAACCAGAGTATCATGTCGCGCACTGCCTCTTGAAAGCCCTTCTCTATCGGCCGATAGCAGTAGAGTGAGACGAGCGATTGCCCCGTATCAACTCTGACATTTCGCAATCTCTTCTTCTTCACAACGTTGCACGACAGAGTGACGCGCCCCGCAATCTCGTTCGCTACCCCACACAATTCACCATCACCCTGCGACGCATGAAGATCTCCGAGGAAGAGTAGTCCCCCCTCATTCAAGCATTGCAGATAGACGGTTGCTCCGGGTCGAACGACGTTGCTGTCAAGATTTCCCCCGCAGCCCATCGCACTGCCAAAGCTGGTTGTCAGACTCGACAGAACCTCGTGTTCAGGGGCCGTCGCAATTGTCCCGATGAACGGCTGAGGGCGCCAACGAAAGGAGTGTTCACCATAGGTGAACACAGATTCTGTCCCACTGTTCTCGATCATTGCCGTGTACATCTCGTCGGTCTCCTCCCATCCCAGCAAGCCCGTGAAATGATGAGCTCCGGGGACAGTGGCGACGCTCCCCGTTGACATCTTGTCTATGTTATGAATCGTCACTGCGAGGACGTCACCGCGATGCGCGCCTTCAACATATACCGGCCCACAGACAGGGTTGTACCAGAAGGGCGCATGCTTGGTATACGTGCCCATATCGCGCGGCTGCAGATAACCGGGGTTCTTGCGAAGCACTCCGTTGTAGGAATCCTCCGTCTCGGCAACGAACATCTCTCCCGGTTGGACCTTCAGTACCGGCGGTGTACTCGCGTCAAAGCAGTAGTTGCTTCGATGACCAAAACTCGAGCTGACGGGAATAGTCTGCATAGCGACACTCCTTCCAGACGAACCACAACCGCTGTTCTCAGCGGTACGCTGCAAAAGAAGTATTCCGTGGGACATCCGGGCAACGTCTTCGCGCCGCTGCCACGCCGCCAGACACAGCACCGTCACAGCAATCGCTCGTGAGATTCTGCACGATAGACAATCCTCGCGCAACACAGAGAGGCAGCACCCACTTCATGGACAACACGCCAGTCGCCATAGAGATATCTGACCCCACCTCCCCCGCCTGCAGATTCCGCGCCAGTCCATCTGAGAAGGCGTTTGGCCCGCAACCACACGTTTGCTACACTCGACAGGACAATGCAGTGCTGCACGTGGATAAGGATGCTCACGGCGAACAGCTATGTCCGCCAGGTTACCGAGGCTGCACGCGTTCTTGCAGAAGGTGGCGTGGTGGCATTTCCCACAGACACCGTGTACGGCCTTGGGGCTGACGCCCGGAACGAAGCAGCGGTACATCGCGTCTTCGACATCAAAGGCAGACCGCCACACTCGCCACTCCCGTTGCTGATTGCCGACATCTCACAAGTTACGGCAGTCGCTCAGCAGCTGAGTCCAATTGCCCTCTGTCTCGCGACACGTTTCTGGCCCGGCGCACTCACACTTGTCGTCCCTGCCCGACTTCCACTCTCTTCTGCACTGGTACAGGACGGTTTTGTAGGACTGCGGATTCCCGACGACCCGTTCTGCCTTCGTCTCATCGAGCGGTTCGGAGGCCCCATCACGGGAACGAGCGCGAATCTGACAGGTGCCGCCCCATGCATGACCGCTGACGAGGTGCGCAAGCAGCTGGGCAAGAGCGTTGACTACATCCTCGATGCAGGGCGAGCCGGTGGTGCACTCCCGTCGACAGTCGTGAAGATAGACGGCAAAAGCGTCTCAATACTGCGCCACGGTGCCATTCCGGATGAAGCAATCCACTCCACCATCGCCGAATGCGCGGAACAGACACCCGGCGCAACGTAGGACTCCACCTCTGCGGCCCTGTCCAGAACCATCGGTTGATAGACTCCCCTATCTCAACAGAAGCGCCCGCAATTCCTCAGGGTTGCTCGTCGGGGAAGCACACATCTCTCTGTCGCACACATACGCACCCGCATGGCCGTCCAGCAGAGAGTGATTGCGTGCAACAGGCACCATCTGTAACAGATCGTCGTGTGCTTCTCCTGTCGGCACGTACACAACGAGGTTTGCCGGTGCATATACGCCGTCAAGTACGTTCAACAAAGCCTTCGTGTCCTCTCCGTCGGCTTCACCCACTACTATCGTGACGAACACATCCCCGTACCGAAGCCTGTGACCCAACAGCAGGTGCGTATACAGGCTTGGACTCCGGTCCACGAGGACAGACAGGGATGCAAACAACCGGTCTACAACCTCGTCCATCTCCGGGTCCGATGTCAACCGTGCAATGCGCGCACAATTCATAGAGGCCGCAGAATTGCCGGATGGCAGCGCACCGTCAAACGAGGGTTTGATACGCACCACCAATTGTTCGGCATCCGAACCTGTTTGAAAGAAACCTCCCTTGTCCTGGTCCCAGAACAAGGAGAGCATGTCAGCATTGAGCTTGACCGCTGATTGCAGATACGTGTATTGATGAGACGCCTGGTAGAGTTCCAGCAGCCCGTAGACCATGAACGCATAGTCTTCAAGCATACCGGGAACCGACGCTTCGCCATCCCGATAGGAGTGGAGCAGGCGTCCCTCTTCAGAAACCAGTTCCTTCAACACGAATGCGGCTGCCCGCTCCGCTGCCGCAATCAGGTCGGGCGCTCCCAGTGCCCTGCCCGCTTTCGCGAACGCGGCAATGGCCAATCCGTTCCAGTCCGCGGAAATCTTATCGTCCAGGCCTGGTGGTTCCCTCTTCAACCTTTCCTCACGCAGCCTCGTGAGCGCTGAACGGAGATTGGTCTCCACCTGCTGTTCAGACATCTCCAGCTCCGCAGCCACGGTCTCCGTACCATTCACGAGGCCCAACACAAAGCGTGCCTCATCACCTGTCGTGTCATCACGCATTATTCCCGCCGCAGTCAGAAGCACCGATAGCTCTATTTCGCTGAGAACGCTCGCAAGCTGCCGCCCACTCCACAGATAGTAAACGCCTTCCTTTCCTGCAGAATCGGCATCCTCAGTGCCATAGAATGCACCATTCGGACCTGTCAGTCGCTGAAGCACGTAATTCAACACGTCCCGCGCAGTATCCGCGTACGCCTGATTTCCAGTCGCGAGATACGCATCCACATACACTTCGGCAAGCTGCGCCTGGTCATAGAGCATCT
Organism: Dehalococcoidia bacterium; assembly: GCA_016930935.1. Classification (GTDB taxonomy): domain Bacteria; phylum Chloroflexota; class Dehalococcoidia; order GIF9; family AB-539-J10; genus SKVJ01. The sequence goes on along the minus strand of JAFGFT010000004.1, from coordinate 52,457 downwards.
TCTCAAAGTGTGGCACGGACCATGACTGGTCCACCGAGTATCTGTGAAAACCCGAGCCCACATGGTCGTATATGCCGCCGTGCCGCATGTGGTCCAGCGTGACGGTAATCATCTCAAGTGAAGCCGTATCTCCAGTCTCGCGCCAACTCCGCAAGAGGTATGCGAGACGTGTCGGCGTAGGGAATTTGGGGGCAACACCGAACCCCCCGTTCACTGAATCATATGCATCAGCGAGTTCCTTAACCGCTCTTGCATGCACCTCGGGTGCGAATGTACCTTCTCGTTCGGGAGTGAGCATGGCCTGCGTCGCATCGACGATTTTCTTCGCGGACTCAAGCAACTCATCACGCTTGTTCCCATCCACCCAGTAGCCAGCCACAGCGGGCAGCAGGTCTATCATCCCTATCATCCCCGGACGCGATTCCTTTGGTATATAGGTACCTATGTAGAACGGCCACCCTTCCGGAGTGGCAATGACATTCAACGGCCATCCTGCGCTTCCAGTCATGCGCTGACTCATAGCAATGTATGCCTGGTCAACATCAGGTCGCTCTTCACGGTCAACCTTCACCGGTATAAACGATGCATTGAGCAGTTCCGCTACGCCAGCCTGCGAGAACGATTCCTCTTCCATGACGTGACACCAGTGACAGGATGAGTAGCCAATGGAAAGGAACACAGGCTTGTCCTCACGCCGCGCCTTTTCGAACGCCTCTTCCGACCATGGATACCAATCGACAGGATTGCCAGCATGTTGCAGGAGATATGGACTTGATTCGTATTGAAGACGATTGTGCTTCACACTGTCCTCTGACCCAGGCCGCACTTCGGGTGTCACTCAGATTCCCCCTTTCCTCCACGGTCGGCGCGCCGCAGCCGGAAACCCCTCCCCCTGGCAGCACTACGCACCATCCACCGGTGATTTCTCTCAACATCCATCACAGTCTTACCGTGGCGCTGGTCAGAAGTGTAGTCCACACCACACAACGCATCCAAAACGACGGTCATCCCATACCTCCATTTCCTATCCGCACAACGAATCAGGGAGAGCATCTCGCGTAGGCTATAATGGCCCTCTATGAACACGCAGCGGAACCCAGAGTCAAACAAGGGCGCCGTTCTCGCGGTAACCTGCGCCGCCTCCTTCCTGTTTCCCTTCATGGGTTCCTCCGTCAATGTGGCTCTACCTTCTATTGGCGTAGACCTTGACATGAGTGCGGTCCAATTGGCATGGGTCGCAACCTCGTTCCTGCTTACCTCTGCAATTCTTCTCGTCCCAGTTGGTCGCGTGGGCGACATGAAAGGACGAAAAGACCTGCTGGTAGTCGGAGTGGCAACGTACGTGGTTGGCTCCACGCTCGCTGCACTCGCGGGCACCGGCACGACGCTCATAGCCTCCAGGGCCGTACAGGGAGCCGGCGGAGCGATGCTCGCCGCCACATCAATCGCTATAGTGAGCGATTTCTTTGGCCCTGGTGAACGCGGAAGAGCGCTCGGAATAAACGCCGCTGCACTGTACGGCGGCCTTTCTCTCGGACCCGCAATCGGCGGTATCGTGACTGAGGCTTTCGGGTGGCGGGCATTGTTCTTCATGAACATTCCTCTTGGAATCGCTCTCATACTCGCCGCGTGGTACAAGCTTCCGCGACTGCGCCCGGCCTCTCCAGACATGAAGTTCGACTTCAAAGGCCTTGCAGCCTATGCAGTCTTCCTTCTTGGTCTGATGTACGGAGCAACTGAACTGCCCGAAAGCAGGGGCTTCATACTGATGGCCATCGGTCTCGGCGCGCTCGTCATTCTCATCCTCATCGAGCGTCGCAGCGACATGCCGCTGGTAGACATCGTCCTGTTCAAGACGAACGTCGTCTTCGCCATGTCCAACATCGCCGCGCTGCTGAACTACAGCGCCACTTTCGCGACAAGCTTTCTCCTCAGCCTCTACCTCCAGGTTGTATCAGGCCTGTCCCCTGGACGAGCAGGACTGGTACTGGTCTCCATGCCGCTGGTACAAGCCATCGTATCGCCTCTGGCAGGAAGGCTTTCGGACAGGATTGAGCCACGCATACTTGCCTCCACTGGCATGGGACTGAGCGCCCTTTCCCTGCTTCTTATGTCACGATTGGCGGCGAATACCCCCATTTCCTACGTTGTGGCGGCACTTCTCCTGTTCGGACTTGGAGTGGGACTGTTCTCATCACCCAACACAAACGCAGTCATGACATCGGTACCACCTCCGAAGTACGGACTGGCATCCGCCACGCTCGCAACCATGCGGCAGATTGGAATGGTACTCAGCATGGCACTGGCTACCCTCATCATAGGTTCATTCGTTGGTGAGATTACCGTCGGCTCCACACCGATTGGCCAGTTCGTATCCGCAGTCAGACTCACATTCCTCGTCTGCACAGTGGCCTGCGTTGCCGGAATCGTTGCATCATTCGCCCGCGGACGGATACACTCATCTGAGACGGCATGAACCCGCCCGATCGACTGGCCGCGACGATTGCGGCTACGCCGCATGCGAGGAATGCAATGGGTTTGCTATATTTCATGTCGTAGTGATAGTCGAAAGGTCTAGAAGCTATGTTTGAAAAACGCAAGAGTCGTCGCCCTGCGCGCCGTGACTACGAAGGCATGCCAGACCCCTTCCAGTCGCAGGGTCCCATGTCCGGGATGAACCCACCTCAGGCGCCTGGCCGTGGAAACGGGGCTGGCATCGACCAGTACATGTATCGCAGTATCATGAGCATGCTGGACAATGAGCCTTCAACGGGTCCCGCGGATGAATCGGCGCAACGGCGCAATCCTGACACCGGAGAGCAATCCGGTCCTGACTCCGTCACCTTCCGCATAGAGATTCCAGCGAACAGGGCTGAACAACTGCGGCGGCTCGCCCGAGACCTCGACGAATCACCCCAGACACTTGCCAGACTGTGGGTAATGGAAAGACTGAGAGAGATTGGCTCACAGTCATCCCACCAGCCCAAGTCGGGTCCAAACGGCGCTCACGACGCGCCGTACCCGCTGCCTCCCGCTTTTGAGTCTGTGCCCGGGCCCGATGCATCAGTGGATATTGTTGCCGCAGCGAAAGAGCGCCTCGGCAGCGCGTACATCACCGATAGCGAAGAACAGGCTATCTTCGCTGAAACATACGCAGTCCGACAGTGGGCACCCTACATTGCCGCCCTCGTGCTGAGCCAGAGAGGCCGCAAACTCTTCACTCTTGACGATATTCGACATCTTCTCTCCCATGAACTCATGCCGGAGGTGTACAACTCTCCCTCGATTCCGGAGTCAGAGTGGACGCTGCGAGACGTTGAACTGGGAAAACCCGGTTCACAGATGCGCCCATTCGCCTGCATCGAGAGAGTTGACCCTGGTGTGTTCTCATTCATAGGCTTCAAGAAGGCACGTGCCCTTCGCGCCGGGCGGTGATTCGCCTCAACCGGCAAGCATGACCTACACTTGAAGGATGTACGCGGTGGTGATTCGCCGCACACAGCCCGCATACCCTACACTTGGACAAAGCACTCAGCGAAAGCGTCCGATACTACACATGGGAGGCACGACGTGATGGAATCACTTGATGGTCTATCACCAAGGATACGAGAAAGACTGCAGAGCGTGGGCAGTCTGTCAGATGAGGAACGGATTCTGGCAGATGAAGAAGCCCAGGTAGACACTCTCCTCAAGGCCTTCTACCAGAACGAACTTGACGCAGCAGTTCTCCTTGAGACGCTGAAGGGGTATGAGGCTGAGAAGAGATTCACAGCGCTGAAGTTTGCAAGAGACAAGCTGCGCCAGTCTTTCAAGTGGCCCGAGTTGGACTGGGATTTCGTTGAGGGGCAGGACGGCACAATAGCAATGGAGGAACGAAGAACGATGGCCAAAGAAGACGAACAGACAGCAACAGGCACAGTCTTGGAGTTGACCGACAGTACGTTCGACACCGTGGTGAACGCGAATAGCGTGATGGTCGTTGACTGCTGGGCCGTATGGTGCGGTCCCTGCAGAATGGTAGCGCCCGTTATCGACGAACTGGCGAAGGATTTCGCCGGAAAGGTGACGTTCGGCAAACTCGATGTGGACAAGAACCCCGCAACCGCCAGAAGATTCCAGATTCAGTCAATCCCGACTATCCTGATCTTCAAAGACGGAAAGCTGGTAGACCAGAAGCTCGGAGCGATGCCCAAGGCCATGCTCGAGCCAATCATCTCGAAGCACACTGTCAGCGCCTAGCGCCATGGCCTTCAGCTGGGTAGAGCCGCGCGATTGCGACTAGTCTCCAAACGCGAGGCTTCCCAGCATGGCCAGATTGATTACTGGAACTACGATAAGCAGACCAAAAGCGCTCTGCCTCCCGCGTGCGAAAGAGATTCGCGCCCACGCCACAGCCCACGCCAGCGCCCAGATACATGCCCACACGAGAATCCACAACGGCATCCAGACCAGCAGGCCCACAGCCAGCGCAACGAGTGGCACGAACAGTCCCAGAAAACACACCGGGGGAGACTTCCCAATCACACACATCAATCTGAGGTTCGCCACGGGTATCCAGGCCGTCCATGCGGAAGCAGTGTGATTCTTACGCGCGATGAGCATGAGGCACAGCGCCAGCCATACGTACAGTCCAGCGACGACGCACAGTCCCCAACCGGACGAGTAGGCTGTCCACACGTAATGAATCATTCCAGAGACGTCCATGGTTTTGCCACTCCCTGAGAAACGATTATACGGACGTTTTGCATCCGGCGACAATCCCGCACGTGCCAACGATACAACACTGCGAAACGACGCAACAGACATGGCGGACAGCGAAGCACCGGTGAAGAGCCCTCTCAGACTGAGACTGTGGCTGGGGATCCAGGATTCGAACCTGGACTAACTGATCCAGAGTCAGCCGTCCTACCGTTAGACTAATCCCCAACACGTCATGCCAGTGCACATGACGAGGCGAATTCTACCATAGAGATCAACTGCGAACCAACACACGCGTACACCGTCACGCTCATCAAGGAGGGAATCTCCTTACCATGAAGACCGGCCAGAGTCAGATGGTGACGGAAAGCGCGCATTGCGCCCTGCCCCACGCGGATTGAACACTGTGCGTCAATGGCACTTGTCAGCAAAACCCTACAAACGCTTGAGCGTACGTCCCACATGTCGCCCTCGGATAATGAGACCCCAGGTATATCAAACGTAGTGACTTGAGCCTATAATGGCGCAACACCGCGAAAGGAGCGTCCCACTTGGCACAGCATACTCAGCCGGCGACCGACTCAGTAGCGATAGTGGGACTGGGATATGTTGGACTACCTCTTGCCGAGTCTTTCGCGAATCACCTGGACGTCGTTGGAATCGACATCGACGTCAACAAGGTCGCTTCACTTCGCAATACAACTGCCAACCCGCGGCTCACAATCACCTCGGACATAGCAGCTATAGAAGGTTGCACTTTCGTCATCCTCGCCGTTCCCACTCCCGTGACAGCATCCAAGCAACCCGACCTCAGTATGGTGCATGGCGCAGCCGCATCTGTAGGTGCCCACCTGAAGAAAGGGATGATTGTCATCCTCGAATCAACCGTGTACCCCGGCGTCACGGAGGATGTAGTGGGTCCCATCCTGGAACAAGCATCCACGCTCAAGGCAGGACGCGATTTCACACTGGCATATTGCCCCGAGCGCATCAATCCGGGTGACACCGAACACACCGTGGAGAAGAGCACCAAGGTGGTATCCGGCTCTGATGCGGCCACGCTCGACAAGGTGGCGTGGCTGTATGGCCTTATCGCGGGAAACGTTTACAAGGCACGCGACATCAAGACAGCCGAGGCCTGCAAAGTCATCGAAAACGTCCAACGAGACCTGAATATCGCGCTGGTCAACGAGCTGTCCCTGATGTTCGCGCAGATGGGACTGGACACGAAGGCTGTGCTTGAGGCGGCGGCAACCAAGTGGAACTTCCACCGCTACCAGCCAGGGATGGTCGGCGGCCACTGCATTCCAGTCGACCCCTACTATCTCGTGTTCAAGGCAAGGGAGGTTGGCTATCACGCACAGGTAATACTGGCGGGCAGAGCCATCAATGATTCCATGCCCAAACATGTTGCCGAAATGACCGTCAAGGCACTGAATGACGCAGGCAAAGTAATACGCGGTTCCAGGGTGCTGCTTATGGGACTCACCTACAAAGAGGACGTCGCAGACACGAGGGAGTCACCTTCATTCCGATTGATACGCGAACTGGCAGAATATGGCATGGACATCTACACGCTTGACCCATACGTAGATGCCTCAGAATCTCCGAACGGCGTGACCCAGATAGACTCGCTCGATGCATTGAGTGATATTGACGCGGTCATTCTCGCCGTTCAGCACACACAATTCCGCAACACGAGCATAAGCACCCTCCGCAAGCACTCTGCCAGCAATCCTGTCCTCGTCGATGTTCGCGGCGTCTTCAGCCCGCACGAGGCGCAAGATGCAGGGTTCCTCTACCGGACGCTGTAGAAGGAGATTGATGCACGAGAGAACCATCGCCGTTGTCGGGTCAGGTTACTGGGGCAAGAATATCGTTCGCAACTTCATCGAGTTGGGCGCACTGCGCACAGTGTGCGACAGCAATCCAATCGCCCTGAATCAATTCGCCACGCTGCACGATGTGAAGAGGGAGCCTGACTACGCTGAAGTGCTCCGCGATGATGCAGTCAGTGGAGTTGTGCTGGCCGTGCCCGCTCGTCTCCACTACCCCATGGCCCTTGCAGCCCTGGACGCAGGCAAAGACGTTTTCGTTGAGAAGCCACTTGCGCTCACGGTCCGCGATGGAACGGAACTCGTTGAGAAAGCCACGTCCAGGGGACGTGTGCTCCTGGTAGGACACCTGCTTGAGTATCATCCTGCTCTGCTCGCACTGAAGCAACTGGTAAGCACCGGCGAACTTGGCAAGATTCGATACCTGCATTCCAATCGTCTCAACCTGGGCAAGTTCAGAACAGAGGAGAACATTCTCTGGAGTTTCGCGCCGCACGACATCGCCGCAATCCTGGGTCTCCTCGGCAATGAACTACCAGTCCAGGTATCCGCGCATGGAGGTTCCTACCTGAGTGCAGGAGTGGCCGACGTCACGATGAGCACCCTGACCTTCGCCTCGGAGGCAAGAGCACACATATTCGTCAGTTGGCTGCATCCCTTCAAGGAACAACGACTGGTCGTGGTTGGCGACCAGAAGATGGCAGAGTTTGCAGACACTGACCCTTCGGACAAACTGAAAGTATATGACCACCACGTCCAGTGGGTAGACAGGATACCGATGCCAATTCGCGGTGAAGCACGACCAATTGCCTATTCATCTGAAGAACCATTGCGACTCGAATGCCAGGACTTTCTGAACTGCATCAAGGACCGGGCGCGCCCCCGCGCGGATGGAGAACAAGCACTCAGAGTACTCAAGGTCCTCGCTGCCTGTCAGGCATCCCTTCAAAATGGCGGCATAGTGGTCTCACCCGGGCAGTCCGGGAAAGAATGCTTTGCGCATGAGACTGCGATTGTGGAACAGCCGGTCTCTATCGGAAAGAACACGAAAATCTGGCACTTCACCCACGTAATGCCTGGATGCATCATTGGCAAGGATTGCGTGCTGGGGCAGAACGTCTTTCTGGGACCGAATGTCCACATGGGAGACAACGTCAAGGTTGAGAACAACGTGTCACTCTTCAACGGCGTGACGCTTGAAGACGACGTCTTCTGTGGTCCTTCCTGTGTCTTCACCAATGTCATCAACCCACGAAGCCACGTGTCGCGGAAACACGAGTTCCGACCAACGCTCGTGAAGAGAGGCGCCACCATAGGGGCGAACGCGGTCATCGTCTGCGGACACACCATCGGCCGCTACGCCTTCATCGGCGCAGGCTCAGTAGTCACCCACGATGTGGCGGACCACGCCCTCGTGTATGGCAACCCTGCCCGTCAGGAGGGCTGGATGTGCCAATGCGGCGTCAAGCTGGGGAGACAGAACGACGCAACCCTGTGCTGTCCCGAATGTGGTCTTCACTACTCGGTCAGCGAAAGCAGCGGCAGCACACTGAATCCGGAGGAAGACATTGTCGATACCACTCACTGACCTCACTTCACAATACCTTTCACTGAAAGCGGACATAGATGCGGCCATACAGGGCGCTCTCCTGTCAGGTTCATTTATCCTCGGTCCGGAAGTACAGTCTTTCGAGCAGGAGATGGCGGCATACTGCCAGACTGGTCACGGTATCGGTGTTGCATCAGGCACAGATGCTCTGCACCTGGCACTGCTCGCCTGTGGCATCGGCCAGGGCGACGAAGTCATAACAACCCCATTCACATTCATCGCCACTGCAGAGTCAATTGCCAAGTGTGGCGCCACTCCTGTGTTTGTGGATATCGAGCCAGGAACCTACAACATCAACCCTGCACTCATTGAGCAGCACATCACACCCAGAACCAGAGCACTATTGCCTGTTCACCTCTACGGACAGGCCTGCGATATGACACGTATCATGGCTATAGCCCGTGGTAACGGACTCAAAGTCATTGAGGATTGCGCACAGGCCCTCGGCGCGACCTGGAACGGTCAGAGAGTGGGTTCTTTCGGTGATGCCGGATGTCTCAGTTTCTTTCCAAGCAAGATGCTCGGAGCATTCGGTGATGGCGGACTGGTAGTCACCTACTCTGACGAAGTCGCTCAGCAGGTTCGCATACTGCGAAACCACGGTGCCCGCCGCAAGTACTATCACGAAGTCAACGGGTTCAATAGTCGGCTGGACTCTCTACAGGCGGCCGTTCTTCGCGTGAAGTTGCCTCACCTGGATCGATGGCTCGCACAGAGAAACGACATAGCCGTATCATACGCAGCAGCCTTGGGTACGCTTCCTGGTCTTGCCGTCCCCGTACCGACACCGGGATCGACCCACGCATTCAACTACTACACCATCAGACTACAGGGTACAGCCGGATACAGAGACAGACTCGCAGACTATCTGCGGTCTTCCGGGATTGCGTCCGCCATATACTACCCCGTCAGTCTGCACCTTCAGGATGTGTACAGGGGACTGCACTACGCACCCGGCACATACCCAGTCTCTGAGAAAGCCCAGGACGAGGTACTATCCCTCCCCATCTACCCGGAGATGACGCCTTCTCAGGTCGAGCAGGTAACAGATGCAATTGCCACATTCGGGGGATAGCAGGGTCCGCCCTGTCCGCTTACACGCCAATGTACGATGTCACCCTGCATGGCACTACACCACCTCACGGTCACATATGGACGAAACAAGCACAATCGCGCACAAACGCGACCGCCTTTGACAAGGTACAGGTCCGATGCTACGATACGAATCTGAGGCATATGCTATCGGCCCGTAGCGATAATAATTTGATTGGCAGAAATGGTACAGTGGCCGGGATAGCGCAATAGTGGACGATCCTCCTAGTTGGCAACTACTCTCTTTCATCGCTTGTCTCTTCCTGTCAAGTTTCTTTTCAAGCGCTGAGTCGGCGCTCATCTCAATGCCGCGTCTGCGGGTTCGCTATCTGCAGGATAGCGGCGTCAAGAGTGCAGACAAGCTTGCGAAAATACTTGGCAGGCCCGAGCGTTTCCTTGCAACCGTGCTTCTCGGCAACAATATCGCCAATATTGGTGCCGCCACGCTGGGCACGATTATGGCTGTCGCCGCGTTTGGACCACATTGGGGGCCGCTCATCGCAACAATCGGAGTGACGGCAATCGTCCTTGTGTTTGGAGAGCTACTGCCGAAGACCGTCGCAGTGCATCATGCAGAACAGCTTGCCTTGAACTACGTCTATCCCATCCGTGCTTTCGAACTGGCATTTCTCCCGGTTGTGGTCCTTCTCGACAAGATTGGTCTCGGCCTGCGGCGCCTGGTAGCCGATGCTGAGGACAAATCGCTCCTTCTCAGTGCCGGCGAACTCCGCTCAGTCATTGACGTGGGCGAAAGCGAGGGACTGGTAGAAGAAGGGCAGGCCGAGATGATGCACAAGGTCCTTGAGTTCGCCAATCGCTCCGTCAGTAAGGTAATGGTGCCACGAACGGAGATTGCGTGGGTGGAACAAGGAACCACGCTGAGTGACTTCCTGACCATCTACGCAGAGAAGCCATACAGCCGCTTTCCTGTGTACAACGACACGACCGACAACGTGATTGGAGTGGTGTCCGTGAAGGATGTACTTATGAGGCTCGCGGCTGCATGTGAACCACAGAACGTCCTGGTGGACGATGTTATCAGGCCCGCATTCTTCGTACCGGAAGGCAAGCCGCTGGGCAGACTGCTTTCAGACATGAGGGACATGGGGCACCATGTGGCGCTTGTTGTCGATGAATACGGCGGCGTGGCGGGCATGGTTACCCTTGGCCTCCTCACCGAAGAAGTGGTTGGCGACATCAAGGACGAACTCGGCAACGAAGACGAGGATTTCGTCGTCACTGGCACGAACACATATCAGCTTGACGGTGGCTATCGCGTTGAAGACGCCAATCAGGAACTGGAACTCGGGCTGCCGATTGGAGACTATGAGACAGTCGCTGGTTTCGTGCTCAGCTACATGGGGCGCATTCCAATCCAAGGAGAGCAGTTGAAGTACGGCTCCTTGAAGCTTGTCATTACGGACATGCGCGGAATGAAGATTGAGAAGGTCACAGTAACCAAGGAAGTGCCAGGGACAACCTCGCGCCACGAGTCTGGACGGAACAAAGATGCAGCGCCTTCGCCTTAGGTTCGGGCGTGGAGTCGATGTCCGATTCATCTCCCATCTCGACATGATGCGGTGCTGGGAGAGAGTCTTCCGAAGGGCAGACATTCCCATCGAGTACACGCAGGGTTTCACCCCACACCCGAGACTTGCCGCGGCTGCACCGCTTGCGGTCGGATTCACTGGTTCGGGTGAACTGCTCGATGTGTGGCTCCGCAAATGGACTCCTCCCGATGCCGTCATGATGATGGTGCAACTCCAGCTACCACGGGGATTCGAGGTCTCCAATGTGCAGGAGGTCCCCGTCGGCGCGCCCTCTCTCCAATCGATTCTCACCTCGGCACGCTACAGTTGTGTAGCACGCCACCCCGAAGCACCAGACATCGTACATCAGGCTGTGCAGGACTTCCTCAATGCGGACAGCATCATCTGTGAATACCAGCGGCGCGACAAAGTACACTCACAAGACATCAGACCCCTCGTCAATAGCCTGGTCGTCGAAGAGGCAGAGGGCGGCACCTATCGGATAGAATTGTCTGTGCGTCTTGCTCAGGATGGCTCGGTGCGGCCTGAACATGTACTTGCGTCTCTCGGCTTCTCACAGCCGGCAGACTCGATACACAGAGTCTCTCTTTCATGGGAGACATGATTCTCCACGAACGTGTTGGGCCCGACCGCACGGCCACCGTATAATCACTGCTACTTCTCTAGGAGGTTCATTCTTGAGGCTGATACTTGTCCGGCACGGTGAAACCGTGTGGAATAGCGAGAGCCGGGTTCAGGGAGGAGCGCGTGACATCGCGCTCAGCGACAACGGCCGACAGCAGATAGGACGACTTGCCCATGTACTGCGCAATGAAGCAATCGACCACATCGTAGCCAGTCCACTGCAGCGCGCAGTGCAGACTGCCGAAGCTATCGCGGCCTATCACGACCTGCCCATCACCACTGACCCCCGTCTCAAAGAAGTCGACGTAGGGGAACTCGATGGCATGTGCACCATCGGAATGCCACAGACTTTCACCCAGCTACTGCTCGGATGGTGGAAGGGAGACACAGACAGGCTTCCGGGAGGCGAGAGCTTCGGGGAACTGCAGGAGCGCACCTGGGCTGCCGTGCAGCCCTTCGTGGAGACACCGGCGCACGAGAATGTACTCATCGTCAGTCACTACTTCACGACGCTTTCCATCATATTCAAGGCTCTTGAACTGCCGTTGAACACGCTGGTCAAGTTCCGGATGGACCCCGCCTGTATCAACTATCTTGAGTTCGGTCGCTTCGGACCCAGGCTTGGGAGATTCAACGATACTTCCTATCTGGACGTCTGATGAGCAGGATGCCCGGACAATTGACGGACAGGATTGAGGACAGAGTCCTCACTTTCGTCAGGGCTCATCGCATCTTCGAGCAGGGGCAGTCCGTACTGGTAGGTGTCTCAGGAGGAGCTGACTCGCTGTGCCTTCTCCATGTCCTGCTTGCGCTTCGAGACCAACTCGATATCCGCCTGCACGTTGCACACCTGGACCACATGCTTCGAGGTTCCGACTCGACGGAGGATTCAGGCTTCGTGACGTCTCATGCGCGCTGCATGGGACTCAACTGCACGACGGAAGCGCGCGATGTGGAAACCTTTAGAAAGCAGCATTCCTGTTCACTTGAAGAGGCCGCGCGGGAGGTTCGCTACGCCTTCCTGTCTGACGTGGCCAGAGACAACGGTCTGCAGGTGACTGCGGTGGGACACACCAGGGACGACTCAGTAGAGACAATCATGCTGCACCTCTTACGGGGTTCCGGCATACACGGGTTGCGCGGACTCGACCCTATCGCCCGGATCAGTACCGTTGCCATGTCGAAGCAGAACCGCAACGAAGGGCTGCTCCTGGCAAGACCTCTTCTGACACTGTCCAGTGAAGAGACGCGACAGTATTGCCACGCGAAAGGTCTACAGCCCAGGCTGGACTCCTCTAACGAATCAGTCTCGTTTCTCAGAAACCGCATCAGGCTGGAATTACTGCCGGAATGCAGGAAACTCAATCCCCGCATGGACGATGCCATCATGCGCCTCTCACGGGCTGCACGAGAGGATGACGAATACCTGACATCAGCCACCATGGCCGTATGGCAGGAGATTGCCTCTGAGTCATCGGAGGGCATCAGCATCGACCTCCGAGGCTTCACCTCAGCCGCTCCGGCGCTTCAGTCCAGGGTTGTCCGCGAAGCAATCGTGCGGCTGAATGGTTCAGCACGAGATGTCGGCATGGAGCACCTCACAGCCGTGCGTGAACTCGCCATGAAGCCTGCAGGCAAGGCTGTAGACCTTCCGGGCGGCATCATATGGCGCCGCGACTATTCCGCACTCATTGCATCAAGAGTCGCCATGGCGGCCACCACACCATGCGCCCCCAGCCCACTTGCCCCCATCACCATCCCCGTTCCGGGGGAGATTCTGTTGCCTGGATGGAAAGTCACCACCGAACTGCGTGAGAGTCAGTCTGCACCTCATCCAACAGGCCTCACGGCGCACCTGGATGCAGACAATGCAGCAACACCGCTGACTGTCCGCGGACGAAGACAAGGGGACACATTCCGGCCAATTGGCATGTCCGAAGACAAGAAACTGCAGGACTTCATGGTGGACGCCCATATCCCTGCCACACAGCGAGATGCTGTTCCACTACTCTGTTCCGCAGGTCAGATCGCCTGGGTCGTGGGCTGGCGCATAGGCGACCGTGTCAAAGTGACTCCTGAGACGCGCACTGTGCTGCGTGTGCACTTCATCCCACGACAGGACGGAACCTCCCTGAGCCCGACTGAGTGACCGCCACATCGGGTATACTAGAAGCTATGGATACCATTCTTCTCATCGACAAGCCGAAAGGCATCACCTCGGCAAGGGCCGTTGCACTGGTCAAGAAACGCATCAAGGTCAAGGTTGGCCATACCGGAACACTGGACCCCCTCGCCACCGGCCTGCTCATAATGTTGACTGGCAAGCGAACCAAAGAAGCAAGTTCGTTCCTGCACATGGACAAGTCCTACGTAGTCACCGCCATACTTGGAATGACCACGACCACCTACGACGTCGGCGGAGAGGTCGTCACCACCTGTGACCGACCCGTTACCAGGGAGGAACTGGAAGCACCTTTGAAGGACTTCCTGGGAGAGATATACCAGGTACCTCCCGCGTACTCCGCCAAGAAGATTGACGGAAAGAAGGCGTACGAACTGGCGCGCAAGGGCGTGGACGTTGACCTGCCCGCTTCACGAGTGCGAGTGGACTCCTTGCGCCTGACCCAGTTCGACTACCCCAACTTCACCCTTGAATGCGATGTATCGTCAGGGTTCTATGTGAGAAGCCTCATACACAACCTCGGGGAGAAACTCGGCGTCGGAGCCACGGTGGAAGAGGTGCGAAGACTCAGGGTTGGCAAGTACGATATCAAGGATGCGCGTCCGCTCGACGACCTGCTCGCCGAGATGTCCAGCGTGACTGACGGCGCCGCCGTCCGCTAGCCAGTTCGACCGTGTTCTCCGAGTCACACGAAGTGCACCACTCACACCCCGTGGTGCCCCGAAGGGGTGGCACACGTTGCCACGTTCGACTATACTTCTATGTCTGATTGAATGCAGGTCAACACCTGCGAATGGTGGTTCCATGGAGATAATCCCCGCGATCGACTTGAGACACGGCGCATGCGTGCGATTGTTTCAAGGAGACTACGACAAAGAGGAAGTCTTTGACACGAATCCGCTTGCGGTAGCGCAACGCTGGAAGGCCTGCGGCGCGGCCCTCATCCACATCGTAGACCTCGACGGCGCAGCCGGGGGGCACCTTGTGAACAAGGACGGCATTCTTGCCATTGCTTCCGTCCCCGATGTCCGCGTGGAGGTTGGTGGCGGCATCAGGACGAGCGCAGATGCGGGGTGGCTCTTTGGCCACGATGTTGAGCGCATCATCCTCGGCACCGTCGCCGTGGAAGACCCTGCACTCGTGTCACAACTCGTGAATGACTACGGAAAGGCAATCGTGGTCAGTCTTGACGCACGTGACGGCCTCGTCACCACACGCGGTTGGCTTGTCGGCACGGAGGTTCCGGTGTCGGACCTCTGCACGAGAATGAGAGAGGCCGGTGTCTCACGTTTCGTTTATACCGACGTCCGAAGGGACGGAACCCTCACCGAACCAAACTACCAGGCACTGGAGGCACTGGTGCGCAGCACTGATGCCCCGGTGGTCGCCGCGGGTGGCATAGCCACCCTGGAGCACCTCCGGCTGCTGCGAGACGCGGGCGCGGCCGGCGCGATCCTTGGAAAAGCACTCTACACCGGCTCGGTTGACCTTACTGAAGCGATATCACTATATGGAGGATAAATGCTGAAACTGGATGCCAATGGACTCGTTCCGGCAATCATACAGGACGCAGATACGAAAGAAGTCCTGATGCTGGGATACATGAACAAGGAATCACTCAAGCTGACCGTGGAGAGCGGCGACGCGTGGTTCTTCAGCCGCAGCAGGCAAAAACTGTGGCACAAGGGAGAGACTTCCGGAAACTTCCTGCACGTCAAGTCCATCTACAAGGACTGTGACAATGACACCATTCTGGTGATGGCTAAGCCCGTCGGACCCGTCTGCCATCTGGACACGCGCACATGTTTCGTCAAGGAAGAAGGTGGGATGAGGGGTCTGGACGAGGACGATACCAACTAGGCCACTTGAGGTTCTACGGGTGCTTCTTCGAGCACCTCTTTCAGCGCCGCGATGGCAGCCTCAACCTGGCTGTCATCCGGCGGTCTGGTAACCAGCCGCTGCAACAACAACCCCGGTACCGTCACGGCACGAACCACCGGATTGTCCTGCCTGTCCGCGGACCACTTGATGAACTCGTAGCTCATCGCAGCTATCAGTGGGAGCAGAACCAGCCGGGAAGCAATGCTTATCCACAGTGGCGGTCTTCCAAGAAGTGCCAGAACCAGTATCGACACCACCAGTACAACGAACAAGAAACTGGTGCCACACCGCGCATGTGATGTGGAATACTCTCTCACCGCCTCCGGTGTCAGCGGAATCCCTGCCTCGTAGGCGTTGATGACGCGGTGCTCAGCTCCGTGGTACGCGAACACCCTCTTCACATCAGGCATCAGCGCAATGAGGACCACATACAGAACAAATATCACCATCCGCACCACACCCTCAACGAGGTTGCTCAACAGGTCAGACGCTATGAACGCATCAAGACTTCTCGAAATCAACAGAGGAACCACGAAGAACAGGAGCACACCAAATCCAAGGCTCAGCACCACGGCCAGCACCAGCGCCCCCTTCGGCATCTCCTCACCATCCTCGCCGGTGGCCGCCTTCTCCGCAGAGAACATCAATGCCTGAGTGCCGAGGATGATGGTTTCCAGCAGGACAAGAACACCACGAAACAGAGGCATGGTCCTCAGGCGTCCTGTGTAGAGTGAGGGGACACGCTTGTGGGAAGTGTCAAGCGTGCCGTCAGGCTTCCACACTGCAATGCCCACATCGTGCGGGCCACGCATCATCACGCCCTCAATGAGGGCCTGGCCACCATAGTGAAACGCGTGAGCCATAAGACTTACTCGCAAAATGAAAAGAGGAATGGCATGCAGTGCAGCCATTCCTCTGGATAGCATGGATGAAATACTAATCAGTACTTGTCGCCGAACTTTTTCTTGAATCTCTCAACCCGTCCCATGGTGTCGACGATTCTCTGCTGGCCGGTGTAGAACGGGTGACACTTACTGCATATCTCCACCCTGATCTCCGGCTTCGTCGCCCCCATAGGAAACACGTTGCCACAAAGGCACGTCACCTTGGCATCTTCAAAATACTTGGGGTGTATCTTCTCTTTCATGGATATACACTGACCTTCTTCTGGAACTTCGTCGCAAACTCGAACTTCACGAAACCGTCAATAAGCGCGAACAAAGTGTGGTCCCTGCCAAGCCCGACATTCACGCCCGGTTTGGTGTGGGTTCCACGCTGTCGCACGATGATGTTGCCTGCGCGCACAACCTCACCGCCATACTTCTTCACGCCGAGTCGCTTTGCCTGACTATCACGACCGCACCTGGTGCTGCCGCCACCTTTCTTATGTGCCATTATCTACTCTCCGGGCATAACCACGCGGTCGACAACCAAACGGGTGTACCTTGACCTGTGGCCTGTCTTCTTGCGATACCTGGTCTTGTTCTTGTACCGAAAAACGATTATCTTCTTGCCCTTGACCATTCCTTGTGAGGTTGCAAGCACTTTCGCACCCTCGATGGTGGGCGAACCGACCTGAGTCGTCTCTCCGTCAGAGAAAAGCAAAACCCTGTCAAGCTCTACGGTCTCGCCAACGGGCGCATCCGTCAAGTCTATGTCCAGAATCTGCTGTGGTTCAACCTTGAATTGTTTTCCACCGGATTCAACTATGGCGTAAATCTCCGCACCTCCAGAACAGCGTTCAATTGTAGCATCAGGACGAACGGAGCGTCAACCTGTGCTGCGCATGCAGCCAGTCTATGGCTGTAGACATCGCCTGCTCATCAACACGAAGCCTGTGTATCCCTTCCGGAATCACCACCAGCTGCTTCGGTTCTTGAGCAGCACAGTATAGCTCATGCGCATGAGAGACATCCACCACTTCATCAGCGTCACCGTGCAGCAACAGCACCGGCCTCGGTGAGATGCGGTCAATCACACCTACCGGAGCAACCTCGTCAAACCCGGAAGCCCACTCAGCCATGTCATACGGGAACGCGGTGTCCCGCACAATACCAATCTCCCGCCACCGGGCCAGAGACTGCTCAAGATGAGAGCCTTGCATCAGCTCCCGGAAGTCTGCAGGAGAGGCACACGATACCACTCCGGACACGCGCTCATCCACCGCAGCGACGCACAGGCTTGCAGCCGCGCCGCCACTGAACCCCAGCAGGAAGACGCTGGACACATCAACGACGTCGAGTGCTGTCACATACGTGACTGCCTGGGAGAGGTCTCTCACCCATCCCCTCATGTCAAAATCACCCTCGCTGAGACCGGCACCTCTGAAGTTGAACGTCACCACAACGAACCCCTCGACTGCGAATCGGTCCGCAAGCTCGGAGTAGCCTTTCTCTTCAGGATTGAACGGCACCGCAGGGATCCCGTGACAGATGACCACAGCAGGAAACGGCCTATCCGAATCCGGTGACACAGGCACACGCACCTCTCCTGCGAGACGCAGACCGTCACTCACAATCTCAATCTTGCGCATCTGAATCAGGGGGTCCCTTATGGGCTAGAAGTAGAGAGGTCGGCCCTGTCGGCGCTTGTAGTAGTAGCCGGCCGCCAGTCCGAACAGGAAGCCTCCAAGATGTGCCTGCCATGCAATACCAGCCATGAAGAAAGAGATGAGCAGAAAGAAGGTCATCGCGCCCCACAGCGGCACTGGAAACGGCAGTGGAAACACAAGCACGCGAATTCGGGGAGCGATGGCGACAAGCGCACCGCCAACCGCATAGATGGCTCCCGATGCGCCCACTCCCGGTATCATCGGCGGCCCAAGAAGGACATACAGCAGGTTGCCCGC
Source organism: Dehalococcoidia bacterium (assembly GCA_016930935.1). Taxonomy (GTDB): domain Bacteria; phylum Chloroflexota; class Dehalococcoidia; order GIF9; family AB-539-J10; genus SKVJ01. Next base: position 34,138 of record JAFGFT010000004.1, on the reverse strand, counting down.
CAACCCTCCCAGGAAGAACACTTTCAGGAAGCTCGCCTCACCCACAAGCCTCAGCAGGAAGCTGCCGAGGAAGTACAGGCTTATCATGTTGAACAGTATGTGGTTGAAGCTCGCGTGGACGAAAAGATTGGTGATAAGCGTCCACGGTTGCTGCACAACGAGCATGGGCGTCAGTCCCAGGTAATAGGTCAACGCCGGACGAACCAGTGTGAAGAAGAAGACAAGGACATTGAGCGCCACCAGGAACAGGATGGCATTCATTGGAGAACTGTCATAGCGACGCATGCGGCCAATTATAGTGGAACAACTGAGCCGCCAGCAATCCAGCGTACTGGACAGCCGGTGAATCAGACGATGAGCATCGCCACAAAGACTCCTAGAAAGGCCCCTGCGACAACCTGGAAGCGGGTATGACCCACGAGTCCCTCAAGGAAACTGTCGAATTCGGCCGGCGTCTTGGGAATATGCGTCAGCAGGTGCGTGAGAATTTCGGACTGCTTGTCCACAGCCTGTCGCACGCCCGCGGCATCGTACATGACAACCAGTGCAAGGGCTGCAGTGATGCCGAAGGCGGCAGAACCGAATCCTTCAACCACTCCTGCAGTTGTGGCAAGACCACACACGAGCGCGGAATGGGCGCTGGGCATTCCCCCCGTGGCTACCAGCAGCCGGAGGTTGAGCCTCCTGTGACGCGCGCAGTCCAGCAGAGTCTTCAATGCCTGCGCTGCGAGCCATGCAGCGGCAGGACCAACAATCATCTTATTGCCGAGTATCTGTCGTAATATCTCCAAAGTTGTGCTCAATTCATGGATTGCCGATGCAATACCTGATAATCTTATTCGCACGCACGCTTCGTTTCAAGGCGGCGCCATTGACACTCACTCGGGCGGAATGACATGATATCGCAAATTTGGCGCGTTTCCAGAGCGAGTATACGTTCGTGTTTGTGTATTCTACATCTCGTGCGGACTGAAGGACGACTAGATTGCCAGCCGGATATGATGAACTGACCCCGGGGCACGAGTTTCCGCCCGTCGAGTACAGGCTGACAGCCGACATGGTTGCCGCGTACATTGAGGCGGTGGAAGCAACGAACCGGACGCACGTGCCACCTCTCGCGGTCGCCGCCCATGCAATCGGCGCCCTGGCCGAATTGGTGGCCTTCCCACCGGGTACGATACATGCCTCACAGGAATTTCAATTCGCGAAGCTGGTACCCGTGGATACGAAGGTCACATGCGCAGCGAAGGTACACCGAAAACTCGCACGAGGACCGATGCGCATGTTGACGCTGGACATGGAGATTTCCGATGAGTCTGGAACGCTCGTTCAACACGGACGCTCCACTGTGATACTGCCGGAGTAACGACGCAAATGAGTTCACCTTTTCATGAAGGGTTGATGCTACCGGACCTGGTCAGGCAGGTCTCACAGCCCAACATCAATAAGTACGCCGAGGCATCGGGCGACTACAACCCGATTCACATCGACCAGGAATTCGCGGCTTCCACTCCATTGGGCGGCACCATTGCACATGGCATGCTCGTTCTCGCCTACATATCCGAAATGCTGAGCAATACATTTGGAGAGCATTGGGATTCCAATGGCAATCTCTCCATACGTTTCAGGAGCCCTGCTCGACCGGGAGACACGCTCACTGTGTCCAGCAAAGTTGAGTCAGTGAGCAGGGACGATGATATAGTATGTGTCACTTGTTCACTGTCCTGTCGCAACCAGGCTGACGAGGTAGTAGTCTCAGGTGAGGCACGGGTGAGAATCCCTGAGTGTCGGTGAGCCGACACAGCGAAGTCCGTTCGGCACACTGATGGTCGCTGCCATTCCGGTCAATGAGGAGTCGAGTTTGTCACAAACTGCCGCGAAGGTAAGGGTAGCCGTCGATGTCATGGGGGGCGACTACGCTCCTCAGGAAATCATCAAGGGGGCGCTCGAAAGCGCGCACCGCGGTCAAGTTGACATCATCCTGGTCGGCCAAGAAGCTGCCATCGCCGAAGGGTTGCGTGCAGATGGTACCGCAGAAGGTCTCGTCCGGTGCGTCTACGCATCCGAGGTAATCGTTGAGGGAGAATCTCCCGCACTTGCCATTCGGAAGAAGAAGGATTCTTCCATAGTCGTCGGCACCAGGCTGGTCAGAGATGGAGAGGCAGACGCCTTCGTCAGCGCGGGGTCGTCAGGCGCAGTGGCCGCCAGCGCCGCAACCTACCTCGGGATGGTGGATGGCATCGAGAGGCCGACTATCGGCGGCGGCTTCAGCAGTTTCGCCCCTGATATAGTCATTATGGACCTCGGCGCAAATGTCGACTGCAAACCACATCAGCTCGTGTCTTTTGCGATAGCAGGCACGGTCTATGCACGTATACTGTACGGCATCCCGAACCCGACTGTCGGCCTTCTCAGCACGGGAAGCGAACAGGGCAAAGGGAATGACCTGGTGAAAGAGGCATTCCCACTGCTGCAGGACAGCGGACTCAACTTCATCGGCAACATCGAAGGCAATGAGATTCTCACAGGGAAGGCGAACGTCATCCTGTGTGACGGTTTCGTAGGCAACATACTCTTGAAGTTTTACGAGAGCATCGGGTCGCGGGGACGAACATGGTTCCTGGAGAAGACCCCCGCCTTCAAGGGCATCGCCGGCTGGTTGTTCGACCGCTTTCTTCCTCTCAAGAAACTCTCGTACGAGGGAGAAGAAGAAGGGTCTGGTATCCTGTGGGGTGTGGACGGCGTCGTGAGAATCGCTCATGGCGCGTGCAGGGCCGAGCATGTCGTGCACGGCATAAACGGGGCAAGAAAGGCAGTTGAAGCCAACATTGTGGGTAGTCTGAAGAGTGAAATCGCTCTTCTCAGAAAGCAAGGTAAGCTTCAAGAAGGAGGTCACAGCCAATGACTGTTGAAGAACAGGTCAAAGAGATCGTTTCCAGGATCGTTCATGTCGATCAAGCCAGTATCACAAGGGAAGGTACCTTCAAAGAGATGAAGGCAGATTCTCTCGACATAGTGCAAGCTCTGGTTGCCGTCGAGGAGAAGTTCGATATCGAAATACCGGATGAAGAGGCACAGAAGTTCACCTGTTTCGGCGACTTCGTTGACTTCGTAGTGGCGGAAACAGCAAAGAAGGGGTAGTCATGGTGAAGCCACTAGAAGGAAAGGTTGCTCTGGTAACAGGCAGTGGGAGAGGCATAGGCAAGGCCACTGCACTGCGTCTCGCATCGGACGGTTGTGACATCGTCGTCAATTTCTTCCGGCGCCGAGAGTCGGCAGAAGAGACAGCCGAACAGATAAGAGCACTGGGCGTCCGTGCCGAGGTTATCAAAGCTAATGTAGGAGACCCTGCCAAGATTGAAGAGATGTTCGAGTTCGTTCGAGAGAAGTTCGGATACCTGGACATCTTCATCAGCAACGCCGCATCGGGAGTCGGACGTCCCCTCTCTGAGATAGACGCCAAGGCGTGGGACTGGACGATGAACATCAATGCGAGGGCGCTGCTCCTCGGTGCGCAGCAGGCCATGCCACTCATGGAAGGTAGAGGCGGAAAGATAGTCAGCATATCGAGTCTTGGCTCGCAGTTTGTCTGGCCAACCTATACCGCCGTCGGCGTTTCCAAGGCAGCGCTTGAGGCCCTCACCAGGTATCTCTCGATAGAGATGATTCCTCATGACATCTCCGTGAATGCAGTCTCCGCCTCCGCGGTCAATACGGAAGCGCTCCAGTTCTACATCAAGGAAGGTTATGTCAAGGACATGAAACAGACCACACCTGCGGGGCGAATGGTGACCCCTGAGGACGTGGCGGAGGCGGTCGCCTTCCTGTGCAGCGAACAGGCCTACATGATTCGCGGACAGACAATCATCGTGGATGGTGGTACTTCGATATCACTCTATCCACCCATCATTGAGAAAGGGGAAGCCTGATGCAAACTCCCAGGGTAGTGGTCACGGGAATGGGGACAATCAATCCCCTCGGCCACTCGGTCGCCGAGTTCTGGAAGGGTGCGGTCGCCGGAAAGTCCGCGATAGCACCGATAGAGAGGTTCGACGCATCAAAGTTCTACGTGAAGGTCGATGCGGAGGTCAAGGGATTCGACGCATATGACTACATGGATCCGAAAACGGCTGACAGGAACCCTCGCGCGGTTCACTTCGGTGTAGCCGCAGCGCAGGAGGCCATGACCCATGCCGGCATAGACATGAATCGTGAGGTGCGGGAGAGGGTTGGCGTAGCCGTCGCCTGTCTGGCAGAGAGCGATTATATAGTCAAACAGAGCGACATCATGGTGCGGCGCGGACCAAGGAGAGTGGACCCACTCTTCATCGCACGGTCCGGCCCAAGTGCGCCGGCCATGCAGATAGCGATGTTGTTTGGCGCTAAGGGTCCGAACAGCAGTCCGAACAGCCTCTGTGCCTCCGGCGCAGACGCCATCGGCACTGCCGCAAACTTCATCAAGCTCGGTCACGCGGATGTCATGCTCGCCGGCGGTTCCGATTCAACTCTGTCACCGGTAGGAATCGCGGGGCTGGACATTCTTGGTGCCCTCACAAGGGAGACGGACCACACCAAGGCATGCCGACCATTCGACGCCAACCGGTCCGGATTCGTCTTTGGTGAGGGTGCAGGCATCCTTGTACTGGAATCACTGGACCACGCGAAGGCGCGCGGAGCGAACATCCTGGCAGAGCTTGCCGGCGCAGCGTGGTCGTTTGACGCGTATGACCAGACGGCCCCGTTTCCTGAGGCTGAGGCCTACGCCATGAAGGACGCGCTCGCACGAGCCGGCTTCACTGCTGCTGATGTGGATTATGTCAATGCACATGGCACAAGCACCCGCTTGAATGACCCCACAGAGACAAAGGCCCTCAAACTGGCACTCGGTGAGCACGCCTACAAGGTGCCCGTCAGTTCCACGAAGTCCATGATAGGACACGCAATCACCGCTGCGGGAGCCACTGAGTCCATCATCTGCATCATGACCATACTGAATGGCGTGATTCACCCCACCATCAACTATGAGACGCCTGACCCTGAGTGCGACCTTGACTACGTGCCGAACGTGGCCAGGGAAGCGAAGGTGGACGTCTGCCTCACAGACAGCTTCGGCCTCGGCGGCGAGAACAGCTGTCTCGTATTCAAGCGATTCAACGGATAGCGGATACTGAAGGGCCGGGCACTCCCCGGCCCTTTTTTCTATGGGAGGCAACATGGAACTGGAAGGAAAAGTCGCCGTTGTAACCGGAGCATCCCGTGGACTGGGCAGGGCCATCGCCCTGAAACTCGGAGCCATGGGTGCGAAGGTCGCCGTCAACTACGTGAACATCGACCCCCAGAATGAGATAGACGCCAGAGAGGTTGTTACCGCACTGGAGGCGCTGGGAGCGGAGGGCTTCATCGTAGAGGCGAATGTCACGGACGGAGAGGCCGTGAAGCGTATGATGGATGAGGTAGTGGAGAAGTGGGGCGGCCTGCACATCCTCATCAACAACGCGGGCATCACGAAGGACGGCCTCCTGATACGCATGTCAGAGAAGGCGTGGGATGATGTCCTTGATATCAACCTGAAAGGCACCTTCCTGTGCTCCAAGCACGCTCTCAAGCCCATGATGAAACAGGGCTACGGACGCATCGTCAGCCTCGCGTCAATCGCGGGCGTCATTGGCAACCCGGGCCAGACGAACTACTCAGCCTCGAAGGGAGGCATCATCGCCTTCACCAAGAGCCTGGCAAAAGAGATGGGTTCCAAGGGCATCACCGCGAATGCGGTTGCGCCCGGCTATATACACTCGCAGATGACGGATGTGCTGCCTGAAGAGGTCCGCGCCAGGTTCCTTGAGGTCATCGCACTGCGCCGCGCCGGAGAGCCGGAAGAGGTGGCGGAGGTTGTGGCGTTCCTCGCATCGGACAGGGCCTCCTACGTGAGCGGCCAGGTCATCGGCATAGACGGCGGCATGTAGCCCCCGCATGTCCCACTGCATCACCATGAGGCTGCCCCTCACACGGGCAGCCTTTCTTGTTTCAGGTGTCGCTTCCACCTGCCCATGGCCGAATGTCCTACACTGTGTTGAGTCAAATGCCTACACAGCCGTTGCACGTTTGCCACGCAAAAGGGTTGTTCCGTAGAGTGCCACAGTGCTAGAGTGACTGACCTGCCGCTATTCGCATAAGAATGCAGCGTTCTCACCGGCTTCACAAAGTCGCTGCGGATTTCTGGTAGACACACAAGAGAACCTTAGAACCTGTCCGGCCGCGAGACAACCAACAACGCATACAAGCAATCCAGCGCCAGGAAGAGAGGCGTTGTGGTCCCTGCACACAACAGGGAACCGCACGTCTATGAGCATGGCGCATCCAGTAGTGAACGGCGCTCGCTCCCCGCGTGATGGAGGATTTCAATCTCTCCTGCGTGATCGCCTGTACTGAAGAATCTGTGAACGGTTCGTGAACCGGCTCCAGAATGCGCAACGAGGTAAACGATGTGCGGCATAATCGGATTCTGTAGATGGGATGGCGGTGAGCCCGCTCTCGCACCTGAACCCAATTGCCCCCTTTTGGGACAGATGTTCCGAAGTGCCACAACAATGGCTCCAGAATCCCACCTTGAAGCACACGGCGCTGCAGATGCGGTTGCACGTGTCATGGAAGGGCTCCACCACCTTGAGTACCGTGGATATGACTCTGCGGGTATTGCCGTACCGCACAACGGCGTGCTGATGGTACGGAAGGATGTCGGCCACATCAACGAGGTGGACACACAACAGAACCTCTCAGCAATGACCGGGGACATCGCCATAGGCCACACACGCTGGGCCACGCATGGCGGAGTCACACAGGCCAACGCCCACCCGCACACTGATGCCTCGGGTCGTGTGGCAGTGGTGCACAACGGCATTCTGGAGAACTACCTGGTACTGCGGCGTGAACTGCTGGCGCAGGGCATCCTGTTCCGCTCAGAGACGGATACCGAGGTCATCCCGCACCTCATCGCGCTGGAACTTCAGAACGGTCATCCCTGTCTTGAGGACGCCGTCCGCGCCGTATGCGCGCAGTTCGAGGGTTCGTACGCATTCGTTGCCATGCACGCCGGAGAGCAGGGGAAGATGGTGGGCGTGCGGCTGGACAACCCGCTCGTGGTGGGATACGCAGAGGATGGAGCCTATCTCGCCAGTGACGTGCTCGCCTTCTCGCCCCATGCCACCAGGATGGCCCAGGTGGGAGATGGTGAGATAGCGGTCATCACGCAGGAGGGAGTCCGTTTCATAGACGCAGAAGGGTGTGAGGTACAACGAAAGACGGTGCCCATGGATTGTAAATGGGCAGACACTGCTCTCAACGGCTTCGCGCACTACATGCAGCAGGAGATACTGGCGCAGCCCGCCGCGCTGGAATTGTGCAGCATGCGGGAACACAAGGAACTGATAGACGCGGCATTCGCAATACTGGGTGCGCGGCAGGTGGTATTCACGGCGTGCGGCACGTCACGGCATGCGGCGCTCATCGGCCGTTACCTGTTCTCGAAAGTAGCGCATAAGTTCTCAGACGTGTTGATGGGGTCGGAATTCGGCTATTTCGCTCCCGCGCTTGGCACAGATACGGTGGTCATCGCCGTATCACAGAGCGGGGAGACAGCAGACGTGGTGGAGGGCGTGAAGCTGGCGAAGCAGGCGGGCGCTCGTGTGGTAAGCGTGGTAAACCGGCCGTCCTGCCTCCTGGCGGACATGGGAGATTACGTACTGAGGCTCAAGTGTGGCGCGGAGGTGGGTGTGGCGGCCACCAAGACGTTCATGTGCCAGCTCGCGGTGTTCCACATGCTTGCACACGCCATGGCGAACCGGGTGGATGAGGGCAGGGTGGAGCTGTCTCATGCGGGAGAGCTTCTGTACAAGATGCTGCACGGACTGAACTATAGCCTTGAGCGGCTCGCGTTCAGCCTCAAGGACAGCGGCCACTTCTACTACATCGGTCGCGGCATCAACTTCGCCACGGCCATGGAGGGAGCGCTCAAGATGAAAGAGATAAGTTACATCCACGCGGAGGGGATGCCGGCGGGAGAGTTGAAGCACGGCACCCTGGCGCTGATAGAGCAAGGCACGCCCGTGGTAGCTGTCTGTCCCAATGATGAGACGTATGCAGACACCATGAACAACGTGATGGAGGCGCGGGCGCGGGGTGGGTACATCATCGGCATCTCTGATGTGCCTTCGGACTCATTTGATTACTCGATACCCATTCCGGTGGTATCCCCGCTGCTGTACCCGCTGCTCTCTGTGGCCCCGCTGCAGTTGCTGGCGTACCACATGTCGGTGCTGCGTGGATGCAACCCGGACATGCCGCGCAACCTAGCGAAATCAGTGACGGTGAGATAGGAGAGGACTGGCAGAGTGTATAGAGACAAGAAGATAGGTGTGGTGGTTCCTGCGTATAACGAGGAACCGCACATCAGGAAGGTACTGCAGGGCATGCCGGATTTCGTGGATGCGGTGTACGTGGTGGATGACGCCTCCACAGACCACACGGCAGACATAGTCCGGGAGTGGTTCCTGTCCGGCGCAGGTACAGGCTCCCACTCCGGTACGCATGTTGAGTTACTGCAACACCCGGAGAACCGCGGCGTTGGCGCCGCCATCGTCACGGGCTACAAGCGCTGCCTTGCAGACAGCATGGACATCTCGGCAGTGATGGCCGGGGATAACCAGATGGACCCTGCCGAGTTGTCAGGGCTGTGTTACCCCATCGTGGATGGCGTTGCTGATTACACCAAGGGAGACCGCACATCTGACCGGGCTCATCTGGCGGGAATGTCGTATTTCCGGCGTTCCGGCAACTGGCTGTTGCGCTGGCTCACACGCATCGCAATAGGCAACATGAAAGTGAATGACCCGCAGAACGGCTATACGGCAGCCAGCGCGGCGCTGCTGGCGGCAATGCCGCTGGAACGGCTCTATCCGCGCTACGGATACTGCAATCAATTACTCCTATGGGTGTCCGCCGGTCAGCGGCGAATGATTGAGGTGCCGATGCCCTCCCGTTACCTGGGAGAGAAGTCGAAGATACGCTATGGCGTGTATATCCCGAAGGTCTCATGGCTGCTGTTGCGGTTGTGGCTGGAACGAGTGCGGAGGAACGGTGCAACTCCGCATCCAGAACTGCCCGCCATCGAGCGGGATACCGCGAAGGAGGCTTGCCGCTAGCACTTGGGGGTAAGCAGTTTCACCTGTGACGGTCAAGGAGTACGTATCACGCTACATGTAGACCGTGGAATACCAAGCAACAGAGTATATGGCACAAGATTTCACATTTGAGAAATACGGTGAGCTGCTTAAGTGTATGCAGCGCAACGACTATCGAGTAATGACCGTCGCCGACTACCTTGGCGACTGTGTCACACACGGGCACACTACGGTCTTGCGCCATGACGTTGACAGGAACGTGAAGCGAGCCTTCGCGATGGCCCAGCTTGAACACAGCATGGGTGTCCATTCAACGTACTACTTCCGCACCACGAAACAGGTGTTTCGCCCTGAGTTGCTACGTGAAGTGGCCGCAATGGGACACGAGGTTGGCTATCACTATGAGGTTCTGGACAGGGCACACGGCAACCACGAAGAAGCCATCCACATCTTTGAGAAGGAGCTTGCTGAGTTCAAGGGCATTACCGATGTGCGGACCATCGCCATGCATGGCAATCCACTGACGAAGTGGGATAACCGTGACCTCTGGAAGACACACAGCTTTGAGGATTTCGGCCTTGTGGGTGAAGCGTACCTCTCGTTCCAGAACATCGTGTATCTTTCAGACACAGGCCGGACGTGGAGTCCCAGGAACAAAGTGAAGGATTGGATGCCTGCCACTGATGGCACACGCATGCCTCAGCCCGATGTGCACTCAACTGATGACCTGATGCGCTGGCTCGGCTTTTGCAGCGGGGAAGAGGTGTACCTGACGGCGCACCCTGAGCGATGGGCTGCAACAGGGTTCCAGTGGATGGCCAGTTGCCTGTGTGACACTGCTGCAAATGGTGGGAAGAAGATAGTCAACGAAAAGCGAAGACTGACCAGACAGGATACTCACAAGTGATAGGTGCGCATCGCGGCGGCGACCTCTTGACACCGACAGGATGTACAACTAGGCATACCATAGTTCGCTCGGTGGAAGACGCCGTTTGGGACAACTTCGTAGCGCAACACCCCAATGGGAACATCTTTCAAACGCGGCAGATGTATGACGTCTATTGCCAAACAAAGAACTTCGAACCGGTCGTGCTATTCGCAATTCGGGAGGATTCAGGTGAAGTGAAGGGCCTCCTCAATTCCGTGGTGGTGCGCGCAATAAGCGGTCCCCTCGGGAGACTTTCGGGCAGGGCCATAATCCATGGAGGGCCGCTGGTGGTGGCTGGCCTAGAAGCTGACTTACTTCCATTGCTGCTTCGTGCGCACGACCAATTGGTGGGAAAGAAAGTCGTCTACAGTGAGACATGGAACCTTGGGCCTGTCCATGACGCGCTCTTCGCGGCGAATGGGTACACACATCATGGTCATCTCAACTTTGTTGCCGACCTCCGCAGGAATGAGGAGGAACTGTGGAAGTCGCTCGACAGGCGCGTTCGCCGCCGTGTTGTCAGGGCGGCGGAGGCGGGCGTCACCGTGGCAGAAGTCCACGCGGAGGAAGGATTAGCGCAGTTCTATGCCATGGTGCACTCAACACACGTCCGATCGAGAGTGCCGCTGGCAGACCCATCTCTGTTTGAAGCTGCGTTTCGAAATCTGGAGCCTGCGGGGCTAGCCGTGTTCTTCACTGCACAATTGCGCGGAGATGTGATTGCGGCGCGCGCACTCCTTATGTGCCATGGCAGGATTCACGCGTGGTACTCCGGCTTCACACAGGATGGCCAATCTGTATGCCCAAATGAGCTGCTACTGTGGCATGCCATGCGATGGGGAGCATTGAATGGGTACTCCACGTTCGACTTTGGTGGGGCGGGTAGGCCTGGCATCCAGTACGGGCCGCGTGACTTCAAGAAGAAATTCGGCGGCAGGATGGTGAACTTCGGCCGGGACGTAAAGGTGTACTCGCCCGCTATCCACTGGATTTCTGACCGTGGATTCAGCGTATACAGAAGTCTGTTCTATCGCGATGAAGCCACTGGCCACGCCTTGAAAGTGACGGTAGAGGGAACAACCTCATGAGAGTGATTGTCGAGGTTGGACACCCTGCGCACGTGCACAACTTCAGGCACGTGATAGGCGGGTTGCGCCAGCGTGGACACGAGGTTATGGTATTCGCGTGGCACAAGGATGTTACGCTCCAACTACTCAATGCCTACGGTATAGATTACGAACTGCTCGGAACCAACCCCGGTGCCGGGACTTTGCGAAAGGCGCTGTACGGCTGCAAAGCTGCGCTAGTAATGTGGAAGGCAGCGCGCCACTTTGGGCCGGACGTATTTTTGAGCAGGGTTTCGCCCGTCGCGGGCTGCGTGAGCAGGCTATATAGGAAACCCCACATTGCGTTTGCGGACACCGACGTACGTCATCTTGCCAACACCATTGGACTACCTCTGACCGACATAGTGGTCACGCCAGACTGCTACCGTCAGGACCTTGGCAGAAAACAAGTGCGCATCAATTCGTACAAGGAACTCTCGTACCTCCATCCGCGCTATTTCACGCCCGCCCCAGAACATTTGCTCAAGGCAGGAATTGACATGGGCACTCCCTTTGCCATTGTGCGATTTGTCGCGTGGCGCGCCTCCCACGACAACGGGCAACACGGCTTCAGCAAGGAAGGTAGGGTCCGGCTCGTTCAAGGACTCTCTAGATATGGACGAGTACTGGTGTCCAGCGAGGCAGACCTCGACCCTGAGATTCGTCAGTACGCTTTCAAAGCTGAACCGCATCTCATTCACCATTTCCTCTCCTACGCAACGGTATGCGTCACGGAGGGTGCGACGATGGCTTCAGAATGCGCCGTCCTCGGGACGCCCGCAATCTACGTCAACTCGCTCAGTTTGGGCTCTCTGAACGAACAGCAGGAACGCTACGGTATTGTGTCCAACTTCCACCACAGGCAGGCGGAAGATACAGCGATTCATACCGCGATTGGAATGATGCGCGAGGGCGCTTCACAGAGGGAAGCGTGGCGGGCCAAAGGAACGCGGTTGGTGCAAGACTGCGTCGATGTAACTGAATTCTTGGTGCGGACGACTCTCACGTGGGGAAGAGGTATGCCGGGATGATGGCACGGTTTCGCAGACTGGCTTCTCACGCGGCTCATGAAGGCTGGTACCCTGGTTTCCATCACGTCTTGCGCACAATCCAGGCTGCAGAATGGAGGACCAAGGCCGAGCTCGATTTGCGGCAGCGTGACATCCTGCGCAGCATGATTACCTTTGCGTTCGCGGAAGTTCCCTACTACCGGGAAATGTCCAGCCGGTTGGGACTCCGGCCTGAGGACATAGCGGCTCCTGCGGACCTCGCCTTTCTCCCCATTCTCACGCGCGGGGAGGTCGTCGCTGCCAAGGAGAGCTTCCACCCTCAACGGCGACAGTGCGCACGCTACCACGAGGGTGCCACTGGGGGGACAGCGGGAACTCCAATGTGCTATCGCCTGTCCGCGTATGACCGTGCAATCATGCTTGCCACAATGTATCGCGGATGGGGCTACGCGGGCTTCAGGCAAGGCGATAGCACGGTCGTTCTTGCCGGCAGGTCGCTCGGAGTTGGCCGAGGGAAACCAAGTTGGGAACGACGACTTGGAGACCTTGCGCGTAATGTCACCAAGCTCTCTGCATTTGACATGAGCGAACCCGCACTAGATTCCTATATCGCCTCCATCAATCGGGTGAAGCCGGCCTTCATACGTGGCTACCCAGGCGCGCTGCAGGTTTTGGCGGACAGGGTGATTGATAGGAAGGCAACAGTCTGGAGTCCGCGAGGCGTATTCTCTACGTCCGAGAATCTCTTGCCTCAAATGCGTGAAAGCATTGAGAATGCGTTTGGGTGCAGAGTGTTTGACGGCTATGGACTCAATGATGGCGGAGTGAGCGCCTATGAATGCAGTTCACATCATGGCCTTCACATCGACACAGAGCGTTCTATCCTTCAGATAGTGGATGAGCAGGGCGTACCTCTCACAACGGGAATAGGTCGCATAATCGCGACGACGCTTACAAACTACGCGATGCCACTGCTTCGGTATGATACCGGCGATGTCGGCGAGATTGACGCAGACCCGGTCTGCACTTGCGGACGCCCACGGATTCTGCTCAAGAAGGTCTGGGGAAGGACCACCGATGTGCTGCTGACCCCAGAGGGCGCGAAAGTGCATGGGTGGTTCTTTCTGTACATGTTCTGGGACTTGGGCAAAGGCATTAAAGAGTATCAGGTAGTGCAGGAGACTGTGCGAGACATTTCCATCCTGCTAGTAGTAGCCTCAGACTTCAACGTGGCGGTGATTGACGAAATTCGCAGGGTGGTTAGTGCGCAAAGCCCGGGCTGGGTGGTCCGCATTCAGGTCGTCGCCAGTCTACGACGAACTGCAGGCGCCAAGACGAAGTTCATCGAGAACAAGATCCTATGAATCGAATCCGGCCACATAGGAGGAACGCGCCTGTTGCAGCGTCTTTGGTGCTCCTTTGCATTGCGAGCGGCACGACTTCAGGGCGTCAAGCCATCTCACAGAGAGTCTCAGTCATGCAATCCACCCATCCATTCAGAAGGGGCAGCCAATGAGTCCCCGAATCTGCTACCTGGCGAATGCCCGTTCCGTGTTCACCGTCCACTGGGCAAATCGAATGGCGGAACTTGGATGGGACGTGCATCTGGTTAGTTGGCGTCCCGCTGATTCCCAACACTCTCTTGACCCACGAGTGTCACTGACCAGAATCGTGTCCCCACCTCATAATGCCCTAATGGCCACCGCATTCATTGAGGTCGCCCACCATGTCAGAAGAATTGCCCCTGACATCGTGCATGGGCACTACGTCCATACTTTCGGTACGCTGGCAGGTCTGTACGCCACTCTTGATTCGTCACGGCCGGTGGTAGTCTCGGCATGGGGTCCTCATGGTCTGCTGCACTGCGGACAACCACTGCGCAGTCTCGCAAAAGCCGCACTTGCAAAGGCAGACGTTGTGAACACAATGTCGAACCACCTTGCCTCTATCCTGCGCGACTACTATGCTGTCGCCGCTCACAAGATAGTTACATTCCCGTGGGGCATCGACACTTCACGCTTTCATCCAGGCTATGACACCGAGGTATGTGCACTACGTCAGTCTCTCGGAATACCAGAGAAGTCAAGTGTAATGTTCAGCCCCCGCACCATGACACCACACTACCGTATCGAGACCATCGTGCACGCCGCAGGACTAATCTCGCATCGGGGGAACGACGTACACGTGGTCGTGGCAGTTGGCGGTAGTCCCGACCGCAACTACCTGTCCAGCGTTCGAAAGCTCACACAGGCACTCGGCATTCGCAACAAAGTGCTCTTGGTTGACCGCGAGTTGGACGCGAAGGAAATGGCCGTTCTCTACAATATGGCGAACGCCACTGTCAGTATCCCGCTTGATGACCAGATGGGGTCATGCGTTGTGGAGACGATGGCCTGTGGCAGTGTGCCTATCGTGGCTCCGTTGGAGGCCTACAAGGGATATCTGACGGACGGTGTCAATGCGCTGCTGGTAGACGGTGACGCGCCCGAAGAGATTGCGACTGCGTTTGAGAGGGCTGTCAGCGATGCAGCGCTGCGGCAGAGATGTCAGACTGTGAACCCTTCACTCGTACAGGCAAACGAATCATGGGAAGTCAACTCACGGAAGATGGAGACGCTCTACCAGCAACTGATTCGCGCACGGAGGGAGCCACGGTGATTCCATTGTTTCGCATCGATACGTCCTCGAATGTGGTGAACGCAGTCACACACGTCATCCAGCGTGGAGCGAAATGGGCGGGGGGTAGAGAGGTTGAAGAGTTTGAACAGAGACTGTGCCGCTACGTCGGCTGCAGACATGCCGTTGTGGTGAATTCCGGCACATCGGCACTCCACATGGCACTCATGGTGCATGATATTGGACCGAGAGACGAAGTCATCGTCCCGTCCTTCACATTCATTGCCACAGCCAACTGTGCGCTCTTCGTTGGTGCAAAGCCTGTCTTCGCGGACATAGATGAGACTACTCTAGGGTTGGACCCGGAAGATGTTGAAGCACGCATTATCTCGCGAACGCGAGCAATCGTGTGCACCCACTATGGCGGAAACTCCTGCGCAGCGGCTGCCCTCAGGGCCTTGGCGGACCGCCACGGTCTTATACTCATTGAAGATGCGGCAGAGTCACTGGGGGCAACGCATCAGGGCCGGAATGTAGGAACATTCGGCCATGCGGCTGTCCTCAGCTTCTGTCAGAACAAGCTTATTGCCACAGGTGAAGGCGGAGCGCTGCTTACCGACTCAGACGTGACAGCGAACCGAGCGCGTCTACTTCGGTCCCACGGCAGAAACGATGACGGCAACTACTTCTCCGCTTCGGGGTCCGGAGAGTACATCGCTCTTGGCTACAACTTCCGTATGTCCAATATCCTTGCTGCCGTTGGAATCGCCCAGATGAACCGTATTGACGAATTAGTGGCGCAACGAATCGCCGCTGTGGCACACTACAATAATCTTCTGTCCGCAATCCAAGGTATTGCCCTTCCCGAAGTGCAGGAACCCGCCAGGCATGTGTATCAGATGTACACGGTCAGGATAACGGGCGGACGACAGGTCCGCGACAAGCTACAACTGTGGCTCAGAGAACACGGCGTGGCCTCAAAGGTCTATTTTGAACCCGTCCATACCTCTCCGTTCTACAGAGATACGCTCGGATACGCAGGGGTATCTCTTCCCATATCAGAGCAGATGTCTGGGCAGGTTCTGACGCTCCCACTCTATCCCGAAATCACATTCGACCAAGTCGAGGAGGTCTGCAGTGTCATCACAGAGTTCTTCGAACGGAGGTCGCGCGATGGATAGTCTGAGCAGCAACAACAACGCCCTGGTCACAGGCGGCACAGGGTCCATCGGACACGCCCTTGTGGAAGCGCTGCTCACCAGGGGCGTCAATCGCATCGTTGTGTTCAGCCGTGATGAGATGAAGCATTTTCACCTGCGCGGCCGCTACGACGATGCCCGCGTCATCAGTCGCATTGGCGACGTACGTGACCCGCAGTCGTTGCGTGCCGTATGTAGAGACTTTGGAATTGACACTGTCTTCCATGTTGCCGCAATGAAACACGTCCCGATGTGCGAAGATGCGCCGCTTCAAGCTGTCATGACCAATGTACTTGGCACACAGAATATGCTCGATGCAGTGTTGAATCAGGGCGTCGGCCGAATGGTCACAGTCAGCACGGACAAGGCCGTCATGCCCGTCAATGTGATGGGCGCCACCAAGCTTCTGGCCGAGCGACTCACGCTGAATGCAGCGTTGGATGCGCCAACCGGAACCGTCATCAGTTGCGTCCGGTTCGGCAACGTCTGGTCCTCAAGAGGATCAGTCATTCCCGTCTGGATTGATACGTTGCGGCGGGGCCAACCGCTGCGAATCACCGACCCGAATGTGACACGCTTCGCCATGCCACCAGATGAGGCGGCACGACTTGTGTTGAGCGCGAGTGAATCAGCGGACGGCGGACAGATTCACGTGTTGAAGATGAAGGCCTTTCGCCTGGGAGACCTTCTGGACGTGATGCGCCTGCGCATTGCCCCACGCCTGGGAATCAGCAGCGAAGACGTACGCGTAATCAAGACAGGGCTCGTACCCGGCGAGAAGCTTCACGAACGGCTGCTGAGTGATGATGAACTCGCGAGAACAACGCTGACCGACGACGCTGTCGTAGTGCACCCGCGCGCGCTCGAAGCGGAGGAGGTATCAGACAAGATGGAACTGAACAAGTGGGTGGTCTCCGACGCAGTAGTCCCACTCACGCACGATGAGATTGAGCGCGTCGTGCTCGAGTATCTTGATACCGTCTCGTGTTAGCCCCCGAAGGAGAGCAATAATGGAAAACGATGAGCGGGCGACACCTTCCCTCGTCATTGTCGGTGCCGGTGGTTTTGGGAAGGAAGTGTTGTCAACCGCGCTCGACATGGAGCGGCAAGGAACCGGATTGCACCCTCTCGGATTTCTGGATGACAATCCCGCCTTACATGGCACAACCCTCTCCGGATTTCCAGTGCTCGGCGGACTGGACTGGGTGAACTCTCATAATGCCGCCGAAGTCAGATACGTGGTGGCAGTTGGCACGCCAGGGGTGAAGGCACAGATGGTCGCGCGACTGGATGGCTTGGGCGCACAATATGCCAACATCATTCACCCTTCGGCAGTAGTGTGGGGGGATCTGGCTAGGGATGCCGGCATCGTGGCACTTCCCTTTGCCTTCGTTTCGGCCGGAGCACAAGTGGCACGGCACGTTCATTTGAACGTTGGAGCAACAGTCGGCCACGACGTGTGGATTGACGCTTCATCCACCATTGGGCCGTGGGCCGACGTCAACGGCTACTGTGTAGTGGCGGAGGGCGCGTACGTGGGTGCCCACGCCGCCCTGCTTCAGGGAGTGAAAGTGGGCGAATGGGCCACCATCGGAATGTGCGCTTGCGTACTTGAAGATGTGCCTTCGGGAGCTACGGTGGCCGGTGTGCCCGCCAGAAGAATCAAGTAGTTCGCCGCAGTGAACGCAGCACCTTGCAGGCCCACGACCGCTCTCCTACCGTCAACAGGGTTGCCGCGCATATGGCGAATGCAGCGGCCAGATACGCGACTGCACCCAGGATTGATGCTGGTGCCAAGCCAAGCCCGTTCAGTATGACCGCTCCCGTTGCCGTCCCAAGAGCAACCAACACGAGGCGGCGCAGGTCGAGCGATACGCCGATGACGCGCTGCGCCAGAAAGCAGGCAGCCACGCTCCCGACCAACAGCGAGGTACTTGTGGCCATAGCTGCTCCGGCCAGACCATACGATGGTATGAGTGCAGCGTTCAGCAGCACGTTAGCCGCCGCAGAGGCGGCACTCAGCCCGAACGCAAGCTTGACATGGCCCGTACTGCTCAGAGCAGCACCAACACTCGCCCACAACGTGATTGCAACCGCACCGGGCATAAGGAGTACCAGAGGCCGCGCCGCATGGATGAACTCGGCACCCATGAACAGGGTGATAATGAACTCCCTGCCAACAACTGCAGTGAACGCCACAGGGAGCACGACCAGCCCGGTGACGCGCATTGTTGTCTCCAGCAGACTCTTGATAGCCGCGCGGTCCCGTTCCGCCCAGAGGCCGGCGATTCTCGGCGTGGTCGCAAGTTGGACCGCGGAACCGGGAAGTAGAACAACTTGTAGTGCAAGGATTGCGACGGCATACAATCCAACTTCCCGAGCCGCCAAGAAATAGCCGAGCATAAGCGAGTCTGTGTATGACTGCACCAGACCAACGCCGTTTGTCAGCGTCACGAATAGGCCGAAATGCAGGAGGTCAGCGGTCCCCGTGGTCCCCGCGCCTTTCTCGTATCCCCTGAGTTCACGAAACACGACACCGACTGCGCATGCCCCCATCGCACCCATCGAGAGCACGAATCCCGCGGCCACGCTCTCTACCCCGTGGCCAGTCTGGATGAGGACACCACAGACGGCCAGTGCCATCAGACTCTGCGCCAGGCTGATGGCTGCATACGTCCGCATTCGCCGAAGCCCGTTGAGATATCCGAGCACTGCCTTTCCCGCCACAACTCCGGGGAGGCCAATAGCAACCCATCTGAGCATGGGTACAAGTTCAGCCATGTCCAGAATCCGCAGAGATACGATGTCAGCGCCTGCATACAGGGTGCCTCCCGCAACCATCGCAGCCAAAAGAGAAAGGCGAAGGCCATGCCGAAGGAGCGCTGCAGTTGGATGGCCGGCGGCAGTGTTGTGCGCAACAAACCGCGTGAGGGCCGCGTTGACGCCCACTCCGCCGACCAGAAGCGCAAAGAAGTAGACGGCCACGGTGATGGTAAACAGCCCGAGGGCGGTATCTCCCAGTGTGCGTCCGACCACCACACGCAGTACGAACTGGGTAGCCGCCGGGGCCAGCAGACTCACCGCACCATAGAATGAGTCACGCAGCATCCGAACTGTTACCTTCCGGCAGTTCGCGTGCAGGAACAAACACTTCACATGTGCCGTCGGCGTAGACAACAGCCTGGGCCGATTCAAGCCGCAACACGTGGCCGGGTCCCGGAGCGAACATCACTCCCGACTGAGACTGCACCGGCTGCTCAAGTGTCGTGCTCCGCCAGACGTAGGACCGCGAGAGCAATGCGTCTTCATCCATCACGTTGGTTGACACATCCACAGCCCCTGAATGGTCGCGTAGTATCCTGATTCCGAACTGGAGATCTGCAGCCAACGGCGCGCTTGCGTGGTTCACTGCCCACGATGCCGCCTGCAATTCACTGTCATAGAAACACATGCGCTGCGTGAAGCTCCGCGCGTACACGGGGCTGTCAGTGTTGGCGATAGGCGCGGTCACCATGAAGAACGCCAGAATTCCCACGCATGCCGCAACACCTGCGGTCTTGAGCCTTCCGTGAGGCACACGTTCCCACAGGGCAAGCAACCCCTGGCTTGCAGGCAACGCCGCCAGCACCCATATGAACGCGAACCATCTGTGCGGCAATATGTTGCGGAGCCCGAAGAGCGGGAACACAAGCGCGATGGCCGTCAGTGCGATGACCGTATCTGCAAGCGCCAGCTTCCGCGGAGTACGATGCTCAGGCCGCAGCCATACGAAGAACCCGACTGCAACCAGTCCGTAGAATGCAGCGAAACCGCCAACTGTCAGAAGGGCCTGCATCCATTCACCCGCCGTCAGCACGACCTCCGTCCGTGCAAGAAAGCCGGCTTGTCCCTGAATCGAGTTGCGGAGTGTAGTCAACACTACGTCAAAGAAGGGCGTGCCATCCACAGCGTAAGGCACGGTACTCCAATAGGTGACCACCAGCATTACGGAGATGAACAGCGCTGTTTTCTGCACCCTTGTGGAAGACGCTGTGGCGAATCCAAATGGCACGTGGCGTAGCAGCATGTGGAACGCCAGCATGAAGGCCACTGCGCTGAAGAATATGAATACGGAGACTTCATGACAAGCCACAAGGGCTGCAATCAGAAGGAGCCACAGGGTGAAGTCCGCTGTCGTCCATCGGTCAGTACGAGTCAGTAGCATCATCAGCACCACAAATATGGCAAGTCCCATTGAGGTCGGAATGACCTGGGTGCCCCACTGCATGAAATAGCTGCTCGCGACCAGTAGCAGCGGCACCAGACGGGCAGCCGAATGACTCAGGTATCGGCGTGCGAAGGCATAGACCGCCAGTGTTGACAGGGTGAGTGGCACGCTGACAGCCAGGAATAGTGCTGTCTTGCTTGAAACCGCAAGCACCTTCTGCGCCATGGCAACCGCCATGTGCATCAAAGGATAGAATCTGTAGCCGAAGTACTCACTGGTTGGCGGTAGATGCGAACGCTGACCGATGGCGTCTATCAGCAGTTGGTGTCCCCATGCATCGGAGCCTGGAAGGCCGGACGTCAGGTAGAACACGCTTGCGCTCAACACAAGTGAGAAGACAAGCAACTGCAAGAGATAGGCAGCTGTACCTGCGCGCGAGGGTGCCTCGAATGCCCGCAGAGCCAGGAGCACCACTACCACGGCAGCAACCACGAAGAACGCCAACGGCCTCTCGACCGCATGGCTGTGTGCCAACAGGACCATGATTCCAAGAAGCAACCAGACCGCGGCTTGTGCCAGCATGGCGCCACGCACGTTGAGAGACGAGAAGGAATCGGCCGCAGGTACCGTCGATGACCGTTGCCGCAACGCGAACACCGATGCCATGATGAGCACCGGCCCAAGGAGAAGCAGGTACTCGTTCACATACAGCAGATTGAGGGCCGTGGCCCATGCGCCGAGTGCGAGGCCGAGTACGGCCATCCATTTATGCAGGGAAAGATGACCAATCTGCCTGACGATGCGCTCAATAGGATTCATAAGTGCGTACCGAGCATGGACACCCGTGCTGCAACGGAAGTGGCGCGCTTCACCCTCTCGCCACGTACTGGACAGGCACCCTTGGTACCATCCGTGCGCCTCTCTGCGGTGAGAGATTTCGCAACTACGAACGGCACGGGCTGTACGCCGGCCACCGGACGAATTGGCTCAACCACGACGCTACTCCATGTCATCGTCGCCAATCAAAGCCAAGCCATTATATCCCGCCCGTCATACGATTGGTACCGTCTACGCTGACAAAGACTCTACCATGCTGTTGCTCTGCGCCAACAGGCAACTGCCATTTGGGGGGACAGACGCCAGCGTCCTGCATGGCAGGTTGCATGACACCTCAATCCGGATGGGCACAGCACCAACATTTGATGCCCGTCCTCTTCCACGCAGACCCTCCACAACCTCTACGATACACTCGATGTTCTGGGACGTGACGTGTGGTCCAACCGGCAGGCAAAGCAGTTCCCGCGCCACCGTGATGCCGGGCATGTCCCCAAGACCTTCTGTGAGCAGACGCGCATTGTCACGCCAGATTTCTCTGTACCCCCGCAACCTCTCAAGCTGGCACAGCCCGATGGCAGCGGCCATCGCTGTCATCCTGTAGGGCAAACGCCCCTCCCCAACCCCATACCGGACAGACTCCGGGCTATCCCGCAACGCCATTGCCTTGCAGGCAACGCACGGCTCATTGGTGCAGAGCATGCCTCCCGCAATGGTGGTCATCACAGCGCCTCTGCCAAAAGAGAAACACCCCGTTCCACGCGGGCCAAATCTGTCCCCTCCGCACGTCCCGTTGTCCCTCTGGCACCCGTCCTGCAGCAGCATGCACGTATCACAGGAACACCCAAACAGGTGTACGGGAACAACAGCTCTCGTCCAGCAGGTAACGGCTGCTTCAGCACAGACGGGATTCATTGCAAGACCGCACCGGTCCACGTCTTCATACACCGGCACGGCTCCGCACCGCACAATCGCCTCCGTGGTCGCCGTGGGCGCAAGCGCAGGCGTGATGACCTCATCCTCCCCACGTATCCCTCCCGCCAGCAACGACAGCTCCAACGCCGCCGTACCGGAACTGACCGCAACCGCATATGTTGTCCCCATGTAGTGTCTGAACCGGTCTTCGAATTCCGCCACCACTTCCCCCTGCTGGAGTTCTCCTGACCTCAACACCATCCCCACCCGTTCCAGTTCCTGTACGCCAATGTCCGCCTGGAATAGTGGGACTCTGTACATGGCATCTCCTTCCCCGGTTCAAGGCCGGGTGGCACAGCCGGACACGCAGCAGGAATGACGTGAACCAACATGGCGCCATATCAATGGTAACGTTGGCTGTACATTTGGGCATGCGGTACTATGGTCTGACAGTACGTACAGGCCATCGGGAGCAAGGCATTGAGACGCTCATCTCCTGGCCCGTCCCCATGCATCATCAACACGCTCTGAACCTGGGGCATTTCTCTCTCCCTCAGACAGAGGCCCTGTCACGAGAGCTTCTGTCCTTGCCCATGTATCCGGAGCTTTCCGACACCGAAGTAGCTACCGTATGCCAGGCGGTGCGCGGATTCTCTGGTTGAGTGCGACGCCCAGGCTCATCCTGACAAGCGGCGATTCCTACGCATGCATCGTCGTCCTGCTCGTTTCGTACGCGATTGCTGCAATCTCTCCCTGACTGACACCCTCAGATCAGCCAACCACTCCAAGTCCTCTATACCTGTGGTCTCCTGGAGTAGCCTCAGTTCACACACCACCACCTCCTCCACCACCAATCGCTCATCGACCATCCACGTGGCATTCCCACACCGAATGGGCTACAATGACGAGGGAAAACCAGCGGCACGTTTCACACCACCCAACCAGACACCTTCATTCCGAGCGCAGCCTTGCCGCAGTACCCACGTGTGTGTCGTTGTGGCCGTGTGCCCCGCATGAGCGGAACCGTAACAACGCGAGCAGGTACAAAGAAGTAAGACAAAGTAGATGACCACAGAGAACCAGCAGCCCTCAACACGACCTACCCTCTGGAACAAGCAGATGGCGCGGGCCTACCGCGTGCGCTGGCCACTGTGGTTTGTGGCCGTTCTTTCCCACTCCATCGGCATCTTCCACCGTGCCGCCATGGGACCGATGGCGGACCGCATCATGGCGGACTTCAACGTGACGGCGGTTGCCTTCGGCAGCCTCGGCGCCATCTATTTCTACATCTACGCAGCCATGCAGATTCCCTCCGGCACGCTTGCTGACAGCATCGGCCCCAGGAAGACAATCACCATCGGCCTCATCTTCACCACCATCGGCAGCGTTGTCATGGCACTGGCGCCCACGTTCGAGGTGCTCTACCTCGGCAGAATCCTTGTCAGCTTCGGCGCGTCCCTGGAATGGCTCAGCGTCCTCAAGATAATCATGAACTGGTTCAGGGCCAGGGAAGTTGCCACCGTTACCGGCCTCTCCGGCGCAATCAACAACACCGGCCAGCTCATTGCTGCAACCCCCCTGGCGCTCCTTATCATCGCCTTCGGCTGGCGCATGTCACTGCTGACCGCGGCAGGACTCAGCGGTGGACTTGCCATCATCACGTGGATAATCGTGAAAGACGACCCGACGAAGGCAGGACTGCCCTCCATCACCGCCATAGAGGGAGGCACCGGGGGAGGTCCCGGTGAAGACCCTCCCGGCATTCCAATACGTACCCGCTTCGCCATGACCGTGAAGAACCCCAGGATGTGGCCCCTCTTCTTCGTGGCAATGGGAACATACGGTTCCTACAGTGCGTTCTTCCTCAACTGGTTCGTGGTCTACCTCATGCAGACCTACGGCATTGCCCGCGACTATGCCGCCACGTTCGCCGTTTCGTCCGCCATTGGCGCCATCCTCGGAACTACCTTTCTCGGCTTCATCTCCGACCGCATCGGCAGCAGGCGCATCCCGATTACCGCAGCCACTGCAACGGCACTCGCGTGCTATCTGATTATCGCCTTCTGGAATGGAGGCAAACCTCCCCTTGAGGCATTCTGGTCACTCTCATTCCTGGTGGGTTTCGGAATCGGGGCCATGTCTGTGACCTTCGCCACTGTCCGCGACGTCGCCCCTCCTAACGTCCGGGGGATGACCAGCGGCGTCATCAACATGGGCGCCTTCCTCGGAGCCGCAGCGGTACAGCCACTCTTCGGACTGGCACTCGATAACGGATGGACCGGCGAAATGATTGACGGTGTCAGGCACTATCCGGTCGCCGCGTTCCAGCAGGGTGTTCTGCTCACCGCAGGTCTCATGGCCATCGGCTTCATCGGGGCACTCCTGATGCGGGAACCATGGTTCACAGACAGGTCCAGACCACTCTAAACCCCCGTTTCATCAGTGTGTTGTTCGACCTGCCCACCGGCACCTGACCGTGCATTCCACAGTAGTGCGCACCACCTCTCACGGAATCGACCGCCTCCTTGTGACAACGGGCTCTTCTGATGCGGCCGACGCGCAACTTGCGGAACCTCTGACCACACTTTCGCCCCGCTTCGGGAAATCTCCTTGACACCCCCACAAACGCACACTAAACTGACGGCAGAGGATGATAGCGTACTCGTGAGAGTACCCGTATCACCAATGAAACGGGAACGTGCCTGAAACATGAGAAGAGAGGGAATACTCCGCACTCCCCGCCGGATGGGCGGCAACGTGCGGTTGTTCCGTCATGGCCAACTATGGCCAGGCAATCTAAATGAAATAGGAGGCGCACGATGGTAGAAGAAACGAAGAACGACCATGGATTTATTGGCAACACCATCATCGGTGACGATGTGGTGGCGTCTATCGCAGGGATGGCCGCCCAGGAGATTGAAGGGGTAGGTAGTCTCGGCAAGAGCGCTGTGCGACGTGCCCTTTCGGGCGCATTCGCTGATGCGGCCGAGAAGGCCAGGTCCGGCGTGGCAGTTGAGGTCGGCAAGCGAGAATGCCTGGTTGACCTCCAGCTCAACGTTCTCTACGGCTACAGTATCCCGAACATCATCAACGAGGTGCGCAAGAAGGTTGCCGCCCGGTTGCTTGAGTTCACAGGATTGGTTGCCAAGGAAATCAACGTCCGCGTCGTCGGCATAGACATCCAGGCCAAGAAACCTGCCTCCAGAGTCCAGTAGAAGTGCAACGTACCCCGTGGGCGCACACGCGCCCGCGGGGTACTGCAACGTATGCGTTGCCAGGGAGAGGCATGTAATGATGATTTCTGCCTTTAATCGTGTCGTAGTCATATTGATTGCGCTGCTGGTTCTGTCTGTAGCGATTGTGACGATAGGGGTTGCCACAATGGTGTGGACCCCCGACGTCATGCTTGGATGGTTCCAGCCACAATTGCAGATGGCCGCTACGGCGGACACGGGCACCAAGGCCGCACTACTCTCCCTCAGCGTCATCGCCGCCGTGGGTATGCTTGCACTCCTGATTGCAGAGGTAACACCCCTCCAGAACAACGCCATCCACGTGCTCAGCAGGACTGAGAAGGGCACTGCTACCATTGAGGATGAAAGCCTCTGCCTCCTGGCGGAGAAGACGGGAGAATCCGTTCACGGTGTCACCCACGTCCGCTGCTTCATTCAAGACCAACAGGAAGGACTCCTCATCAAGACCCGTGCGACAGTCAGTCTTGGCTCCAACCTGCTGGAAATCAACCCCGAGATGAAGTCGAAGATACGCGAGTCCATCCAACAACTCACAGGCCTCCCCGTTGCCAGGATAGACATCAAGTTCAAGTTCCATTCTGACAAGCGCAGTCGTGTTTCGGTGAGGTAGGAAGGGTATTGCCATGAGAAATCCCAAGACAGTCGGAATCGTCGCGGGACTCGTTGCGGGTCTCATCATCGCATTGCTCGGTTTCGCCAAGTTCCTGGTCGTGGCACTCTGTGTGGGCATAGGATGGTTCGTTGCCAAGGTCTATCTTGGGGAGATTGACCTTCTGGATGCGTATGAGCGATTCCAGTCCGGCAGGGGAAGAAAACCACGCGACTGAGTCAGAACCTTCCGCAACCGGAAGGCAATGGCGGCGCAGAGATTCATGGCGTGCTGGGTCAGTGCTGAGAGTCTCACATCTGGTTCGCCTTCTCCATACGCTCCTGCCGGGGATTGTTCTCCTGTGTGCGTTCTACGCTGCGAGCCTCTGGAGCTTCACTCTCTTTCATTCCCTGGTTGAACTATTCTCCATCGCCCTGCTTTTCAGCATCTTCCTGTTCGGCTGGAACGCACGAGCGTTCCTGGATTCAGACTACTTTCTCCTTCTGGGGCTTGCCTGCCTTCCCATGATTGCCTTTGAGGCAATCCACATGTTCGGCCAGCCATGGATGGCCGTGTTGCCGGGCGGTATTGAGACATCGACACGAGCGCTCATCGCCGGCCGCTTTGTTCAAGCCTTCGCACTATTGCTGGCCATCAGATTCCTGACCCGTCGACTGCGCCCGCATCCGACACTGTTTCTGCTGCTCACCTCAACCATCCTGCTTGCAGGAGCGGTTCTCTTCTACCCTCTGCAACTGTGCTGCACACCAGACGGAGTCCCCACCACATTCACCATCGCGAGCCACTCGATAACCGCCGCCATGATGATGGGCGCAATGGTACTTGCGCACCGTTCAAGCCACAGGTTTCACCACAACGTCCTGTCGCTCATGACCATGGCGATTGCATTCGCCGCGCTTGCCTCCATCGCCTTCGGACTTGAGAGCTTCGTCGCAGGACCGTGGTTCGTCCTGGCTCATCTCTCTCTCGCGCTCTCCTTCTACCTCATATATAAGGCACTCGTCGAGACAGGATTCACGAGGCCATACGAAATACTGTTCCACAACCTCAAGCAAGCCGAAGAGCACACACGCGCCATGTCCTATAGAGATGAACTCACCGGGCTCTACAACCGCAGGGGCTTCTTCTCCATGGCAGAGCAACAGGTGAAGCTCAGCAAGCGCACCAATCACAACATGCTTCTCTTCTATTGCGACCTCGATGCAATGAAGACCATAAACGACACCCTGGGACATCATGAGGGTGATATGGCCCTGGTGGATGTCGCGAACATACTGCGCCAGACATTTCGTGAGTCAGACATCATAGCCCGCATTGGTGGGGATGAATTCGTCGTGCTCGCCATCGAGACCAGCGACACGAGCGTTGGCACGCTCCGTATGCGCCTCGAGCAAAATCTGATAGCATTTGAAGAGCGAGTCGGTCGTCCGTACAGCATCAGCCTCAGTTCCGGCGTCGCGACATACGACCCGAACCTCTCCGAGAGTCTTGAACAGGTGCTATCCAGAGCGGACGACCTGATGTATCAACAGAAACAAGCCCACAGAAAGAGACCGGTATCATAGATGAAAACTCGATTCAGCAGCGCACATATCATTCTGGCACTGGCCGTACTGCTCCCCATTCTCACCGCCTGCACCGAACCAGCACCAGCGCAACAACAACAGGAGAAGGAACAGATGAACTACACATCACCACCGGCAATGACTATCGACAAGACTGCCACCTACACCGCCACGTTCGAGACTTCAAAGGGAGATATCGTCTGCGAGTTGTTTGCCGCAGATGCCCCGATAACGGTCAACAACTTCGTGTTCCTCGCCCAGGAAGGTTTCTATGACAACACGACGTTCCACAGGGTGATTGCGGGCTTCATGGCCCAGGGTGGCGACCCCACAGGGACAGGCATGGGCGGACCGGGCTACAAGTTCGCGGATGAGTTCAGCGCGCATAAACACGGCACAGGCACACTCTCAATGGCCAATGCCGGTCCAAATACGAACGGCTCGCAGTTCTTCATCACCTACGAGCCGCAACCCCATCTGGACGGCAAACACGCCGTTTTCGGTCAGTTGACTGAGGGCATGGATGTCCTGCTCGCAATCAAGCAGGGCGACGCAATCAAGACCATCACCATCAAGAAGTCATAGCGAAGAGTTCATTCGGTCGAGGTCGGCTCATAATTGCCGGCCTCGACTCCCAGTTTGTGTTTCACCCGCTTGAGCACCCTTGAGGCCATTTCAAAGGTTTCCTTGAGCAGTTGCAGTTCCTCAACGGTCATCACTTCCATGAGTTTGCGTCCGCGCTCCATACCCGAGAGTGACAGACGCTGCGCCAGTTGGTCCCCTTCGGCCGTAAGCCTGCATATGACCACGCGGCGGTCATGTGGATCTCCAACGCGTTCAATCAGGTCACGGTGGACCAACCGGTCCGTCACCCCTGTCACCACTGCCTGGGTCACTCCAAGGGCGGCAGCAATCTCACTCACCCGCATCGAGCCTTCCTGCTGCAGAAGAAGCAGCACCTTGAACTGTGACATCGTGATATCCAGTGTCAGCCATTCATCCCCCATCATGCGGGGAACACTGAGGAAGTCACGCTCCGCAAGTGTGATTATGTCATCAATAAGATGACGTCTCTCGTCAGAGGTAGTCATGCAACCAGCCCTCCCCGGGTGTCAGTCACCACACTCAACGATTTCAACTCGCGATGATGTCTCACTCTGCTGCGCAGCCGGTCCAACGGCACAAGAACTGCCGGAAGGACGGTGAAGGTCAGGAGCAACAGAAGCGAGAATATGATTACCGTTACAGTACCAAATGTCTGCAGGACAGGAAAGGTCGACAGCATCAGCGCACCGAACCCACCGATGGTGGTGGCTCCTGATGACAGAAGCGCCACCCCAACCCGCGACGCCGCCAGTTGCATCGCCTCTTCAGGCTCAGCCCCTTTGTCGCGTTCCTCGTAGTACCTGGTCATGACCAGAAGAAAATACTCCACCCCAAGGCCGATGATAAGTGCCCCCATGGTCGCAGATACGGCGGTGTATTCCATGCCCAGTACATACATTACTCCGCCGGAGAGACCCGTCACCATTACGACGGGCAACACAGGTATGAGGGCCTTGAACCAGTCCCTGTAGACAATCAATAGAGCCAGGAAGATAAGCAGGAGGCCCTTGAAAGTCATCTCGTAACGACCACTCGTAAGGGGGTCCAGCACGCTGCCCATGAGAACCGACTCACCCGTAAATGTTGCATACGTTCCCGGCGGCGGCGCAATCCACTCAAGGTCACGTTCAAGCAGAGCCAACGTTTCCTGGAAGTCTTCAGGTTCCATGATTGCAGTACTGAGAGTGATGAGGCCGGTCGATGGACCGCTCACCACTCGTTCCAGAACGCTCTCATCGAGAGAACGAAGCACCACTCCCAACTCGGCAGACGTTTGCGGAATGGTGCCGCCCGTCGCCTGCTTCACGACTCCCGCGACGCTGGAACTCCCGTTGATGGCCTGGTGGCGGTTCACTACGTACTGCTCGAACTCATCCATCCAGACGAGAACGGCGAGGGACGTCACGTCATCCGACCGAATGAGCAACTGAAGAGAATCGCCGGCACCTGTCACTGTCGCCAGCTTCTTCGCTTCCACAAGTACCGGCATGTCAGGGGGAGCATACGATTCTTCATCCACAGATACTCCCACATGCTGGTCGTATGAATAGCCGAGTACGGTCAGAAGTACGACTGCCACAATAACGGGCCACGGATGTCTGGCACAGAAGATCGACATCCTGCCGAGCAGTCTCTCTATTCCCAGTTCCTTGTGAACAACAGGAGACAACGCCTCACGATGCCTCTGCACTACAGAGGACACAGGACGTCTGTAAATCAGATAGAGCAAAGGCGACATGAAGAACACCGCCGCAAGAAAGCAGAGTACGATGCCAACAAGGCTCAGACCGCCGAACTGCACCATCATAGGTACAGGAGAGTCGAAGAGTGCCGAGAATCCGAGACCTCCGCACACGACGGCAAGGACCACCGCAGGTCCGATGCTCTTCATGCCATGCTTGACTGCCTCTGCAACCGTCCTTCCCGCCCGCACCTCCTCATCTATACGGTTGTGAAACTGAATGAAGTAGTCAATCCCGATTCCGATGAGGAGTGGAAACACGGTCATGGATGCCATGGTCAGAGGGACTCCGAGCAACCCTGATATCCCGAACGTCGCGATAACGGCAACGACAACGCCAACAAGAGGCATCAGCCTGCGCCGGACATGACTGAAGACAAGGGCAAGTACAAGAATCATCGCCGCCACCACTGCGCCGAGCATGAAGGTCAGGCTCTTACCCATCTCATCCTGCATCTCAGCCGCGAACCTGGCTTCGCCTGTGGTATCGACTGTCACACCAGGGGGGAAGCTCGCTTCACGTGCCGCGTCTGCCACGCGCGTCAACAGAGTTGCGAGTTCATCCTGGTCCAATCCCGGTTTCACATCGACGAGTATCAGCGAGTACTGACTGTCTGGCAACAGCGCACCAATGACCTCATCAGGAAACCGGGCTATCACTGCGTCAAGTTCACCCTGGTTGTACGGCACGTACGCAACACCGGAAGTCTGCCTCATCGCCCCCTCAACGACAGATGCCATGCTCTGCACCGATAACACCCGGCTATCGTTCATCAGGGCATCGCCGAGCCGTTGTTCGGCATGAAGTGTGTCGACACTCGATACGTCGCCCGACAGCATCAGCATTACGGACTCGCCTGTCGCGAAGTTCTCCGCGTAGACCTCGTACTCCCGGTACATCTCCGTATCCGGAGACACGAACGTATCCAGACCCGTCTCCATCTCGATGCGGGTTGCACCAACAAGCGCTGGCAACAGCAGCAGACCTGAGACCAGCAGGAACACGTATGGTCTGCGTGACAGCAGAGAGCCGATGCGTTCGAATAGACGTGCCATACTAGCTCGCGCTCAGTTCAGCCGCAGCGATAGTCTTCCGTCGCTTGCTGAAAAACCTGACCGCCAAATATGCACCGCCACCAAGGGCGATGCCGGCAACTGCGAGCAGTAGTGCCGTCTGGGAGGACATACCGTCTGGCTCACCGACAACCACGTTGGCTTTCAGCACGTCAGACGTGTGAGAATCTCCGTTGCTGTCCTTGTATCTGAGGTCCACATCAAGCGCATAAGGTTTCGCTGTCGCGTCGTCATCGGCGGCGATGCTGAACACAGCCACCCTGATTGCACCCGCGGGAAACTCTCCAATGTAGGCCGTGTCATCCGTGCTGGAAAACGGGTCAATGGCATTGATTCTGGCCACAGCGTCTGTCAGGTCGACATCACTTGTGTTCTGTATGGACACGCTCAGCGCGCGCTTGCCACCTGCCTTCAACTCATCCTCCAGTTCAGCAGCGGTAACCGCGAAGTCAACAGCAGGCATTATGTCTACTCCCGCTGTCACAGTGCTGACCCTGTCAACGTCCTTCTTGTCCGTGTATTTCACGAGAACCGTCAGTGGTGACGTCTTCGAAATAGCATCCTGAGAAACCGCCACCTTGAAATCTGTCGTGACACGCGAACCCGCATCAACAGTGCCGAGATAGCTGGCCCTGTCCACAGGGATGAAGTTTCCGCTGGCGACTACCTCCGCGGTCACGTCGTACGCAGTCTCACCGTTGTTGCCGAGGGTCACACTCACAATTCCACTGGTCCCGGGTCGCAGCCCCTCTACATCCGTCCTCACTGCCTCAAAATAGCTGCCGACCACCTTGATAGTCACCGGAATCGTCTCCGTCACCTGCTCCCGGGTGAACTGAAAGTGTGGCTGATAGGTAGCGGCATTGTAGGCATCAGGATTGGGAGGCAACGGAAGGGAGTCCGGCGGATTCAGCCAGTCAACATCCTTTATGTACTCATAGGTCAGTTTGAGTTCAAGCTCGTACGTCCCAACATCCGCGTAACGGTACACCCGCACGTCGAAGCGGAGGGGTTGGGGTGTCACATAGCTATGAGGAAGTACTCCGACATAGCTCGTGCCAGCCACAACGTCGATAGTGGGACTGGAGGACTCAAGCGTGACCGTCAGGTTCTGGGCAGTGGTGGCAGGATAGGCCACCATCATGCCGCCCATATTGTAGCCGTAGGCAAGCACCTGGTCGTCAGCACCAGTGACCCGCCCATCAAATGAGCCGATGTTCTGAATCATCAACTCAAGCGTGCCGACTGAGCCGACCTGGAACTCATCATCACCGACCACGAGTGCTTCAAGGTCCGGTGCGCCGTGCACTGCGGCTTCAGCCGTGCCTGCACTCAGCGGTAGAAGTAGCACTGCCGCAAAAAGCGCGAGCACGAACGAGCGAATTGGCTTCATATGATCTCCTTCACGTGCAACGTGTGAAAAACAGGACCGTCGCTGAACGGTCCATACTGAAAGGCTAGCATAGATATTTAGCTTGTCGCAAACTATATGCTTGATATCAATAATGAGGCCAATAGCATCCGCTTGACCTCACTTGTGCCGCCGCTCCATATCGGCGTTGACGCTGCATCCCCGCCGTGGTATCGTCGCCAGCAGCAGAAGGGCTGAGAACGCCCCAGACCGGAAAAGGAGGCCAGGCCAGAATGTCCATATCATCTATCGCGGGAAAGGCCCAGACAGTACTCGGTACCGTTGATGGCAAAGACCTTGGCGTCACTCTGCCCCATGAGCATGTTCTTATGGATGGCAGTGCCCTGTACGTAGAACCCGTCGAATCGTCCAAGAAAGGAATCGCATCCAAGCCGGTTGCCCTGAATCTCCTGAGCTGGCTCCGCTACCATCCTTTCGAGAACAAGGACAATCTTCAGCTGTTCGATGAGGAAGTACAGACAGCGGAAGTACTCCTGTTCAAGGCTGCCGGAGGACGGACCATAGTCGACCAGGGGAACAATGGCCTCGGCAGGGACTGGAACGCGCTCGCCAGGATATCGCGCCTCACGGGGCTCAACATCATCATGGGTTCGGGCTACTACACAGCCAACTCGCTCAAGCCAGCCGTGTTCTCCAAGTCCGTGGACGAGATGGCGGACGAGATTGTCGCGGACATCACCGTTGGCATCGGCAGCACCGGCATCAAGTCCGGGCTCATTGGCGAAATCGGAACCTCATGGCCCCTGCATGAATTCGAGAAAAAATCGCTGCTCGCTGCAGTGAAAGCCCAGAAGGCAACGGGTGCCCCGATCAACGTACATCCGGGCCGACATCCCGAAGGCCCGATTACCGCGGCGCGCATACTGGCAGATGCGGGCGCAGACATGTCACGCGTTGCATTCAGCCATATCGACGGACGTATCCGCAATCACGAGGGCAGGCTAGAACTCGCGAAGTACGGCAGCTACATCGAGTATGACCTCTTCGGCTATGAGGGCCATTTCCCTGACTTCCCCGGTGCCCCGCCAATTGACCTCCCGAACGACACGACCCGAATCGATGAACTGAAGGCGCTGATTGACGCAGGCTATCTGAAGCAACTCTTCATCTCCCACGACATCGTCTGCAAATCAAAACTTGTTCACTACGGAGGATGGGGCTACAGCCACATCTCCAACTACGTGGTGCCCATGATGCTGAAACACGGCGTCAGCCAGGACACAATCGATACCATCATGGTAGAGAATCCGAGCCGTTTCTACAGCTTCGTGTAACCCACCTCGTTTCGCATCCGGCAGGGGACTCCTCACAAAGGGTCCCCTGTTCTTTTCCATTTTCGCGGACCATAGTCCTGACACAAATCTCCTATCGGCGTTTCTATGGGTACAGGCAAGCCAAGGCACCATGCGGTGCAGGGTCTGTATACTTAGGAGGCAACCTGGTGCAACGGGATAGCAGCGAATGGCGTTCGACGTCGATACCGAGAATACAGTCAATCGCCCAAGCAAAGAAGAGCAACTTACTGCCCTCTTCGATTCATGCTATCCCCGGCTCGTCCGCTACGCATACGCACGTACCAGCAACAAGACAGACTCAGAGGACATCGCCGCCGACGTCTTCGTGCGTGCTTTCGAATCGCTCGATTCCTACCGCGACCGCGGAGCGCCCATGGAGGCGTGGCTATTCCGCATTGCGCACAACCTCGTTGTCGACCGGTTGCGCGCATCTTCGCGATACGAGAGGAGCGATGAAACTGACGAGGACCTGCCGGGTGCCCCTGATACTGCGCACATCGCAGAACACAATCTACTCCTGGGCTCGGTGAGGGAAGCAATGGACCGTTTGACACCCGACCAGAAGGAAGT
>JAFGFT010000027.1 GCA_016930935.1 Dehalococcoidia bacterium | reverse complement strand
TTACGAAACCGCTGCTCTACCTCTGAGCCACGCTGGCACGAGCACAAGTATAGCCGATGTTCGCCGATCCCTTCAACGCACAGTTCATGGGTGGTTTTTCCACATCACGAACCGAAACGGCGAGCCCTGGCGTACTGTGTTTTCATGTACGGTGCTTCGACACGACCCCTTGATGCTTCTGCAACCACTGCACTGACCTGCTCCCCAGGCAACTCCTGGTTGCTGATTTGTGACACGCAGCAACGTGAGCCTTGCCCGCTCATTCAGCGTCCACACCCTACCATCACGAAGAGTGTGACAACTCCGTGAGTTTCTCCACAATCTGAATCATGCCGCTTGTGTCGAGGCCGCAGTACTCCAGAAGGTTCGCACGTACCTGCTGGATCTCCTCCGCTGACATTCCCGCCCCACAGGATAGATACGCAAGCCCTGCAAGGGAGCCATCAGAGATGGCCAGACCGTCATAGCCCTCCCCTGTGAGCGCAGGCAGCACGCGTTTGAGCGATGCACTGCCACGCTGTGACGGGTTGTAGTAGTTGAAACCGCGAAAAGGCACAAGCAGGTCAACCATTCTGTCGCACACACCCTCGGCCCACACTTCATACTCAGGAAACGCACTGCCCAGAGCATGCAACACACCGATTTCGAACGACTTGCTGTAGGCAACGATACAGCCTTCACTACCTATCGCCGCCCGCAACGCCGCACTCAGTTCCCGCCGTGGGTCGCATGTCGCATCACCAAGGAAAGCGTACTGCTTCGGCGTATCCCCCGGTTGCTGCACCACATGAAGCGAGAACTGAAACGGCACCTGCTGATAGGGGCGAATACCGTCGAACAGTGGAATGGCGGTACTGAACGTCTCAAAATCAAGGTAGTGAACGGGATACTCAAGGCTGCGCAGGAAGCTCCGAATTGCAGTGGGTTCGACATGGATTGCACCGTCTACCAGGCAGTTACGCTGTATCTGTTGCTCACGCGTAAGGGGAAACTCTTGCGGCAAATCTGCGATAGAGAATATGCCTCTGTCCAATAGAGTGTAAGCCGCACTGCCGAAGCGATACAGGCTGAACACGTTGTCGTCAGGGAGGAAATCCCAGCACTCTTCCCGCAACGGGCAGTCGTAGGGATCATTGCAGTGTGTACCGACGATGGCTTCAGGACAAGTTGGACTACACATGGTCGAAAGCAACTCTTGTGCGTGCTCGCAAGTAGCGGCAGAGAGGGTGGCCACTTCATCCGTTATGTCAACAATGTCGAAGAACTCATCAGGCAGGATTTCGCCGTTCCTCACATACTGATTGTTGACATGAGCGAGGAAGCACCGGTCTATGGAGATGCCAGCCTGCTGACAGACGTGTTTCTGAAAAGCCACGTCCCGATAGTGAACATCTTTCACCTTCGTCGATGATTTCACTTCAATGATATTCCAGTCGCTCTGACCCGTCGGCTGGAGAATATCGACGCGCGCGTATTTTCCACCGTTCATGAAGGCTGCTTCAAAAAGAGGCACCCTGTCAGACAGGAGTTCCCGTGACTGGCGCAGACTGGCTGCGAAGTCCTCTGATGGGATGTCGACACCGCCCGGAAAGAGTCTCTTTGCCAGTTCACCGACCTCGTGTCCCTGGTCAAATGCGAATTGGGTACCCGCGTCGGGCTGTGGTATGCGCTCACGGGCATTGGCAATGACCCAGAGATAGCGAGGGCATTGCATGCCGGCAATATAGCGAGTCTTGGAGAGCAGCGAGTTATTCCGCCTCGTCATGGTGCTGTCATCCGCTCCTGATTACGTAGAGGAGGTGTTTCGCCCTGCTGGCAGTGGTGTAGATGGCGCGGTCCGACCAGCGAGGGTCATTCGGGTCAACGTCCATCAGTATGACCGCGTCAGCCTCGCACCCCTTGAACTTCATATAGGTGTAGTAAGGGATGGTGTTGTGTCCGGGTTCTCCTCCTTCCAGCACGGCGAAGTTGCCCAGTCTGCCATCTCCAGGAATGCACGTCTTGTCTATGTTGTGGCCACCGAGAATCACGATGCGGCTCGCGCTCAATCCCTGTTCATTGACCAGTTGGTTCAGGATAGTAGCCAGTCGTCGACGCCGTCCCACCGGTGAGGTGTTGATGGACTCTTCGATGGGGTCGCCCATCGGCATCCGGTCCATTGGACTGATTTCACCTTCCGTGTGGACTGCGACGAATTCGCATATGCGCTGTGAGTTGCGACAGTTCTGAGCAAGCACAAACGGGGAACAGTCCAGTGGGAAATCCATTTCGCTGCCGAACACGTTCTGTTCAGGGTCGTAGAAGATGTAGAAGTATCCATCTTTGCGTAGGAGATACGAGAGCGATACCCAGTAGTCCGTGCGAAAATCCTGTCCCTCATCCACTATGAGGGCGTCGAATCTCTCATCGTTCTCACTCACCAACTCTACAAACGCCTCTGGCAGCGTAGTGTTGTAGAAATCACCATCGTGAATCCCTGCTGGAAGCCGACCAGCCTGCGTCAGGCGCTCGATACAGAAGTCATGGTAGGTTCCTGCAACGATGTTTGGTATGCCGGCCACGGCGTCTTTGAGTCGCTCGCCAATCATCTGGTTGAACGCTAGAAGCAGGACCCTGTGTCCCTCTGCAGCGAGTTCGTGCGCCTTCTTGACTGCCATAACCGTCTTTCCGGAACCGGCACACCCCTGTATGAGTGCAGTCCGTTGATTGCGAATGAAATCGAGCATGCGGCACTGCTCCTCTGTCAGGGCAAACAGTTGCTGCTCGGCCTGCCCAAGCCTGTCTTTCAGGGACATGCCGTACTCGCACAGTGGCATGAGTGCCCAGCGCAGTCTCTCTATCTCCTTCACGGTCAGGGTACGGTGCGGGCGCTTGAACGCATCGTACGCACGACGTACGGCATCCGAGACAGCCTCCAGGTCCCTCCCTGTGATGAGGATGTCTCGCGCGACATTCGGTGGCAGGTTCTTCGGTTCATCGAAGGTGCTGGGAAAGCACACTGCATGCCCGAGAGTCAGAGGTGTTGCCCCTCCTACCCTCTCTGCGAGGAAGGACCTCAGCTTGTGCTTGTTGGTGGTTGCCTGGTCAAATGGGTCGTGTATTGGCCTGTCACCCTGGTACCAGCGTCCTCTTGTTCCATCGAAGACCACAGTGCCACCCTTGACTTCAAGTACAAGGAACCCGTCTGCCGGTGAGAAGACAAGGAAGTCTATCTCGGTGTCGACCAGCTTGCCCTCGAGGTTGGGCGACACCGCTTTGAAGGAATGGAATATCGTGTGAGTCTCGTCCAGTCCATCCCGCAGGACCGGGTGCAGCATCCGTTCACCAACGCTGACCCCCTGCTCAGGAACAACAGCGGGAATCATCCTCGCCATGAACACCCTCCATCAGGCAAGTCCATTGAACGCGGACGTTTCATGCCGACATCAGAGCGAGTCAGGAGACTCACGCTGTCCCTCCACAAACCGGTGCTGTCAGTCGAGTCTATTCACTCACAACCGATTCTCCAACAGACAGTGGCGAAGACGCAGACCTTTCAGAACAGTCCGCGAAGACCTTCCGAACGGATTGGGGGCTGGAGTAGTACGGCAGTCTATCCCTCTGCCCATTGGGTGGTCAATAGCCACTCCGGCAATTGTTGGTCGGCGGCGAGTCTGTCCTCACGAGATAGTAAGGCGTAGGTGTCAGCATGCAGCAGATGCTCACATTGAACCGGAATGACCGGGCGCGACCGTGAATGCTGAACCAGCGGAAAGGCATGGAACAGGCAGCAGAAGATGCCCCGGAGACGATAACATGGTCACTCCAACTACTACGGCAGCAATCGAAGCACAATTCCATTCTTATGTATTGACAGCATTATCCATCAAGTCCACCATCTGCGGTATGGCGAGGGTCGGTGGAACTGTCGTCCTCCATTCCCCCATTCGCGTCGACCAGCCACAGCAACCACTTTCCTGCGATTACTGCAGCCCCCACCACACACCACGGCGCATCGGTCGTTCGGCAAGCCGTGTGGTTGCCGACGGAGTCATGAGTCCACGCACAACGGACCGCTGACTGGTATTTCACCGCGAAAAGACAGCTATCGGGAGGGAAGATGCAGAACGAACTGGTACTGAAACTGAAAGAGATAGTGGGAGAGGATTGGGTATTGACGGACCCTGCGTTTATGGAGGGCTATCTGACTGACGTGACCGCGCTGCCAGTGCGGCCGAAACCCGCATCCGACATCGTGGTGGTCAAACCCGCCAATGCAGAAGAAATATCGAGTGTACTGAGATTCGCCAACGAGCATCGCATTCCGGTGATCGCGAGGGGTGGCGGCACGGGATGCGTCGGCGCTGCAGTCCCCACTGTCCCTGGCATAGTGCTGTCAATGGAAAGACTCGACAGGATTATCGAAGTCGACAAGGACAACATGATGGTTGTGGCTGAAGCAGGCGCGACGCTTGAGAAGATGTTGAAGGAGGTCGAGGCAGCAGGTCTGCTCTTCCCTCCCCACCCTGGCGATGAGGGTGCGCAACTCGGCGGACTGGTCGTCTGCAATGCCGGCGGCACCCGCGCGGTGAAGTACGGTGTGGTCCGGCAGTATGTGAAAGGTCTCGAGGTTGTCCTCCCAACAGGAGAGATTGTCACAATGGGGGGCAAGCTACTCAAGAACAATACGGGGCTCGACCTGATGCATCTGATGATAGACAGCGAAGGCATTCTCGGTATCGTCACGAAGGTCATCTTCAGGCTATACCCACAATTCGCGGGGTCGGCCACACTCATTGTTTCGTTCGATGACAGGCATTCTGCCATCAAGGCCGTCCCGAAGATACTACAGACAGGTGTCATACCCCTTGCGCTGGAATATGTCGAGCGCGATGTCATTCAGATTTCGGCAGACCACCTTGGAATGCGCTGGCCTGCGAAGAAGGGCATGGCACACCTCCTCGTTATCATCACGGGAAGCAATGAGGATGATGTCTACGCCCAGGCAACCGATGTCATCAAGGTATGCGAGGGACTCGGCGCGGTGGACACTCTGATGGCAGAAACACGAGAAGAACAGGCAGACATCCTCAAGATTCGCAGCGAACTGTATCCAGCGCTCAAGCCGCAGGTATCCGACGTTCTGGATATGGCCGTGCCCCCGGCAGAAATCGCCAACTTCCTCGATATCCTGGACGAGATTTCCGAGAAGTACCAGACACGCATCATTACATACGGTCACGCGGGAGACGGAAACATACATCCACATCTTCCACTAGAACTCTACGAGAGAGGCGTGCTCAAGGAAGTGAAACACGACATCTACGCGGCAGCAGTCAAGATGGGTGGCGTCATCACGGCGGAGCATGGCGTGGGCAAGATAAGAAGGGCGGAACTCACGCTCTGCCTCGACAAGAAGTCGCTTGAACTTATGGCTGGCATCAAGAAGCTGTTCGACCCGAATGGCATCCTGAACCCTGAGACTGCGTTGCCGTAGTCGACGCGACAGTACAGGCCTGCTGTGTCAGGTTTGTAGCCGGATGTGGAGTCGTGGCCTCGGTGAAGTGTCTTGACAAATCAGAGGCCACGACGGCACAATTTTTTGCATACAGAACCCTTTGGTGATGTGACGTATGACGTAGGGTAGGGGGTGTGTTGTGCCGCAGTCACATTCTCGTCGTCCAAACGACAAAGACAAGGACCACGAACGGTCCACAGACAGCAAGAAGAAGCCGAACGTCAAGCCTGATGACTTGTTGCGCTACTCCCGCTACTCCACTAGCTCCTTGAAAGATGAGCAGGCCAAGTTGCTGCACATGCTCGACGATATGGACGAGTGACGAGGAGCAAGAGACATGGATGATGCAGAGAAGTACGCATGTCTTGAGAAGGCCATAGTTGACTACGAACACATGGTCCATCAGAAATCGGCCGCTCTGAAGAGAGGCTTCATCAAAGACCTGACCGTTCTTGTCATCCTCCCTGTTGTTGCAGGCATCATCGTGGGACAGTACTCGAACCTGGTCGCCGTACTTGGAATTGTGGGAGTATCCGGCGTAAACCTCTCTCAGAGGCTCCAGAATGGCACAACTCTCCTCACCAAGTACTGGGATGCCAAGAGTAAGGTGGAGAGAACCGTGCCGCAGGTGAAAATGGAGTTGCACTCCTGTACCAGGACAGACCGACCATGCCTGGATGCGGTCCAGACACTGCTCCGTTCCTACGCAGCCAGTCTTTACGCGTAGCCATTCAGCACATGTGTTTGCTCAAGACATCTGCCCTTCACTAGTACTGTGGAGACTCAGCGTACTACTGCAGCTTTCCTCCATTCGATGCGGTTCGCTGAACCCCAAAGAGATGCATAGCTTCTCCAACCACTGCACGACGTGAGCTGAACACGGCTGTAGCACACTCTATCTTTCCGCGTGACCACCAGTCAGCCACTCGCCTGTTCGTATGCATTGCTGCTACCATATGCAAGTGAAATATCGCGCCCTCATCTCCGACCTCGACGGTACCCTGCTGGACACGCTTGAAGACCTGGCTGATTCAGTCAACATTGCGCTTGCGAAGATTGGACTACCTCCACACGAAGTCGATGCGTACCGCTATTTCGTGGGCGATGGAAGACGTGCGATGGCTCTCAGGGCACTCCCTGAAGACAGGCGAGACGAGGCCACACTGGAGATGCTTCTTCCGCACATAGATGAAGAGTACACCAGGCGTTGGATGGACAAGTCAGCGCCCTACGATGGCATACCTGAACTGCTTGATACGCTCACCTCGGCGGGCATACGGATGGCTATTCTGTCCAACAAACCACACAACTACACTGTGACGATGGTGTCGAGACTGCTGCCCCTGTGGTCGTTCGAATTCGTCCTTGGAGAGTCAGTATCTACTCCTCGGAAGCCTGACCCCTCCGGCGCCCTGCACATCATCGAG
Organism: Dehalococcoidia bacterium; assembly: GCA_016930935.1. GTDB lineage: Bacteria > Chloroflexota > Dehalococcoidia > GIF9 > AB-539-J10 > SKVJ01. The sequence goes on along the minus strand of JAFGFT010000027.1, from coordinate 6,982 downwards.
CAGATGAATATCAGACCAGAGGAATGCCTCTACCTCGGCGATTCCGGCGTGGACATGCAGACTGCAACCGCAGCTAACCTGTATCCGATTGGCGTTTTGTGGGGCTTCCGCACGGCAGACGAGCTTCTGTCGAACGGGGCGAGGACCCTCGTTGAGAGACCAGCGGACATCCTCCACCTGCTGTGCGACTAGAAACACTCTGCGGCTCTCCACTGCTCCTCCACCTCATCCCTTCAATTTCCGCCGCTCACACCTTCAGACTATGCCGAAGGATTGCGCGCAGACGGGCAGACTGCCACACTATTCAGTGGACGGAGTGATTGCACTTCATATGCGATTCCGCAGAGGTTCAGTCGCAAGACATGAGAGAGGTGATGTACCGATGTACGAAAAGAAGATGCTTGGTCTGGATGAAGCCGACAGAATCGTGAACGCCATCGTCGAACACGTAAGGAATGAGAAGGGAGTCCCCATATCCATTGCCGTTGTGGACTACCGTGGCGACCTCATAAAGTTCGTCAGGATGGACGGCGCGAGTTGGAATACGGCACGCGTGGCCCAGGCGAAGGCGTACAGCGCTGCCAAGTTCCGGCGCAATACCACTGCCGTTCTCGAATGGATGAACCAGATGAAGATACAGTTGGCCGATTGGGCAGACCCCAACGTCACCTCAATCGGCGGAGGCGTCTGCATCTGGGATGAGCAGGCATCACCTCGAACGGTGATTGGCGCAGTCGCCGTCAGCGGGTTTCCACAGCCGGAAGTGGATGAGCAATACGCCAATCTCGGAATCGCAGCAATGGGATAGACGTCAGCGCAGAATGTGCACGAGTCGAACCTCGCGCCATGAGCTCGGGCTCTGCTGCAATGACTAGTTGAACGGCTCCACAACCTCAGGGAGCACGTCGTGCGTGCGCGTGCCCTTCAGTTCAGGCATGTCGTCCAGCACTTCAAGGCGCGCCCACGTCTCTTCGGGGTCTTCGCGCAGAGCAATCGAGAACGGACGCGTGATTCTCCCACCAGACTCACGCACTATCGGTTTGAGCACGAACTCCGTGTTCGCAGTCGGTGCCCGGAAGATGGCAAGCGCCAGGTCAAAACACTCAATCAACACCGTGAAACCCCGCGCTTCCTTTCTCACGTCCCAATCCTCAACGTTGGTGGGCTTCTTCGCACCCGTCTGATGCACGATGACCATGGTAGCCCCCGCGCTACGCAAGTCATGGCACAGTCCTGCCAGTGAAGACTCTCCCGTCAGTTCTCCAACATCTCGCCCACCCATGATGTGGTCAAGATTGTCGATTATGACAAGTGGAGTTCCTCTCTGTTTCCTGATGAGATTCTTCAGCCACTCTCTCCGTTCCTCGTCGTAGAGCAAGAAACCACATTTGGAGTAGCACTCGATGGGGGCGCTGGCAAGGTCGACATTCAGACCACGAGCAAGCCTTTCAAAACGGCGCTTGAAACTGCCAGTACCCGAGTCTTCATCAATCAGGATGACATGCTGCTTGTCCACACGGAAGGCATCCAGAAAATCATGCCCGCTGGCAACGCAAATCGCGAGATGCTCGGCGAGCCACGCCTTCCCTGAATGCAGCTCCCCCATCAGTGCAACCGAACTTGCAGAAGGAACGAGTCCCTGCACAAGCCACTTGGTCATGACACACCTCCCCATTCGAGGATCATCTCAAAAGTACGTCATCATTATGAAACTTGTCAAAGCCCGGAAGCGTGTCAGGCACGAGACAAACACCACATACATGCACTCCATCAGACATCGTGGCCGCCGTCACGCTCGAACGGATGTTTTTCTGAAGAGAAATCCGGCCGATAGTGCATGGATGACCGGGGTTCCTGCACCCAGACATGCTCAAATCCAAGTTCATCAGCCAGACGAACCACTTCTTCGTACTCTTTGTGGGTTACCCCTCGCGCCAGGACCGGCATGTTCACGGCTTTGTGCGCAGGGTAGTACTGAGCCATGATGCTGATAGACACCCTGTTTGACACTTCTTTCGCCAGCCATGTGAGCGATTCGCGACTGCCCGCCAACCCTCCGGGAAGTACCAGGTGCCGGACAATCATTCCCCTTCGGACAGTCCCTTCACCGTCCAGCACAAGGTCCGGCCCGACCTGCCTATACATCTCCGTGATTGCTTCTCGTGAAGCAGCGACGTAGTCACGGGCCCCGGACAGGCGAGAGGCGACCCTGTCAGACGAATACTTCAGATCAGGAAGATACACGTCCACGATGCCATCGAGCTGCCACAACACGTCCGCCGAATCGTAGGCATTCGTGTTGTACACCAGGGGAAGTCGAAGCCCCGCGGGAATCGCAACGGCCAGTGCTTCCACTATCTGAGGGACGAAATGTGTGGGCGAAACGAGATTGATGTTGTGGCAGTGTGATTCGTCCTGAAGTCGAAGCATCACCGCAGCCAACTCTTCCGGTGACAGCGCGTCTGCAGCGTGAGTCTCCGGACTCTGACTTATCTGAAAGTTCTGGCAGAAGACACAGCGAAGGTTGCAGTTTGCGAAGAACACGGTGCCACTCCCTCGACTCCCTGACACCGGCGGTTCCTCACCTCTGTGAGCGCATGCAGAGGCAACCACCGCATGTCGACCGGAGGCGCAGTAACCTATCTCTCCATTCGCTCTGTCCACACCACATGCGCGAGGGCAGACATCGCACGATACGAGATGGTGAAGCAGGACTTCCACACGTCTCTGCAACTGCCCCGACTCGGCCAGGGCGACATACGAGGGCATCGATTCCCCCTGAGACAATCTTCGGTCCTTCATACACACATTGCTACCCCACAGATTTCCGCTCACGACAACACCTGCACATGCTCGTCGAGCCCATCAATAGTAGCCTGTGGGGCACCTGTCACGCTCACTTCTGGTCAAAGGCCAATCAGAATCACCACCACGTGATACGCCAGTATCGTGAAGTCTCCCCACCCGTTGTCTGAGACTATCAATAGAGCGTACCCTCATATGTGAGGAGGCGCAAAGCCAACTGAATGGAGAACCAGAAACTGGTCAGGACTGAACTGCTATCACTACTTTCCGACCTCGACGCCGCGACCATCGCCTGGGACACGGTCTACCTGCGAAGTGATTCGCTTGCGGCGCGCGCCTCAGCCTCATCTCTCCATCCTGAGAAAGACAAGAGGCTGCTCCATATTGACACGTTCACGCAAGAAGAACACGTCACGCGCGAATTGGCGCGATACGGCACAGGTCTTGTGGCCTTCCATTCAGAGAGTGCCGCATTTGCCATCGTGCCCCCTTTCCCCGTATCAGAGGACATCCTCACCAGCGGCAGGCCGATGACTCAACCACTCAGAACGATGCTGGAATACCCGCACCGCATCCTGCTTGTCCTGGTCACATGGGGAGCCTACGTCGCTGCCCTGTACGAAGGACCCACCTATCAGCGACACAAGAAGGGGACGGGACACATACACCCCCCTCATAGAAAAGGCGGCAGCAGCAGCGCACGGTTCGCACGAAGGACTGAGGAACAGCGAAAGGAGTTCCTTAAACGAGCGGGAAGCAATATCGACGAAGTGTTCGGAGAAGAACCGGTGGACTACTTGTTCTTTGGAGGCAACCGTCTCATTCTCAAACCACTTGAGGCATATTCAGGCGTCATCAGGAAAGCCGGTGCCCGGCTGTCTCCCCGCACGCTCAACGTGAAGAAAGCAACGTTAGATGTCATCAGTGATGCTTTGAAGGATGCCACCACCTCCGTGCTCTTTCACCCTTGACACGCGCGCGAAAGCCCACCGGCGGACATCTTCATGCAACACAACCAAAACGAACAGCAATAATCTGCTGCACAGATAAAGAAGAAGGAGCCACACCAGCGGCTCCTTCTTGGACTCAGCAGAGTTTCCCTGCTAGCACTTGCCGATGCGGAATACTTTGGTCCCACAAGTGGGACAAGCACCCTGAACCGCGGGGCGTCCATTCTTCAGAGTAATCTGTTTGGCGTCCTTGATCTCTACCTTCTTCCTACACTTCATGCAATACGCTGTGGCCATAACACCCTCCTCTCGACACTATACTGGGCTCGTACCTAAGCCTGAAGCTATTTTTACTGTATGACCATCGTGTTGTCAATACTTGAAGGACATGTTTCGCCTCAAAACCACTCGTACGGCAACCAAAACCGCGATTCCTGCCACGAGAAGGACCTTTCGTACTAGCGGCATTACGACCCATAGGCCCTCTCTCGTACTGTCAAACCACACCTTCCAGTTGATCTCAGGTAGTTGGAAGAGCCGTTTCCCCGTCTCAGGGTCCTGCTGGTAGAACTTCGCCCGGGGATTCTCGATTATCGTCTCCGCTTTGCCTTCATACTCCACCCATACGTGAACAAGGGAACTGTTGAACTGGTAGGGAATCTCAAGTCGTTCAAATACGGATGCCAGAATCACCGCACGCGCCTTGCAGTCGCCTTCCCGCCTCTCGACAATCGTCTCCGTAGTGGGAAAGTACCACGGCATCCCATTGACTTCCCAGTCATAGTGATATGAGATTCTCTGCAAAATCGCCTTCTCGATATCAGCAGGGTCAGAAGGAAGTCCCTCAAGCAGTGGTTCAACCGCAACAGGGTCGATATCCGGATTGAATACCCTGTAGACACTCACGGGAAGACTCAGAGGATTGGGGTAGAGCACCAACAACACCCAGAGCGCTATCAGTCCCCCAGTGTGCACCGCCAGGCAACGCAACAGCCAGCGGCGCACCACGGGGGCTCTCGCCACCATAGCGCGTCTCAGTCCGGCCAGTCGCTGTCGTGCAGTACACGCAGACACAATTCGGCATTCTAGCATGACGACATCAAGAAGGGCGGACAATAGCCGTGTCACGAGCGCTCCTTGACTGTCAACCACGAATGGAATAGTCTATCCATCGAATCATGCCACGCGGCGGCGGCAGACATGCCACGCCAGTCATTCGTCAGAGGTCAATCCTTTTTTCAGACTCAACCATGAGCACCGAGCAGGAACTAGCGTACTACAGACCCGGTGGCCCAACTCTCCTTACGGTGGGAGTTTTCGATGGCGTTCATCGTGGACACCTTTCCCTCATAGAACATCTCACCAAGAGTGCACAAGAGCGCGGCCTGCTCGACGGCATAGTGACGTTCACTCCGCATCCCCAAGCGGTTCTTCACCCTGAACAGGAGACTCTTCTGCTCACGAGTCTTGACGAAAAGGTGGTACTCCTCAAGGAAGCGGGGGTGCACATGGTCGTGCCTCTCACATTCACGCGCGACCTCAGCAACCTGTCTCCCGGGCAGTTCATTACCCTGCTCGCGCAGGAGTTGAAGATGGAGGGACTCATACTGGGTCCTGACTTCAGCCTGGGCAAGGACCGCGCAGGAACTACGAGAGCGCTGGAACAGTTGGGTTCACAAATGGGTTTCAGCGTCGAATCCGTGCCCCCCTACATGCTGGAAGGAAGAGTCGTCAGCAGCACCGTGATACGACAGGCGATTACCATCGGCGATGTCGAGACAGCATCCCGCCTGTTGGGACGGCCCTTCAGCATGACCGGCTCAATTGTCTCTACAAGCAAGCGAGGCACGAATCTCGGGTTTCCAACGGCCAATCTGGATGTGGACCAGGGGCGAGCATTGCCCCGCAATGGGGTTTATGCTACCATCGCCCACGTTCGAGGCCATCACTATCCATCTGTTACCAACATCGGCACAAGGCCCACTTTCGGTGAGGCAAAGCACCTGGTGGAAACCCATCTCCTCGATTTCAGTGATGACATCTACGGCGCGGCTCTCAGAGTCCAATTCTTTGCAAGGATACGAGACGAGATGCCCTTTGAGACCACCGGCCAACTGATAGCACAAATCCAAAAGGACGTGGAATCCGCCAGACGGATTCTCAAGGCAGACTGATGCAGGACACAACACAGAGACCAACCAGCCTACTCAGCCTTTCGCAGACGCAGCGCGACTTCCTGCTGAAGAGAGGCGTTGCAGAGATCATCCCGGAGACGGATTTCACTGACCTTCTGAACAGCGGCAAGGTCGCCAAGCTGAAGGAAGGCTTTGACCCCAGCGCGCCCGACATCCACCTTGGCCACGTAGTTGGCCTCCGCAAGTTGCGCCAACTCCAGGAAATGGGACACAAGGTCATTCTGATAGTCGGGAACTGGACAGCCAGGATTGGTGACCCGAGCGGACAATCGACAACAAGGCCCATGCTTACTGAAGCGCAGATTGAGGCAAACGCGCTCACCTACATGGAGCAATTCTTCAAAGTGGTGGACAAGAACCGGACAGAGGTACGCTGGCAGACTGAATGGTTCTCCAAGTTCACACTGGACACCATCATCAGGTTGGCAGCGCGCTTCACTGTCGCCCAGATCCTTGCCCGCGAGGACTTCAACAAACGGTACACCTCAGGCAGCCCCGTATCACTGGCAGAGATGCTCTATCCTTTGCTGCAAGCCTACGATTCCTACGCCATCGATTCGGACGTTGAGTTCGGCGGCACAGACCAGAAGTTCAACTGTCTGCTGGGTAGAGAACTCCAGCAGATGATGGGGCAGAATCCTCAGCAGGTCTTCTTCACACCCATCCTCGTCGGTACGGACGGCAAGAACAAGATGAGCAAGAGCCTCGGCAACTACATCGGAGTGGCGGAACCGCCGGACCAGATGTATGGCAAGGTGATGTCTCTTGACGACTCAATGATAGTGAGCTACTTCGAACTGGTGACGGATGTGCCGCAGAACGAAGTGGACGAAATCAGGCGTGAGCTTGAATCGACCAACGTAAATCCGATGCTGGCAAAGAAACGTCTCGCCCACGAGATAACGCAACAGTTCCATGGAAGCGAAGCCGCCGCTGAGGCAGAGGACCATTTCACTCGAGTTCACCAGCAACACCAGCTTCCCACTGACATCCCCGAGATGCAGTGTGAAGGCAATCCACTTGGCGAAGGCC
>JAFGFT010000026.1 GCA_016930935.1 Dehalococcoidia bacterium | reverse complement strand
TCGGCTTCAGCCTCCGTAACCTCCCAGAAGGCCGCACCTCCCAATGTGAGAATAGTGCTCATGTGTCCTGTCTTGCCAAGTCGTCTCTTCTCCATGCTCCACCTCTGATTCTCTCTGTACGCTGCTACTGCCATTCACGGGCACGCTGAAAGGAAGATAGAGATGTCGCTGTCTCAAAGTCAAGTTCTCTCCTGCTGAACGCCACTGAGCGCTGAGTGCGCCGGAGGGCAGACGCGGGGACTCTATTTCCGGGCAGAGCGTACCACGTGCAGATGCAAGGGCAAACATGTTCATGTCTCTCGAGACAGGTGTGCCCACGGCTATGCGAAGGCGTCCCCGGTGCTTGACCGGTATCCACAGTTCTTCTTCTGACCCCGGGCCTTCGTGTCTGCAAGCTCAATGAAGAAACTAATCTGCGGCTCATCAACAGGAACAGGGACAATCAACACTGCCGGCTCTTTCTTCCTTCATGGCTTCGAGCCTTGGCTGCATCGTAATCATCTCCCTTGAACGCTATTGCTCTGCCGGTGCGAACGCTTCTCATGCATCGTATGGCGAGACTTTCTGCGGTCACGGGGGCACCACACTCGGCTCCTGTGTCCCGAAAGGTTGCTTGGACGGCGGCGACGAGAGCTCGCTGAATGCCATTTCTCAACGTGATGGGCAATGTAGTGTGGTGTCCCTGGAATCCCCGTGGGCTTTTGGAGAGTCCCGTTTCACAATGGTAGTATCGACATATGGGCATGGTGGATTGCGGAGGGGGAGTCCCCCGCGAGAAGGGCGCTGCCACAAGAGTGTTCGGCGTAGCCAACAAGCATGTTGGCCTCTTGCTGGTGGCTTCAATGATTGTCGGGATTGCCATCGGGCACCTTGTCCCGGGCGCGCGTGAGACCATCGAGCGCGTGACCTTCGGACACAAAAACCTCCTCATCGTTGTGGCGCTCATGGTGATGATGTATCCGCCGCTGGCCAGCGTGCAGTACGAGAAGCTGCATCTCGTGATGGGTGATATGCGGCTGTTGGGCCTCGGCGTTCTGCTGAACTGGGTCATCGGGCCACTGTTGATGTTCGCGCTCGCCTTCCTCTTCTTCTCGGGTCGGCCGGAGTTCTTGACGGGGCTGATTCTCATCGGCCTCGTGCGGTGCATCGATTCTGTCATCGTGTGGAATGACCTCGCCGAAGGAGACTGCCACTATTGTGTAGGACTCGCAGGAGCAAACGTCCTGTTTCAGATACTGCTTCTGCCACTGTATGTGTACCTGTTCATCACGGTGCTGCCGGACTACCTGGGGTTGGGTGGGGTGATGCTGGATGCCCCCATGGGATTGCTTGTGCGCAGCGAACTCGTGTATCTGATAATTCCTCTCGTTGCTGGCATGGCGTCACGGTTCATCGGCCTGAAGACGATGGGCGAGGAGCGCTACGAACGCGAGTTCGTGCCGAGGATTAGCCCGGTAAGTTTGACTGCCAAGGTCTTCATGGTCGCCGTCCTCTTCTCCCTCTATGGGGGCTATGTCACCGAGCTGACAATGGATGTGCTGCACATCGCACTACCGCTGGCCATCTATTTCGTGGCGATGTTCTTCATCTCGTATCTGCTATCTGCGAAGATTGGCGCATCGTATGAGCAAGCCACCACGCTCTCCTTCACGGCAGCGTCAAGTAATTTCGCGCTCGCGATGGTGGTGGGGATTTCGGTGTTCGGTATAGGCTCGGGCCAGGCATTCGTCGCCGTGGTAGGGGAAATGGTTGAGGTTCCGGTGATTGCGGCCCTGGTGCATGTCGCGCTGGGGCTGAGGGGGAAGCTCTTCCTGCGCCGTGTTGAGTGCGTGGGGAGAACGACGAGTCGCCACTATCGCGCCTGTGACTGAGACTCGTGGACTGGGGTGATGGCGTCACGAGCCGTACCCACGCTCATTCAAGGCTAACCGCGCCAACGGCATTCGGGTGGGGAGGTGTCGACGGTTCTTCCATAGGAGAAAAGGAGCCTTTGTCCAGGTTCCATGGAACCTGTTCTACATTCTTCGTGCAGTGATAACCGGATAGTCCGGTCCCCGAGAGAGTGGCGCACGTGCAGATGGGAGATTCTGGCGGAAAGTCGCAGGGCCTCCCGTTATCTGGTTGTCCCCATCTCGCCCCGCGCGGAGGCGGGTTTCGCCGCGGGAGCATCTGCCAGTAATTCAGACTTCGACGACACGTGAAATCCGACATCCGCTCAGGGGGATTGTCATGTTGCTGCGTTCTGTCTGCACGTGTCATCATCGCCAATCGACCGTTCAACCTGAGTTGATTGGACAAACATAGACTGAGCGGTATACTCAAGGAAGTACGGTGCAACGGTGCACCACACTGGAGGTTGAATGATGGCCAACAAAGATGACAAGCGTCCTGAGGCGGGCATGGTCCCTCAACAGGCCGCCGGTGGCCCGAGCGTTCGGGACTGGTGGCCGAATCAGTTGCGGCTCAATATTCTGCGCCAGCATACATGGAAGTCCAACCCGATGGGTGAGGATTTCGACTATGCCAGAGAGTTCAAGAGCCTGGACCTTCAGGCGGTAAAGAAGGATATCAGGGAGATTCTGACCAGGTCCCAGGACTGGTGGCCGGCGGACTTCGGTCACTACGGACCTCTATTCATTCGCATGGCGTGGCACAGCGCCGGCACATATCGTATCTCTGACGGCCGCGGTGGCGGAGGGCGTGGCAACCAGCGCTTTCCTCCTCTCAACAGCTGGCCTGACAATGTGAACCTCGACAAGGCACGCCGATTACTCTGGCCCATTAAGAAGAAATACGGCCGGAAGCTCTCCTGGGCCGACCTGATGATTCTTACCGGCAACGTCGCGCTGGAATCGATGGGATTCAAGACGTTCGGTTTCGGCGGCGGGCGTGAAGACATCTGGGAACCGGAGGAAGACGTCTATTGGGGCTCGGAGAGCGAGTGGCTGGGTGACAAGCAGCGCTACTCCGGAGACCGGCAACTCGAGAATCCGCTCGCAGCTGTCCAGATGGGTCTTATCTACGTGAATCCGGAAGGCCCGGGCGGAAACCCGGATCCCGTCGCTGCAGGAAAAGATATCCGCGAGGTCTTCGCACGCATGGCGATGAATGACGAGGAGACGGTTGCACTCATCGCGGGTGGCCACGCTTTCGGCAAGACACACGGTGCTGGTGATGCGAAACATGTAGGGCCTGAACCCGAAGCGGCAGGCATCGAGGATCAGGGTCTGGGTTGGAAGAGCAGCTATGGCTCGGGAAAGGGTGGTGACACCATCAGCAGTGGACTCGAAGTCACCTGGACCAATACGCCAACGCAATGGAGTAACAACTTCTTCCGCATCCTGTTCGGCTATGAATGGGAACTGACGAAGAGCCCTGCCGGTGCGCACCAGTGGAAGCCGAAGGGTGACGCAGGCGCCGGCACCGTGCCGGATGCACATGACCCGTCGAAGCGTCAGGCGCCGGCGATGCTGACCACGGACCTTGCGCTGCGTTTTGACCCAATATACGAGCCAATCTCGCGACGCTTCTATGAGCATCCGGATCAGCTTGCGGAAGCGTTCGCCCGGGCCTGGTTCAAACTGACACACCGCGACATGGGCCCGAGAACGCGCTATCTCGGCCCTGAAGTTCCTGCTGAGGAGCTTATCTGGCAGGACCCCGTTCCCGCCGTCAATCACAAACTGATTGACGCGAAGGATATCGCCTCTCTTAAGGGCAAGATTCTGGCATCCGGCCTGTCAGTCTCGGAGATGGTTTCGACTGCATGGGCATCGGCGTTCACTTTCCGCGGCTCCGACAAGCGCGGTGGGGCGAATGGCGCCCGTATTCGCCTGGCGCCGCAGAAGGATTGGGATGTCAACCAGCCTGCCCTGCTGGCGAAGGTGCTTGACACCTTGCGGGGCATCCAGAGTGCCTTCAACAGCGCGCAGTCCGACGGGAAGAAGGTCTCACTTGCCGACCTGATTGTTCTGGCCGGTTGCGCGGGCGTTGAGAAGGCTGCGAAGAATGGCGGTTACACGGTTACTGTTCCCTTCATACCGGGACGTATGGACGCCTCGCAGGAGCAGACCGATGTGGACTCCTTTGCCGTGCTGGAACCAATCGCGGACGCTTTCCGAAACTACCAGAAGACCCGCTATGCAATATCGGCCGAGGATTTGATGATTGACAAGGCGCAACTGCTGACCCTGACAGCACCCGAAATGACGGTGCTTGTGGGTGGTATGCGTGTCTTGAATGCCAACTTTGGGCAGTCTCCGCACGGAGTCTTTACGACGCGACCGGAGACGCTCACGAATGACTTCTTCGTGAATCTGTTGGACATGGGAACGACGTGGAAAGCGATGTCTGAAGACAACGATGTGTTCGAAGGCCACGACCGTGCAACAGGTAAGCCCAAGTGGACGGGCACGCGTGTCGACCTCGTCTTCGGTTCGAACTCCCAGCTTCGTGCCCTGGCGGAAGTCTACGCAAGTGATGATGCGGGGGAGAAGTTCGTGCAGGACTTCATAGCGGCGTGGAATAAGGTGATGAACCTTGACCGCTTCGAGCTCGCGCAGGCGTAACATGAACTGTTTCGATGCCTCTTGAAGCGAATTGTGAACTGCAGAAAAGGTTGAGATAGCTCCTGGAGACTGGTCCTGCGTCCAGTAAACGTCGCAGGACCAGTCGAAAGGAACAGGTTCGTGGCAGGCAAGGAACTGGGTAGTGTGCCATCGCGCTGCCATGACACTGCGAGTTGGATGGCAGACATCCCACCACTCGTAGCGTTGATACGGCATGGTTCAGATTGCATCAGGAATGATGGGCGTTCAGTGGGTAGTCTCGCGCCGTTCTTTGTGACTCGGAGTTGCCGTACTCGATTCAGGCGACCGCAAGGTGAACGTGCCTATACTGACAAGTCATCTATCATCGAACTGTTCAATGGGGACATAGCAATGCCGCCAGGTGAACAGATTGACGGGTTGATTGCGAGCCTTGTTGATTGGCGCGGCAATACGTTGGCCACCATCAGGAGAATCGTCCATGAGGCTGACCCGGAGATAGTCGAGGAGTGGAAATGGATGGGCACTCCCGTCTGGTCGCACAATGGTGCCGTCTGTCTTGCCAATGCCTTCAAGGACAAAGTGAAGGTGACCCTCTCTCAGGGGGCGCACCTCGCTGATACAGACAGGCTGTTCAACAACGGACTCGAAGGCAAACAATGGCGGAGCATCGATATCTTCAAGGATGACATAATCGATGAAGGTTCACTGAAGAATCTCATCAAAGCTGCGGTGGACTACAATGCTTCCACACGGAATGCCACTATCAGGTAGTGCGGGGTGCGAGGCAACTTGAAGAAGAAGCCGGCTGCCTGGCCTCGTCTGTGTCGAAACGTACGCGCAAAATGGCAGATATGACCGTGTTCGCGCGGCGGTAGCCGCATAGTAGGAAAGCGTTTTGTGAGGCTGAAAGAGCGACACACGGGAGGCCTGGAGGATGACTGCCAGGCCTCCCTGTTTCTATTCTTGGAACGTCCTCTGCAAGCCCGCTACTCACCGCAATCGAACTGACGCCTTGCCTCTCCCCTCAAGCAGCAGCCGCGTTCCCTGCAGTCCTCCTTTGACCCGCATGCCGCGACTGTGCAGTCCGATAGCCCTGTGCCATGCGGACCGCCCTTGCCCTCGGTTGCCCTCCCTCGTGAAGACGTACCTACTTCCCCTGTTGACCAAGCCGTCGGGAGAGGGAGTCTATGGCCTGCCGGAGTTCCTGCAGTTCTGCCTGGTTCTGCTCGAGGAGCTTCGCCGTGTCTGATGTGGCTCGCTCGCTTTCAGGGTCAGAGGGTCGGCCGGACAAGATCCTCAAGGGCTGGTCAGAGTCCATGTTCAGGTTCAGGGAAAGTACATCGAATCGGTTGTAGTGCCCGATGATGTCGTGCCACTGCTTCCGTGCAATCTCCTCTTCGATGTTGATGTCCGCGTAGATTATGCCCTCTTCACCCTCGATGCTCGCCAGCACCTCACCGTTCGGACCATAGATGGCGCTGTACGCGTTGGCGCTGGTGAGAAAATCGCGCTTCTCCTGCGTATCGCCGAGCATCTCCACTATATCCGGGCCGACGGTGCTCGTTGATACCAGGGTGAATACCTTGCCCTCGCAGGAATGGGCCCCTGCCCGCAGGTGTATCCAGGTGTTCTGTCCCAACTTCGACCCGAGGCCGATAGCCGGGTAGTTGGCAACGTGTACCTGTTCACCCTGTGCCAGCAACGCATACCTGGCAAGGGTGTTGCTGTTCTCGCCACAGGCGAGTGTGCCAAGTATGCCGATATCGGTCTTCCCCACTCTCATACCTGAGCCATCGCCCCGTGACCATATCATCTTCTCTGCGAAGGTAGGTACCAGTTTGCGGTGCTTCCACAGAATGGTTCCCTGCCGGTCGATGACGACATTGGTGTTCCACATGGTTCCCATGTTGGTGGGCACCTTCTCATTCACGCCAATGACTACGTAGATATCTGCGGCTTTCGCCGCCCTGCAGAGTGCATCTGTCGCGGGGCCTGGTATCTCGACCCCTTCTTCAAAGAGGCGAACGAACCACTGGTCGTGCTTGAGGGGCGAATCCATCCATATCCAGTAGGGATAGCCAGGCACGAACGTTTCGGGGAAGGCCACCAGCCTGGCCCCGTTGCGACTGGCCTCGTGTATGAGTTGGCAGGCCTTGTCTACCGTGGCTTCCCTGTTGAGGAACACCGGTGATGTCTGCACCGCTGCTGCCTTGAATGACGGATACTGGTCTCCCATATTGTCCTCCTTACTCGTGGGTCTTCGAGTCATCGCACGTTCAGCACGACAGCAAGGCAGTATACTTCTTCCGCCCCTGTTGGGAAATACGAGGCTTCACGGCGGGCGCAGCGCCAGGTTTCACATCTATCCGACGTATGCATGAAGTGGCACACATGACGATGTCTCTCCAGCGATGAGTAGCTTCGGCTGAACGTATTCCTTGAGGTTTGCGCTACGGTTCTTGCCACAGCGGTTCGCTGGTGGACACGAGGCGGACGATTGGGTCGATGACGCCCTCCCTCACGATTGTTCGGAGCACCTCGTGGCTGCGTATGAAGTCCGCAATTGGTGGGCTGGCCTCATAGTAGAAACCGACAAGGTCACGTCCTGCGGTGGTCCGCATCATCACTTCATCGCGGAAATCTCTCAGCACGTCTATTTCAACTGCGGACTTCGTGCCATATGCAGCGGTGGCGATGAAACAGTCATCGAAAAAGAGACTCAGGAACTCTTCACCGGCGCGCTGTTGTTCCTGGAGCTCCTTCACCCTGGCGTTGAGTGCCGCTTGCGCATCCTGGACCCGGTTGTGCAGCCGCACTTGCTCTCGGGCTACGCTTGAAATGAATTTTGCCTTGAGTGTGGGCCGTAGTTCATCCGGGAACGGAGGCTCGGCAAAGAACCCGCTGAGCCAGTTGCGGGCATCGTGCAGCAGTTCCAGACGGCCCTCTTCGCGCAGTATTGCCATACAGGGAGAGTAGGCGCCTTCGAGGGTCACGGCGATGCCCTCGTGTATGACAGCCAGGTCCTGCATTGAGGCCGGGGACGCTTGCCGGTATTCAGGCGCAAAAGCCGCAAGAGCTGATTTCCATTGCTGCAATGTTGTGGTGGCCTCACCCGCGTCGAAGGGGCCTCCCACATAGAAGTTTCCGCCACCACCGTTTGCGAACTGTTCATCCTGCGCACGCAGTGTCATATTCACCGCCCAAGCCACTTCCCTCATGTGAACAACGTACGCCTTCTCTTCGTCGGTGAGTCCATCCAGCGCGTCTGGTGATGTCTCGGCGGCTGTGACCGCGGCGGGTACGATGACAGACACGGCAAGTACGCTCACCGCACACAGCACAACGAGATATCGAGTTGCCTGGTTCACCGACATGCCTCCCCTGGTAGACTGAAGCCGATGTGCAAAAAGGTGTGGCTAGTGTAGTAATTCAGGAGAGGTGGAATCAACCCTTGCCGGACCTCTTGAATTCTCGCCTGTACGTTGGCCGACACGCTGCGCCAGGAGAACCGACACCTCCTGGATTGACCTCCGTGGCGTGACGGAAGAATAGTGCTGCGGGAGGGTAGAGTAGTACGAGAACGCGGCTGTAATGGAATGTGCCTTGCCGAATTCATTGCTGCTAGAATGGCGGCCAGTGTCATGTAGGACACTGAATACTGAAGCAGGAGAGAAGAGATGCCAATCATATTCGTTGAAGCACTTGAGGGAAGAACAATCGACCAGAAGAGAGGGCTGGTCAAGGACATGACCGAAGCCGTGATGAAGAACTTCAATGTCGGCGCCGATGCCGTGACAATCGTCATACGTGAGATGAAGCCTGAACATCTTGGTAAGGCCGGTAAACTGAAGAGCGATTCGTAGCAGATTCAGTAGCATGGAATGTGGCCTTGCCTCAATGAGGCAAGACCACCACCATGCCTGACCACAGGTATCGCATCACCTCTGAGTTCAACCGGTTCGCGCCTGCGGAATGGGAGATATTCCTATTTTCGTGCAGCGGGCATAGAATCAGAAGGCCACATGGATGGAGTCTGACCTTTGTAGCCCACTGTTCAGATGGAGGGCGGAGTTGCTATGGACAGTAATCTGAGGGAGAGACTGTTCTGGGTCTTCTGGTGTTCCACAACGATGCTGACCGGAATCCTGGCTGGATTCCTCACTTCCCATGCAATCATGTTCGGTCGTTTCCAGACCTGGTTCATTGAATCGGGCAATGTGGACCTGTTTCACGAGACGTACACAGTATTCCGCGCCGCCAATAGTCCACAGACCCTGTATGACTCCTTCTTCTACATGGCGCTGGCTTCAGGAATCGCCTGGACCGCATTGGCCTTTCTACTCAGGAGAGATAGAATCATCGCAGCGATAGCGGGATTATCGACTCTCTGGGTGAGCATCGCCTTCTTTGTATCGGGCTTCGGAATGGCGGAAGATGAGGTGATGACCGGCGTCGCCGATTCAGGAACGACGCAATTCTTCATGGCGTGGAACGTGCCGATTCACACATATTTCGCGGTCTTCTATGCGGTGAGCCTGTTCTTGCTTCTGTTTGTCGCCCTGAGATACGCGAAGGTCTTGGCGAGAGGTAACTAGGCAGGGCGAGCCGGCTACTTCTCCCGCCGGCAATCGCCTCTTTGCATGCCGTGTCGTCTCTGTTCTTTCCGGTGCAGGGCCGGACCATCAGCCTCCGGGGATGAGACAGTCTGGCCCCCGGTGTCGGGAAACGGACATGGTTGTGAAGTGGCTTCACCGTGTATTCTGAGAGCGAGGATTACTATGAGCAAGGTGCTGGGCATAGGTGGCAGCCCCCGCCAGAATGGCAATTCGGATATCCTGCTTGAGCGGATGCTCAAGGGGGTAAGGGATGAAGGCCTTGCCTCCGAGGAAGTCCGGCTTCGAGACTACCAGTTCCAGCCGTGCATCGGCTGCGAGCGCTGTCGCAAGGACAGACGATGCACGGGGCTGCAGGATGGAATGCAGCTCATATACCCGAAGATTCGTGAAGCCGGTGGGATGGTATTGGTATCGCCCATATACAGCTATAACATGACTGCCCTCATGAAGGCATTCATAGACCGGCTGTATTCGTTCTACCACTTCGACGATGCACGTCCCGGACACTGGCACAGCCAACTGGAGAATCAGGGTCGCAAAGCGGTAATCGCTGTTGTCGGTGAGCAATCTACTCGCGAAGATGGAGGGATGGAGCTGACTCTGGAGACTATGCGCCGTTCCGTCCTGGCCCTGGGTTATGACATAATCGGCGAGTTGCCGGTACTCGGCATCTTTCACAAGGGGAAAGTAAGGGAGTATCCGCAGGTGCTTGAGCAGGCAGAAGACCTTGGAAGAAGGCTGGCTTCACAGGTGCGAGAATCAGAAACACGATTCAGGAACCCGTGAAGAAGCAACTACGGTAGACTGGTCAACAACTTTCCGTGACCTGTGACGCCCTGCCTTATGCCCAGTCTTCTGAGAATGCCCCAATAGGGCGCGAGGTCACCGGCAACTATCGTCTTTCCTGTCTCAGCCTCAAGCTTCCCCGCGAGGTGCAGTAGTCGCATGCCGCCACCTGTGACGAGTATGAAGTCTGCCTCAGGGCTGCTCTGCGATACCAATCGGACCGCCTTCTCTACTGCCCACGCGGGAGTCTCCCACCCCATCGGGTCAAGTTCGCCTGTACCAACGAAGACACCCGTGTCTGATTCTTCTACCATTCCCTGCGATTGCCAGTTCGCGCAGCGTGCGACGTTGACTCCTGCCTCGACAAGATAGGTGGAGAGCACCGTTTCCATGTGGTGAGAGTAGTACGTCGATGCGACCGCGACGGAGCCACAGCCCAAGTGCCGCAATGCGTGGACCATCTCAACGCCCATCATGACGAATGGCTTTCCCACGCTGTCCTGAATCTGCTGCTGAACCGCTTGCGCTCCCTGCCATCCGTGTACCAGCGAGAACGGGTACCCGAGCTGGGCCACAACGTCAGCATCTGCAGCCGCCAACGAGCGGGCACACAACAGCAACTCCGGCACTGCTGCGGCTATCTGCTCCACACTGTAGTTAAATTTGGGCGGCCTCATTGTGGTCTGCATCACGAGCGTGTTTGCGGGAGCGATGCTCAGAAACTCGGTTGGGGAAATGTCGAACCATGCGGGTGGCGTGATGAAGCCAACCTTGTGTGGTGGATATTTCACATTCTGCTCCGTCATGAGTGTCCTCCATGCCGATGGGGGATTGTCGCCAAGTAAGGACTATAGCATGTGTGCCAGCAAGAAACAGTACTGACACTCATTGGGACTTGCGCGAACGTATTCGCTTCCTGTATCTATGACGGATAGCGCGGGTTGTTGCGACAGGAGGTGTGCGTGGAGAGCACGGTTGTTCTAACGATAGGTGACGGCTATCACCTGGGAATGGGCAAAGACCGCATCGTCTACGCAGGAATGCCTTCCGAGAAGGTGTACTCCATTGTGCAGCGAAAGTGGGAGTTCTTCTATCGGGGGTATGCCTGGAACCTGTTCTTTCCCAAGGAACAAAGCGAGATACGGATAGACGGTATTAACCTGCTGGTCGAGGAAGTGAGCCCTCAGCGGATTGTCCTGCGGGCGTAAGTGCGGCGGTTCTTCGCGCTATGGCCTTCCTGTGGCAGCGCTGCGGCCGGCGATGCGGCCAAAGACCAGGCAGTCCGTGATGGCGCAACTGCCCAGTCGACAGGCGCCATGGACTCCACCCGTTGCCTCTCCTGCAGCATACAACCCGCCAATAGGGTACCCCTTCAGGTCTATGACCTGCGCACTGGCGTTGATTTGAACGCCGCCCATGCGACGGCGTACGGATGGAGTGACAGGTTCTGCTGCGCCTGTTCCGCGGTCGGCATCCGGCTACAGGGAGGTGTGCGTCAACTCGCTGGGACGTCTAGCAGTCGGGATTGGATGAATCCGTCCGGCAGGGGGTGTTCCCCTATGGTGAAGTCCAGCGTGGCGGTCTCACCGGCACGCACCGCGCAGGTCTCAAGTCCGACTTGCAGTCCGCCCTCGTTGAAGAACTCCACTTGCCACTCGCCGGCGTAGATGTTCGTGAGATTGTAGCATCCGTCTCTGTCCGCTCTCAGCAGCAGGGCGGGATACCCGCCTGTTTCTGCACGGACTATCCCATTGGCGATGGGCGTGCCATCTTCCTCCATCATGATGCCCTGGATGCTGCCGCGGCCGGGATCACATCCTGCCGTGAGTCCGAGCGCGGTCAACAGCAGCGCCGCAGTCAGGCAGATGGCGCGTGTCTTCATCGTGTGGAGCATAGCACTGCCGACTGATGAAAGTCTCTGACTGGCGTTCGTGGATGGACGCTCGTACTTCCTGCGGGACACTCCGCTTTGCGAGCGCCCTTCTGCCCGAGCATCACGGCTTCTCGGTTGCAGCGCTGCGGCCTGCAATCCTGCCGAAGACGAGACAGTCAGTGATGGCGCAACTGCCCAGTCGACAGGCGCCATGGACTCCACCCGTTGCCTCCCCGGCAGCATACAACCCGCCAGTAGGGTACCCCTTCAGGTCTATGACCTGTGCACTGGCGTTGATTTGAACGCCACCCATCGTGTGATGCACTTTCGGCCACAAACGCATCGCGAAGAACGGGGGATTGGTGAGAGGGCCTGCCTCGGAGATAATCGGCTTGCCGAACTCGGCGTCGGCCTTTGCCTCGACGAAACCGTTGAACCGCTCAACGGTGGATGCGAGGGCCGCATTGTCGAGTCCATAGTGCGAGCCCAGTTCGGAGAGACTGCTGAACACCTTGACCACTCCCTTCTCAATGCCACGGTCAATGGACCATCCGGACTGCTCCACTGCTTTTGAATCCGCAATACCGATACACGGCCTGCCGACTTCAAGAATCGCGTCCGCCACCGTTTTGCGGTCTGCCAGTTCGTTCACAATCCGGGCGCTTGTTGTGGGAGACACTATCAGTCCGTACTGGAATACGATGTAGTCGGCGAAACGCGGCCCGTCCCCAAAGCCCTTCTCATCGGGAGACGCCCATGGGCCAAGCTGGATATGTGATAGATGGACGGGCATGGCCTGAATTCGCAGGGCTTCGATGAGGGCCTCTGCAGTCGCAAATGGCGTGTTCGTCGTGTCGATTTCTTCTGATAGCCTGGGGTCCTGAGCTGTTCTGAAGCTCACATCGGCTCCGAAACCGCCTGTCGCGAGGATGACCCCTCGTGTGGCCTTGATGAAGCGGTCAGTGCCGCTATGAGGTGATTTGTGGTTGTATCCGTCACGTACTGCGACTCCGCAGACCGTGCCGCTGGCATCGCGAATGAGACCTTTCAGCATCGTTTGCGTTCTCATTTCCACGTCTAGTTCACGCAGTTTGGCCACCTGGCACCGGATAATGGTCGAGCCGGATACGTTTTCGGCCGTGTAACATCGGGGTACTGTGTGTCCACCGAACTGGTCTATCCTGTCCATGTAGGGCACACCAAGGTAGTCTCTCGACCACAGGAATGCCTCGGTTGAATGCGTCGCAACCTCACGCACGAGTGCAGGGTGGTTGAGGCCCATGCCTGCTTTGAGCATGTCGGAATACATGAGTTCGGCGGAGTCAGCAATGCCGGCCTTCTCCTGCATGGAGGTTCCCGCCGCGGCAATCCCGCCGTCACTGATGATGGAGTTCCCTCCGGGAGCCTTCATCTTCTCGATAACGACGACTGACGCACCGGCGTTGTGCGCCTCGATAGCCGCAGTGAGTCCCGCGAACCCTGCGCCGATGACGACAACGTCATAGGTCTCGTGCCAGTATGGCACGTGCTCTTCAAGGGTCGCTGTCCGCGTTTCTGATTCGAATAGTGTGTTCATCGTAGTGTCCTGCTCTCCACCGTCGCTCATGCAATGGTATCAGGTTGACAGTACAGTGGTGGGGGTGTCGTGAGACGCCCACACGAATTTGGAGCGGGTCTCTTTGCTTGTGTGCAGGGCTGACAATGCAGTAGCCTCCGTGCGTGTACAGACGCAGGGCACGCGCGTATTTGACAGTGACGTGAGAGCCGCGCAGGGAGTCACGGTGCGCTGCTGTCGTTGCGCCGTAACTTGCCGAAGAGAGGCGATATCTTGTGCCAGAACAGAAAGAGAAGAATCCCTGCCAGCACGACTGCGGATATCGGCCTCGTGAAGAAGGGCAGGAGATTGCCGCCAGTCTGCATCAGGCCCAGCCGCAGGTTCCTCTCTATCAACGGTCCCAGGATGATTGCGAGGACAAGTGGAGGGAGTGGTATGCCGTTGCGTTCCATATAGAAGCCAAGGAGACCGAAGATGAACATCGCGCCAACGTCAAACATGCTGAAATTCAGTGCATAGGAGCCGACTATGCAGAACAGCAGAATCATCGGCATGATGATGCTGTTGGGCAGTTTGAATACCTTGCCGAAGGCTTTGATGGCCAACAGGCCTACGGGAATCAGCGCAAGCTGCGTAAGGATGCCAATGGCGAACAGGCCCCGAACCAGTTCTCCGCTTGCTCCCACGAACATCAGGGGGCCCGGTCGCAGTCCATAAATCATCGATGCTCCGAGGATAATTGCCGTAATTGAGTCGCCCGGTATGCCGAGCGCCAGGGCGGGAATCCATGCGCCCGCCACGCCGGCATTGTTCGCACTGGTTGGTGCGATGACGCCTTCCTCAATGCCTGTGCCGTATTTCTCCGGTTCTTTGGAATCTCTCTTTGCCATGCCGTAGGCCACCCACGCGGCAATATCCGCGCCTGCGCCGGGCAGGCTGCCTATGAATGTTCCCATGATGGACGAGCGCACGACGAGGCTGCGGTTCTTATATATCTTTGGCAGCACGTCGGTAAGCGAGAAGTGCTTCTTCTCCTGAATTCCCGGCAGGTCGAGGTGTCTCGGCGTCATGATGGTGCGCAGCACAACTGGTATGCCAAAGAGACCAATCATCGCAGGTATGAAGCTCACTCCACTCAGCAGGTTGACGTTGCCAAAGGTGAACCGTGGATAGCCGGTGACGATGTCCATGCCGATGGTCGAAACGAAGAGTCCCAGGGCGACTGAAATGGCTCCCTTGACCATCGTACCTTTGGATATGACTACGCACGTAGCCAGACCGAAAGTTGAAACCCAGAGGAATTCGTAGAACGAGAACTTGAGGGCCACGGCTGCCAGCGCCGTCGCGCCAATTATCAGTAGCGTGAAGCCGACCAGCCCTCCTAGAGAGGAACAGACCACGTCCAGGCTCAGCGCCAGTGATGCCTTTCCCTGTTTCGTCATTTCATAGCCATCGAGCACGGCCGCGCCTGAGGACGGAGTACCGGGAACCCGAAGGTAGGTGGCGGGTATGTCGCCGGCGAAGATGGCCACGCAGGCGCACCCCAGGATCATGGAGAGTCCACCCATTGGAGGCAGGTAGAACGTGATGGGCACGAGGATGGCAGTGGCCATCGTGGCAGTCAGTCCCGGGATGGCTCCGACGAAGACTCCCAGCATCATGCCCAGCATCCACGGCAGAAGGACGTCCACGTGTGCAATCGACGCGATGACGTCAACAATCATGTTCATTCACTCCTGTATAAGGTTGTGCCGTCATCAGGGAAGCACCACTCGCAGTAGCATTGAGAACAAGACATACACGAATGTGGTAATGAAACATGATGAGAGCACGCTTCGAAACGTGCTCAGTCCGTATGCCTTCGTGAGAACGAACAGGAACACCAGTGTCGTTGGGATGAATCCGACTCTGTCTACGACTGCAATGTAGACGACGATGGTGACAAGAGTCACTGCCACATTGCGCATCCCGGCGGACGTGGTAGGGAGTTCTACCTCCGTCGTTTCGCCAGTGTCGGACTTTGCCCTCATTCTGTGTCTTCGGACCTGAAGCAGTACGAGTATCCCGAGAATGAGCAGTATCGCTGCGACGACCCTTGGGAAGAGTGCAGGACCGAAATCCGTGTCTCGTGGTGGAGGGAAACTCAGCGAGGAAATCAGCACAAATCCAGCGAAGATGATGACTCCGGTTCCTGTGACGATGTCTGTCTTCCAACTGTTCACCGGTCCTCCTGTCCGCCGGATGATGTGAATACCGGCAGGGTGGAGCCTGCATTCACAGGTCCCACCCTGCCTGTCACCAGTCTAGTTGTTGTGACAAGAATGTAGTTCGAGACCTATTGGATGAGACCGCCTGCCTTCAGCAGTCGCTGCGCCGCATCGTAGTCCTCGGCCATGAACGTGTCGAAATCCGCCGATGACAGATAGAGCTGGCCGAAACCCTGTCCGCTCATCCAATCCTGCCAATCCTTGCTGTCCAGGATCTTCTTGATTGCATCGTGCAGAGTCTGTACCACGTCGTCGGGCGTGTCCTTGGGTACCGTGATACCTCTCCATGCACCCAATTCCCAGTCAATGCCCGCCTCATGGAGGGTTGGAATCTCGGGGAAGCGTGGCATTCTCTCAGCACTCATCGTTGCGAGAGGAATCAATGTGCCCGCCTCGATTTGTGGGCCCGCCTCCACGATGCTGCAGGTTACTGCATTGATGTGCTTTCCGAGCAGCCAGGTAATGCCTTCCGCTGCACCGGTGCTGGGCAGCCATTCAACCTCTTCTGGCCCGACTCCAGCCTCTGCCAACATGCCGAGGAGTGCCACGTGCCATACTCCGCCCGTGCCAGTGCCGGATACCTGCAGTCCCGGGTTCTTCTTCACGTACTCAATCCAGTCGGAGGCGTCCTCCCATCCATTTGCCGCGGCATCGTCGGGGTGTACCAATAGTCCCGCAGCGTCCTTATTGATGAGTGCGACTCCTCTGACGTCCTTATATGAGATATCGGACCATCCCATATGTTCGAGGATGCTGAGTTCCCACGTTGAGATGCAGATTGTGTAACCATCGGGCTCCGCGAGGGCGCCCGCGCCGTGGCCTACGGCACCGTCGCCGCCTGTCTTGTTGATTACGGCGACCGGCTGCCCCAGTTCTGCGCTCAGACTGTCACCCAGGTATCGCGAGATTCTGTCTGTGCCGCCACCTGCACCCCAGGGGCACACGAGCGTGATGGCTTTGTTCGGGTATTCAGCCTGACCTGGTGCACAACCTGGCATCACCAGACCGAAAATCAGGAGCATGGACATGACCAGTATTACAGTGTGCGTTGCCTTGACTCTCATCTACTCACCTCCACTTTGTTGTTCCAACGCGAGAAGCGCGGTGCTCCTCAGGGCTCTCTATTGCGCTGACTGACAACAACTCCCAATGTATGGCGATGCATGAATGTGGGGCGTAGCGGTGACTGTCGTGGTTGTCTGGCGTGTGAACGATTCGGAGGAGACGGAGGACATCCACTCCTTCAACGTTCCCGCCTCGCCGCATTCGCGGGCCCCAATCACGCTTCTCCCTTACCCAGTTTGACAATAGCTCCGGCAATCTCGGGTGTCAAGAGGTTTATGGTGGTGGCGCACTCTCAAGTGCCTTGTTTCTTTCTGTAGAGAGAAGAGTATGGGAGGAGACGAACTTGGTTCACCGAGATGCGGAATGAATGCCTGCGTGCTATTCCTGCTTGCCAAACGACCATGCGGCGAGCAGAAGAAGTACCGTGCCGAAGCAGGCAACAATGGCTATGTCCTCCAGTACCGTCATCGTATGACTGAAAACGGTCACCCTCGTCATGTCGCTGCTTCCCTCGAGGAAGAGTTGACGGATGGCATCCACTCCGTAGGTGAGAGGGTTTGCCTTGGAGAACGTGGCAAGCCAGCCTGGAACATTATTGACGGGGAAGAAGACGCCGGAAAGGAATATGAGTGGCATGATCATGAGCTGTACGATGAGCTGGAATCCCTGCTGTGAGCGCATGCGTGATGCGACCAGGACTCCGAGACCCGAAAGGGACACCGAGATAATGATGAGCACAGGAACGAGCTGAATGACCATGAGCGGTGTCACTTTGACGCCCAGCAGCGGTGCGAAGAGGAGCATCACTCCGCCCTGCATGACTGCAACAGTAGCACTGCCGACTGCCTTGCCGAGCACGATTCCCGTGCGGCCCATTGGTGCGACGAGTATCTCCTTCAGAAATCCGAATTCCCTGTCCCACACGACGGATAGTCCTGACATAACGGAGTTCATGAGGACCGTCATGGCGATGATGCCGGGATAGATGAACTGCACGAAATCGACGCCGGGTGCCATGACTCCTATGGTGCGGTTGAAACCGGCGCCAAATATGACCAGGAACAACAGCGGCATGGCGAAGGACGACAGCAGTCGCGAGCGTTCCTGTACAAAACGCAGTAGCTCGCGGTAGGCGATGACCCAGGTGCCAAGCAGGATATCGGACATCAGTGGCCTCTCCTGTGATTCATCATCATCCGTGTCGCGGCCATCGGGTCCGCTTCCTGGTCGCGAATAGCGCGTCCGGTCATCTTCAGAAAGACATCATCCAACGTTGGCCTGTGCACTCCGACAGAGATGAGCGGACTCTCAAAGCTGCCACAGAGCCGTGGGAGGAACTTCTCGCCCTGAGGGACGCTGAATGAGATAGAGCCATCTTCAATCACGGGTTCCACTCCGTACTTCTCCGCAAGTTCCGCCGCCGCCGCAAAGGTGTCCTGTGCCCGCAGAGTGACGACATCGCCACCCAGTCCGTCCTTCAGTCGGTCCGGCGTGTCCAGAGCAATGAGGTGACCGTGGTCGATGATGCCGATGCGGTCAGCAACCTCTGCCTCGTCCATATAGTGCGTGGTAAGGAAGATCGTCAGTCCGTGCTGTTGTCGCAGATGCAGGATGTGGTCCCAGATGTGGCGTCGCGTCTGTGGGTCGAGGCCAAGTGTGGGCTCGTCCAGAAAGAGAACACGGGGATTGTGGAGCAGCCCGCGCGCAATCTCCAGCCTGCGCTTCATGCCGCCTGAGAACGTGCGAACCCTGCTCTTCCGTCGGTCAGACAACTCAACGAGTGTCATCAATTCTTCGATACGCTTCTCCGTCTCATGGCGCGGAACACGATACGCATAAGCGTGAAACCTCAGGTTCTGCTCTGCAGTCAGGTAATCATCAAGCGTGGGGTCCTGAAAGACCAACCCGATGGAGTTGCGGACCTCTTTGCGCTGGGTTGCAACGTCGTAACCGTTGACGGTCGCATGGCCGCCCGTAGGCTTGAGCAACGTGCACAGCATGTTGATGGTGGTTGTCTTGCCTGCACCGTTGGGGCCGAGGAATGCGAAGAGTTCGCCCTGGGGTATGTCGAACGAGACTGATTCAACGGCCTTTAGCTGCCCGAAATCTCGCGATAGCTCTTCAACTTCGATGATGTTCATGGATGAAGTATCCCGAATGCCGAGACGCTATGTGGATGTTGTGGGTGCAGCTTCGGCCATGACAGACCACCGTATGATAGCGCATTTGCGCTTGTGATGTCCGCGAATGCGACCACGCCTGGTCTACTTGTGCGTTCGAGTGATAAAAGCGAGGGCCGACGACAGTCGGCCCTCGCTATCTGCGGGTTGGGAATTGTACTGTGAAAGGCTAGGGTTTGAAGCCCTTCTTTCCGAGGAAGCGCGCCCTGCTCCCAAGCTCAGCCTCAATCTCGAGTAGACGTGTAGTAGCGTCGTCCAGTCCGCCCTCGCGCATGTGGCCGGAACCAAGCCCGACGGCATAATCGGCGATGTCGGCACCTTCCCCGCGACTACTGCATGGCATCACGGCGTAGCCGTTGCGATAGGCGAGGTCTACCATGTCGAATGCCTCGGTGATGCTGCCTACCTGGTTGACCTTGAGAAGGACGCAGTTCGCCGCGCCAAGGTCGATGCCCCTCTGGACCCTGGACGGCATTGTCGTGAAGAGGTCATCTCCCACAATCTGGATGCCGAGTTCCCTCGTCAGGATGGCATGGCCCTCGTAGTCGTCCTCATCGAGCGGATCCTCGAGAATCACGAACGGGTAGTTTGTGACCATGTAGCGATAGAGCGCAATCATGTCGGCACGTGTCTTGTCTTCGCGGGAATAGAGACCCTTGTAGAGCCCCGTCTCTTTGTCGTAGTAACAGCCGGCGGCGCAATCGACCTGTATCCCTATCCTGCCCTCATTGCCTGAGCGGCCTATGGCCTCCTTCATGAGCGCCCAGAGTTCTTCGTCGTGTTCGACGATGTGTTCCTGGTCGATGAAGAGACGGTCGATGCGGAACGTATTGAGGCCGAGCTTCTCCTGCAGTACCTGTCTGAAAGCGTTGCGGACCTGCCAGCATGCTTGGGAGGCGTCGAAGAATGTGTCAAAGCCGTGGCAGTAGAACGAGTAGGTTGGCTTCTCTCCGCCGCGTTCACCGCCGCCATAGCGTTTGGGGCCCAGTATGGCCAGCACGCCGGGAGTGGGCATGATGCAGGCGTTTGGACCTCCTATGTACTGATAGAGCGGTAGTGCAGTGCTGGCTGCGGCAGCCTTGAGGACTGCTGCGGAGACGGCGGCGATAACATTGCCGCCGAGCTTCGACTTGTTCGGTGTACCGTCAAGTTCAATCATCCGGTAGTCCACATCTCGTTGCCTCGTTGCGTGCATACCGGTGAGGGCTGGGGCGACGGTGTTCTTGACGATTTCGACAGCCTTCTGGACGCCGAGTCCACCCCATCGTGGTCCTCCATCGTGTATGAAGTGGACCTCATATTGTCCTACAGACGTTCCGGCTTGCACCTGTGCGACGCCAATCGCTCCGTTCCTGGTCGTGACTCGTGCCTCTATCGCAGGGTGTCCTCGCCAGCTCCAGGCTTGCAGTGCCGTGACTGATGTGATGATGGAACCATCGTTCATTGGTGCGCCTCATTTCTCTGTGTTCGTTCGCGTCGGTGTAGTATGAGAGATACGGTCAGGTCGTTCAAACTGATGTTTGGTTCGGCTATTATGCCGCTTCCGATACTCCATAGTGCAGTGCTGGTGTCGTGCGTGGTGAGTGTGGCGCGAAGGTCCACGCCTGATTCTGTGGCTTCCTGCAGCGTGAAACCATCGACGATGCCGCCGGCGAGGCAGGGCATTTCATCCACTCCTGTGGTGAACTGCGCCCCCGGTCCGTCTGTACCGTCGGTGTCCACTGAAGCCATGACGATGTTGGGACTGCCGGCAATCCTTGTGGCGGCTGCCACGGCGAATTCCTGGTTTCTTCCGCCGATTCCCGTTGACTTGCCGACCGTTACCACCAGCTCTCCACTTGTGAAGAGGGCACAGGGTGGCTCGAACGGCTGTCCGCGCAGTTCGACGGTGCGGGATATCTCCGCAAGGTAGAAGCCTGCCTGACTCGCTTCGATGGCTCCCACTTCCTCCGCGAGTAGATAGGCCTTGAATCCGAGTTCCTCGGCCTTCTTCATCGCTGCCGGTAGCTTGGCGGTCTGTCGGGGGCCGGGCATGACACCAAACACGCGGAAACGCATCCGCTCGAATTCGTCCGTCTTGACAGTGTCGTACGCAGGGTCGGCCCTGGAGAGGAACTCTCGCACGCTTGCGGGTACTTCGTCCCACGCTCCCCATCGCTTCAGATTGTCTATCGCCAACTCCCAACTGGTTGCGTCCGGCAACGTGTGAAGCCAGAAGTTCTCGTACATCAGTTCATGGTAGCTGCCGGGGTCGATGGAGATGACGTGAATCGCCCTCGCGGGCTGTATGAGCCTGGATATCCTGCCGCCCTTCATCATGTCGAGGTGGTTGCGGACGGGATTCAGGTCCTGTGTGGGCGCACCCTTCTCTATCTGCATGATGCGCGTGGTGTCTTTCACGTCTTGAAGTGACACTCCGGGAACAGGCATTGTGAGTATGGATGAGACGCCGTTGCCGACGCACGTGAAGACGAGGTCTCGGTTGGTCAGGTCCCGCGCCATTTCCATGATGTGTTCGCAGCCACGCACGCAGCCTTCGTCCGGCACCGGATGGCCTCCCATCGTGACGCCGATGCGCTCCAGGATGACGGGATGCCCTTTCTTGTCTATGACGTGGCCGTCGGTGAGCCTGTCGCCCAGCGCATCTTCTATGGCTTTCGCCACTCGTTGGATACCCTTGCCCGCGCCGAAGACAAAGACGCGGTCAATTGTGGAGAGGTCGATTCGCTCGTCGCCGGAGGTGGGGTTCCCTTCGGGTTCGAACTGCTTTCCGCCGACTATGAGTACGCCATCCTCAATACGGACGAGTGCGCGCGTGTTCCAGTAGGGGTCGGCGGCCTGGAGCCCGGCTTCCACAATCTGCAGCAGGGCTGCCCTGCCGGTCGTATTGCCGTGTGATGTGAGGGCCTCTAGGTTCTGAATCCTCATTGGAGCGAGAGTACCTCCCGACTACAGATGTTCAGGGTGACGCAGCGTGTGCCGTTCGTGCGCGGACGGGAGTCATGATGCCGCTCTACGAGGTGTTAGCGCGTGCTCCGGTGCCGCGACTTCCAGGAAACCTGGTTGCGTCAGAGAAGTATGCAGCATCGAGACTCCGTATCTCAAGGTTGAGTCTTGCCCTGCTGATGAGGCTTCTGCGTCGTACGTGACAGATAGAATCGGGGAGGAGCGGACTGTGTGTGCACCCCTCCCCGGCTAAGCATGCTTCAAATCTAGGAGACCGTGAACGGTAGTGAGGTCTGCTGTACGCCGTCCAGGTACAACACAATCGCGTAATTCCCCCTTGGCCATCCGCCGTCTGGTCGCGGATAGTAGAAGTAGTAGTAATTGGCTTCCTCTATCTCGATTTCGACAGAGTCCATGAGGTAGTCCGTCAGTCCCTCAACCTCTCCGCTGATGTAGTACCACTCCGCGCCGAGTTGCGTGCCCGCAGGCGGCCCCTCAACCCACATGGAGGTATAGATTTCCGGCGTGTTGACATCGAAGGTTGAGGTGATATTCTCAGGAGTGCCATCGGCGTTGACGCCTCGCGCCATGGTTGCCTCGCTGATTGGGGTGGCAGGGGATGCTGGAACGAACGGGTTGGTGGCGTCTCCAACCGAAAACGGGACGGACAAGGCTGCTGTGCCATTGAGATAGAAATCCAGTCTGTACTCGCCCTTTGGCCAGCCATTGTCCGGCTTCTGCAACCAGAACTTCAGGTACAGGGTGCCGTCAGCCGTGAGCGGAACAGAGTCAATCAGCAGGTTCGTGACATCGGCCACTTCACCCTTGACATAATACCATTCCGAGAGTATCTGAGTGCCTGCGGGGGCATCGTTGAGTTTGACCGAGCAGTATATCTCCGGTGTGTCGACTGCGAATGTCGTGGTCGGGTTCACCGGCCTGGCCTCAGCGTCGACGCCGAGTGCCATGACTGGTTCCGTGAGTGTTGCTGAGCTGCCTGTTGCGGCAAACGGGTTGTCTGCGCTGCCGACAGTGAATGGAAGCGTGACCTCTTCCTTGCCGTCTATGTAGAGCACCAGCTTATAGCTGCCCCTGGGCCACCCGTTGTCCGGAATGGTCAGAGAGAATTGCAGATATTGACTGCCGTCAGCAGTGAATGGCACGGAATCGATGAGCAGGTTTTCGACGTCCTCAAGCTCGCCGCTGACGTAGTACCACTCTGAGAGGATTTCCGTGTCATCAGGGGCGTTGGAGAGTTTCGCCGAACAGAATATCTCCGGCGTGTCAATCTCAAAGACGTTGGTTACCCCGATGGGCTTGCCTTCGCTGTCAATACCTTCCGCGAGCATTGCTTCGCTGAGGTTGGCAGTGGTGAAACTGACTTCCCCGCTACAGCCCACCATCTGCATCGAGCCGACCAGAGTCGCGAGGAGAAGGGCAAACGTACGAGCCATGGTTCTATTCATGTGTTGTGCTCCTGTCGCGCGTTGCATAGCAGGGAGGCATTTTAGCATGTTCAGTTCCACACGTCGTGTACATAGGACCTGAACGTGTGGCGCGTTCTGAGCAACACTGCGTCGGTTGTTCGCGGGTTGTTTCGGACTGAAGGCTCTTGACAAAGTGATGGTGGTCAGCGACCATATATCACGTTGCGATATATCGTGAACCGAGGTATCATGCCTGTCACTCTATACGTCGAAGGGAGTCTGAACACATGAAGAGACCGGTGGCTGTCATAGTGGATGCACCTGCGGCAGTGCCTCAGGATATTGTCGATAAGTTCGACATAGGGGTTGTTCCACTCCATGCAATCATCGATGGCAAGGACTATCCGGAGACGGAAGTCGACATGGACTGGTTGCTCAAGAGGCTCGCACAGAAGGGCGATCTACCGACTACCTCAGCAACCTCGATAGGCGAGTTCCTCGTCGCGTATGAGAAGGCTGCGGAGAGTGCGGAGTCCATAGTCTCATTTCACATGACTTCCAGGTTCACCAAGACCTACGAGTCTGCAGTTGAGGCAAGCAAAATGTGCATGGAGAAACACCCTGGTCTGCGAATCGAGCCCGTGGATACGCTGACCGTCGAGGCAGGGGAGATGCCCATTGCGATGAAGGCCGCAAGACTGGCTATGGATGGTGTGGGCTTCGACGAAGTGGTGAAGAAGGCCTACGAAGTGCGCGATGCGATCTGTTCGCTGTATTGCTTCGAGACACTCTTCTTTCGCGACAAGGGTGGACGCATCTTCAAGGCCAAGGCGTGGGCTGAATCAGAAGAGCAAAGCGCTACCGGGTTCAAGGCGATGATTGAGGTGGACCACTCAACCGACGGTACTGTCAATCTTGTGGCGCGAGCGCGTGCCAAGAGACAGCTCATCAATAAGATGGTCACTATTGCGACTGACAGGATAGGAGAAGGGTCCCTCTCGGGGGCAATCGTTCACATCGGGGCCGAAGAGGACGCGCAGTATCTCAAGCACCTTCTTGAGGACAAAGTCGACGTCGACGAACTGGTCATCTCCCATGGTCGGGCAGTGACCGCCATTCAGAATGGCCTTGGCTTTGTGACCTTCGGCTTCTACAAGGTGTAGGACCGTCTTTTCTGCTTCACGATTCACGCCCGGATGTGGAGCAGTAGACGTTTGTTACGGGCGACATGGCACCCGTCCTTGAGCAACTTTCGGAATCTGGAAGGAGAATACGGAGGACTACTATGCGGAAACTGGGATTGGTGTTCTGCTGTCTGACGCTGCTGGCGGTCGGCACGATTGGTTGTGCAGGCGGCAGTGCGAATACGTACAAAGTTGGGTATCTGGCGTCCCAGACCGGACCCTATGCGGCGCTCGGATTGGCATCGCTGGAGGGGGCGCAGCTGAGAGTCAAGCAGATTAACGAGGCTGGCGGTATCAACGGGAAGGACATCGAACTCGTCCTCATTGATGACAAAGGCACGGCAACGGATACCGCGCTCGGCGCACAGAAGCTGATTGAGGTAGAGCAAGTCATAACGTTGGCATCGGCCACTGCGACAGCCCTGTCTCATGGTGCAATTCCGATATTGAACGACAACGAGACGCCCGGCCTAATCATTTCGGGCACGGGACTCATCATGGACCAGCTTGGTGCCTGGACCTTCAAGCCCTCTTCCTGCGAAGCTGACTATATTCCACTGCCACTCAAGTACCTGAGGGATGACATGGGCGCGACAACTGTTGCCGCCATGATTGAGAACAGCGGCTATGGCGAGGGTGGCGAGTACTACCTGGGGCAGGTTGCACCGACTATGGGTATGGAAGTCGTGGAGATGCAGCAGTTCGACCCTGGCGCCACGGACATGACTCCCCAACTCGCAAACATCAGGTCGTCCGGCGCCGAATCCATGCTCATTTGGGGCAGTGGCCCTGCAGGAGCACTTGCTATCAAGCAGGCGCGCGAGATGGGAATTATGATTCCGATAGCGACCACTCCCGCACAGTCATCTCTCCGATACTACGAATCGTTCTCTGAGGCCTACGAGATGGAGCCTTCACCAGGGTTCCTCGACAACAAACCTACAATCTGGCCGCAGTTGTCCGATAGCGACACTGACAAGGCAATGTGTCAGCAGTTTGAAGAGGATTTCTCTGCTGAGTATGGACGCATCCCCGGAATCTATGAGGCAATCGGGTGGTCGTTCATAACGTTCATCGCCGATGGGTTGGAGCGTGCCGACCCCGACCTCAGCGACATCGCGAAGGCGCGAAGCCAACTGAGAGATGCCTACGAACAGACGGAGAATCTGAGCGTCATTATCGGGACCTACACCATGTCACCTGACGACCACTACGGAAGGGTCGTTCCCAAGGAGGTACTTGTCACTTTCAAAGATGGCGAGAAGGTTCTTCTCAGGACACATTACGACGACTAGCTGAACGGAACCTTTGAGTGGATTCTACTACTGTCCTTCAATCGCTGATAAGCGGACTCACGCTCGGGTGCATCTATGCTGCACTCGGGCTGGGTCTGTTTGTGGTCTATGGCGTCACCCGCGTGCTGAACCTTGCTCAGGGTGAGTTCGTGATGCTTGGCGGGATGTTGACGGTCAGCTTCACCGCAATGGGCGTGCCTCTCGCGGGGGCAATCATCCTCGCTGTCTTCATCACCGTCGTGAGTGGGGCGGCGCTCTATCTCTTCGTTATTCGACCGGCGCGAAACGCTTCGGGTTCAACTCTCGCTTTCTTGACCGTGGGTTTTGCCTTCGCTATCGAAGGAATCACCCTGCTTGTCTGGGGCTGGGAATACCGCTCCCTGACCAACTTCCTCGGCAGTTCCAGCATACATTTGTGGGGAGCGACTATCTTCGGACAGGCGCCATGGGTCGTCGGAATGACTGTGCTCATGGTTGTTGGTCTGTACTACTTCTTCGGCCATACGATGGTCGGTAAGGGTCTGCGAGCTTGTGCTGATGAGCCTCTCGGGGCGCGCTCAGTCGGCATCAGCGTTGAACGAATGGCTTTGCTTTCCTTCGTGCTGGCCGCGGGTCTCGGCGCGATTGCCGGAGCGACGATTACTCCGCTGACCATGACCGCGTACAACGTCGGCGTGCCTTTGACCATCAAGGGGTTGCTGGCGGCCTTCGTCGGTGGTCTTCATCGTGTTGAGGGCGTCATTGTCGGAGGACTGCTCGTTGGGTTCGCAGAGGCTCTCTCTGCCGGCCTGATGCCCACGGGCTACCATGACGCGATCGCGCTTGGAGCCCTCCTCGTCGTCTTTCTCATGCGTCCGAGAGGGTTGTTTCCCGCGCGGGGTGGTCTGGAATGAGTGCGACTGCTGATGTCATCAGGGCGCGTGTTGCCAGGGTGAGGAACATGCCGCGCGTTTCACGTCCGGCCCTCGTGCTGCTCGCGGTGATGGTACTGCTCCCTGTGTTCGGCAATCCCTATATGCAGAGTGTGTTTATCAGCATCGGATTGTACGCAACGGTGGCGATGGGCCTCGTGCTGATAACGGGTCTGGCGGGACAGGTGTCCCTGGGACAGGGCGTCTTCTACGGGAGCGGTGCGTACATTTCAGCCCTGTTGAGTATGAGACTGGGCCTGTCTCCGTGGCTGGCGATACCTCTCGCTGCGGCGGCAAGCGGATTACTGGCTGTGCCGATAGGTAGGGCCATCCTCAGGCTGCGGGGCATCATTGTTGCTGGAGTGACGCTGACGGTGAATCTCATCTTCTACTACCTGGTCATCAGCGTGTCCGGTCTGACGGGTGGTGCGACCGGTCTTGTGCAGATTCCACGTCTGTCCTATCCGAAGGTGGTGCCCTATACGGTATTCGTCTATTACCTCGTGTGGATCATGGCGTTCGTTGCTCTCGTCCTCACGAGTAACATAGCCTCATCACGGGTCGGTCGTGCACTCAAGTCTGTCAATGTTCTCGCCGGAGGCACGGAGGACACAGGGCAGGTGCTGGGAATCGACCCGATGCATTACAAGGTGCTCGCATTCGTCGTTGCCGCCTTCTTTGCAGGTATGGCCGGCGGCGTATATGCCCACCACACGAGCGTGATAGAGCCCGGTACGTTCAGTGTGAATATGTCTGTCCTTGTGGCCATTATGGTCATTGTTGGCGGGGTTTCCAGTCCGTGGGGCGCCATAGTTGGCTCCGCCCTCATCGTGCTATTGACCGAGTTTCTGCGTGAGGTGGCGCCCATCGTGCTCGGCGGACCGACCGGAGCGTATGAACTTGTGGCGTACGGTGTAGTGCTGGTCGTCAGCCTGCTGTTCCTGCCCGCGGGCCTCTACTCCCTCCCTTCGCGCATGTCGCGGTGGCGGAAGGAGCGGCGGATATGAGTGCAAGGTCTGAGGCACGGGCTGACATGGCGATGTCAGGCGACGGTCACTGCCCGATGCTCGAATACAGGGGTCTCACCGTCTCGTATGGAGAACTGCTTGCAGTGAAAGATGTGAGTTTCTCTGTCGAGCGCGGCGAAATTCTGTGCATCATTGGACCCAACGGGGCCGGGAAAAGCACGCTGCTGCGCATGACGAGTGGCCTCCTGAAGCCTTCCGGCGGTCAGATATGGCTTGAAGGCCGGCGTATCGACACGATGCCGGCGTACCAGATAGCTGCACTCGGATCCACTCAGGTGTTTCAGGATATCCAGCTATTCTCGAACATGTCTGTGCTGGATAACGTCATGACGGGGGCGCACGTCTGGACTGACGGAGGGCTAGTCGGTACAGGTCTGCGGCTCAGCCGTGCAGTGAGCGAGGAGCGGAGGATTCGACATGTAGCGGTGGACCAGCTTGCGAAGGTGGGCCTGTCCGGAGTGCTGCACGAATTTCCTTCCGAGCTCTCATGGGGCGAACAGAAGCTGGTCGGGCTGGCGAGGGCTCTGCTCTGCAAGCCGACATTGTTGCTGCTGGATGAGCCATACGGAGGGCTGGATACTGAAGAGATTGAAAGACTGAGCGCCCTGCTGCGGATGCTGCGTTCCAGGGGGATGACCATTCTGATGGTGGAGCATCTCACTGATGTCGTGATGGACATCGCGGACCGTGTCGTCGTTCTCCACTATGGTGAGAAGATCGCCGAAGGCACTCCTGCCGCAATACGTGAAAACGAACAGGTTATCTCCACGTATCTTGGTGACTAGCGTGTGAATGGTGAGCGATGAAATCTGACAAGATGATTCTCGAGTTGACTGACGTCCGTGCAAAGTATGGCCTGGTCAGCGCTCTGGACGGCATGTCTTTCGATGTTGGACGTGGAGAGATTGCGGCTCTTATCGGCCCCCACGGTGCGGGAAAGAGTGCTGCATTGAAGGCTATATGTGGTCTGCTGCCCGTGACTGGTGGCGAGATTCGTTTCGAGGGAAACGTGGTCAACGGGACGTCCATGGAGAAGCTCGTCGAGTGGGGAATCTCCTACGTGGATGAGAAGCGTCTCATCTTTCCTTCGATGAGCGTTGCGGACAACCTCGCGCTCGGGGCATATCGCCGACATGGTAGGACTGCCGCCGATATCTCATCTGCCAGGGCAACGGTGTTTCAACTCTTTCCTGTGCTTGAGGAACGTCTGGAGCAGACAGCCGGCACGCTATCTGGTGGTGAGAAGCAGATGCTTGCGATTGG
Organism: Dehalococcoidia bacterium; assembly: GCA_016930935.1. GTDB lineage: Bacteria > Chloroflexota > Dehalococcoidia > GIF9 > AB-539-J10 > SKVJ01. The sequence goes on along the minus strand of JAFGFT010000026.1, from coordinate 57,050 downwards.
CCGGGCGTTCATGTCCGGCCCCCGGTTGCTGTTGCTCGACTGCCCTTCTCTGAGGCTCGCGCCCATATTGGTCCGCAAGGTCATGAGTGCCATCTTTGAACTGCGTGCGCACGGTATCACTACGTTGCTGGTTGAACAGAACGTGAAGGCCGTAAGCCATATCGCAGACTACAGCTACTTCATGGAGAAGGGGAAGATCGTGGCTCATGGTAGTCCGGCCGAGCTTCTCTCCTATTCGAACGGCAGTCGACTGGTCTCGTAGCTGCCGGTCCACCTCGATCTGCAATCTTCTCCCGCAGGTGATCCGAGCGCGCAATCTGTGTGGTATGAGCGACAGCGCCGTCATGGATGGTATGGACAGAGAACGGTCTAGCAGATACGTGGCAGCAGTTCGCCCGTGAGCATCGAAAGCAGGCGGGTTGGTCCCAATCGTGTGTGCATTGTGACTCTTCGCTTTGTGCCTTCAACGACTTCGCCGATGATGCAGGCGCGTGCGCCGAGGGGGTGATGTCTCAGCGCGGCCAGCGCGGCGTCAGCGGCTTCCGGCGCGACGACTGCAATGAACTTGCCCTCGTTGGCGACGTAGAGAGGGTCGAGCCCAAGCATCTCGCATGCAGCGCGCACGCCGTCGTCTATCGGTATCGCCCGCTCCTCGATCATGATGCTGACCCCGGACTGAGCGGCAATCTCGTTGAGTGTGGTCGCGAGTCCTCCCCTGGTGGGGTCTCTGAGAGAACGGACTGATGACCCGGCAGCCTCAAGAAGGTCTTTGACGATACCGTTCAGTGGAGCACAGTCGCTCTGAATCGTGGAGGAGAACGTGAGGCCTTCGCGTGATGTCATGACGGCGATTCCATGCTCCGCGATGCCGCCGTTCAGTAATATCTTGTCGCCGGGACGTGCGTTGCTTCCGGAGATATTGATGTAGCCAGAGATGGTCCCTACGCCTGCGGTGTTGATGAACAGCTTGTCAGCCTTGCCGCGATTGACCACTTTGGTGTCTCCCGTGATGACATCAACGCCAGCCTCCGCGCATGTGCTCTGCACGGACCCCATGATGCGGTCCAGCACTTGGAATGGCAGTCCCTCTTCTATGATGAGTGCCAGACTCAGTCCGATGGGAGTGGCGCCAACCATTGAGAGGTCGTTCACCGTTCCGCAGATGGCAAGCCTGCCGATGTCGCCACCGGGAAAGAAGATGGGGTCAACGATGTAGCTGTCCGTGGTGAAGGCAAGCCGTCCTGTTGCATTCAGTACGGCTGAGTCATCGAGGCGCGACAATATGGGGTTTGAGATACGCGGAAGCAACCTTCGCTCCACGAGGTCGCGGCTCATCGTGCCACCGCTTCCGTGGGCAAGCAGTACGACGTCTTGTGTGTCTTCGTTCAATCGAGTGTGAACTCCCATTTGCAGCAGAGTCCGCTCTTGTCCTCTCTTGGCGCCAGGAAGAGCGGAGTGATCTTGATGTTGGGATTGAAGAACTCAGCATATTTCTTGAAGATGGCTGCGTCAACGATATGGCAGATTTCCTTTTCTCTTCCCGTTCCCTCTCGTTCGAGTGCCTCGAGAATGCTGCACCGTGTCACGGTGAGTGTTCCGCGCTTGTCGCTTTCCATCTCCAACTTGTGGTCGGTGACCTGCATCCACGGGACTATCTGCAGCAGTTTGAAGAGCGCATCGATGCCATTGCCTTCGATGCCTGCCAGTGCAGTCAGTCGCTTCAATTCGTATCGTGTGGCCTTGTCCCAGGCCCAGAGGTCGACCTTCAGTGCCATCGCGTTGTTGATATGTTCCTTGACGCCCAGGTACCAGAACCCATCGATGCCGATGTAGAGCTTGCCATAGAGGCGCAGCAACTCAGCCGAGAATTCCGGAGAGAAATCCGTGAGTTTCAGTTCCGGGTTGAAGTCACCCCTGTAATCCTGCATCTGAGCCATAGTGAAGCGCCTCCTTTTCTGTAGTGGAATGCTGTGGGCATGTCATGCGGTATCAGCGTAGCGATAGTGAGCGGCGCATGCGCCTTCGTTCGACACCATGCATGGCCCGATTGGATGCTCCGGAGTGCACGTTCGAGAGAACAGCGGGCACTCTGCCGGCACCGCCGCACCGCGCAGTATGTCGCCACACCGGCAGCCTGGAGGCTCGGGTGCTTCCTCCACCTCGATGGGGAAGGCTGTCCCTGCATCGTATTGTCTGAACGAAGGTCTGAGTGCCAGACCGCTGGACGGAATGGAGCCTATGCCGCGCCAGTTCGCGGTGCATGGTTCAAATACCTCGCCCATCATGGCCAGTGCTACCTGGTTTCCGTTGGTTTCCACGACGCGGGAGTACGCGTTCACGACGTGCGGGGTGTTGGATTCCGCCTGCTCGACCAGGAGTTGCACGCTTCTGAGTATGTCCAGCGGCTCAAAGCCGGTCACAACGCAGCCGATATTGTACTTCACAGGGAGTTCTTCATATGGCAGAGTTCCAATGACCACGCTGACGTGCCCCGGGCACACGATGCCGTCGATATGGGTCTCTCCGCTTCTGAGCAGTGCCTGCATCACCGGTGGAGTCAGTTTCAGAAGTGAGAGCACGCGATAGTTGGTGAGCCCCCTGCCGGATGCCTGCAGTATGGATGCGGCTACGGTGGGTGCGGTGGTCTCGAATCCGATGCCAACGAGAATCACCTGTCTGTCAGGATTGCGCTCGGCGAGGTCGACCGCGTCCATAGAGGAGTAGACGACTCTCACGTCTGCGCCCGTTGCCTTGGCACGTTCAAGGGAGGTGATGCTGCCGGGAACTCTCACAAGGTCCCCGTAGGTTGCGAGTATCACACCCGGTATCTGTGACATGGCTATCGCTCTATCTATGTCACGGGCGGATGTGACGCAGACGGGGCAGCCGGGGCCGGATCGCATGGTTACCGTCGGAGGGAGAAGGTCGCGAATGCCATATCGTAGTATGGCGTGCGTGTGTCCACCACAGAACTCCATGAATTGGACGGGCTTTGTGGAGAGCCGACCTATCGACCGGGCCAGATGGCTGGCAATCGCGGGGTCGTGGTACTCGTCAACGAATCTCACTGACTTCTGCCAGTTCCCTGAACACCTGGAGTGTTTCTTCAGCCTCGGTGGCGTTCACGATGCCTATGGAGTAGCCGGTGTGGAGAAGGACGTAGTCACCCACTTTCACCTGTGGTGTGAGCATGATGCCGATACGTCTCTTGACGCCTTCGATTTCGGCCTCGGCATTCTGACCGTCTATCGAGATGATGCGCGCAGGTATGGCAAGACACATAGTAAGAGGCATTGTAGCGTGCGATGACTGCAGAACACAAACGCGGGGTAGCTGGTTGGTGCCGGATTCCTATTCTGCGTGAGCTGCGACCGCTGCTTGCCCGAGGGATACGCATGCGTCGTTGGATGGCAGTTCATTGTGGACAAGCACCGTGAGACCTGCTGTGCGCAGGAGTTCCCATACTCTGCTCAGCAGAAGCCTGTTCTGAAAGACACCGCCGCTGAGTGCGACTGTATGAATCCCGGAATTGCGTGCGAGTTCCTCGCAGACCGTGGTTGTCATCTGCGCAACTGCTTCGTGGAAAGCCGCGGCTATCTCCGTGTCCGGTCGTTTGTTGGTGGCGTCGCGGAGTACTGCAGTAAGGAGGCCTCCAACACGCACGATGTGGCCCTCGGGAGTATTGTCGACGGGCAGGGTGTAGCCACTGCCGTGTATGCCGCTGTTTCGGTGGGCAGCTGCCTCCAGTTCTATGGCCGCTTGTCCCTCGTAGCTGGTCTCGTAGCGTATGCCGGCTATCGCAGCCACGGCGTCGAAGAGCCTGCCCATGCTCGAGGTGAGAGGTGCGTTGAGGTGATGTTCAACCTGGCTGACGATGGCAGATAACTCCTCCGGCGCGATGTGGCTGCGCAAGGAGTGATTATCATCCACGGTGCTCTTGCCGAATAGTGAAGCGACGTATCCTGCGGCGGTGCGATATGGCCGGAGGGTGGCGGCGTCTCCCCCTGCGAGCGGGAGATACTCGATATGGCCTGCCCTTCGGGTCGTGCGGAAATCGCAGATGAGGAATTCTCCGCCCCAGATGTGTCCGTCGCTGCCGAGCCCTGCACCGTCGTAGGCGACTCCTATGACGGGTCCCTCGTACGCATTCTCCGCCATGCAGGCTGCGATGTGTGCGTGGTGATGCTGAACGGCGATGGGCCGGAGTCCCTGTGATGCCATCTGCTGCGCGTAGTGTGTGGAAAGATAGTCAGGGTGCAGGTCATGCGCGATGAGTTTCGGTTCTATGCGGAACATCCTGGTGTAGAGACTGACGGTTGCCTCGTAGTGGTCCAGCGTCTCAACGCTATCCAGGTCTCCTATGTGTTGGGAGACGAATGCGTGGTGACCTGTGGCGAGGGTGAAGGTGTTCTTGGTCTGAGAACCTGTGGCAAGGAGTGGTGGCGACCTGAATGGGGTGTCCACGGGACGGGGGGCAAAACCTCTCGCACGGCGGAGCATCTGGGGTGTCTCATCGACCACCATGGCCACACTGTCGTCATACCGGGAGCAGATTGGCCTGTTGTGCAGCAGGAAGTAGTCTGCGATATCCGAAAGCCGTTCCAGTGCCTCATCGTCGTCGGCGATGATTGGCTCCTCGCTGAGGTTGCCGCTTGTCATGACGAGAGGTCGTTGGCAGTCGCGCATCAATACATGATGCAGCGGGGTGTAGGGCAGCATCAGGCCAAGGAACACCAATCCCGGTGCGGTGTCGGGACATACTGAAGACTCCCTCTTCCATCGCCCGAGAACGATTGGAGCGGCAGGCGATTCGAGAAGTGCGGCTTCTGCATCGCCTATTTCGCAGTGGTGCCGAGCGACGTGGAGGTCAGTTACCATCACAGCGAATGGCTTGGAGGGTCTCTGTTTGCGCTGCCGCAACAGGCTCACTGCGTGTCGTGAGGTTGCGTCACACGCCAGCAGGAAGCCTCCCAGTCCCTTGATGGCGACGATGGCTCCTTCTGTCAGCAGTGACGAAGTCTTCGCAATGGCGTCAGTGCAGGGCACAACCTTTCCATGCGCATCGAGAAGTGTAAGATGCGGACCGCAGACGGGACACGCGTTGGGCTGCGCGTGGAAGCGCCTGTCCGAAGGGTCGTCATACTCGCTCTGACACTCGGGACACATCCTGAAAGACCGCATTGTCGTGCTGGGGCGGTCGTAGGGCATGTCGGTGATGATAGTGAACCTGGGACCGCAGTTGGTGCAGTTGGTGAAGGGATAGCGGTAGCGCCGGTTGGTGGGGTCCATCAGTTCTGCCAGGCAGTCAGCACAGGTGGCAACGTCAGGGGAGACGAGTTGGCCTTTTCCGTCCTCGAATGAACTGTCTCGAATCTGGAACAGCGTGGCGCCCTGTGAATCGCGCCTCTCGGTCACGATTTCTTCGATGCGGGCGAGGGCGGGCGCTTCCTCTCTCAGCCTGCGGAGAAAGGCAGATGTCGAGGACTCTGGACCTTCAACCTCTAGCTGCACGCCCGTGGACGTGTTTCTCACCCACCCGGCGAGTCTCTCCTCAGTGGCGAGCCTGTAGACGAACGGACGGAACCCGACGCCCTGGACGATGCCCCGTACCTGGATTTCCAGGCGGGTAATGCCGGAGCCGGGAGTCATACTACTTCCCTGGCAGTTGCTGACGAAGCCATTGAATCCATTCCGCCATTCCTGTTCCTGTCTTGCTCGATACCTCGAAGAACGGGACTGTGGCATTCAAGTCGCGTACTGAACTCTTGAACTTCGCGATGTCGAAATCGACGTACGGAACGAGGTCAATCTTGTTGATGATGATTGCATCAGCGTCCGAGAATATCATGGGGTACTTGAGCGGCTTGTCGTCTCCCTCTGGAGTGCTTGCAATGACTATCTTCCGGTCTTCCCCCAGGTTGAACTCGGAGGGACAGATCAGGTTGCCCACATTCTCGATGATGATGAGGTCGAGTTCGGCGAGAGGGAGTTTCTTGAGGGCTTCATCAACCATGTCTGCAACCAGGGCGCAGCTTTCAGGCATGTACCTGGTGTTTATTTGTACGATGGCATCGGCGGCGTTCTGAACCTTCTCCGCGTCGACGGTTGAGGCGACATCGCCCTCGATGACTCCGACACGGATACCCGGTCGGAGAAGGTCGAGGGTGCGCAGAATGAAGCTGGTCTTGCCTGCTCCCGGTGCGGCCATGACGTTGATGGCGGCACACTTATGACTGTCAAGAGTTACCCTGTTGCTCTCGGCGGTTGCGTTGTTTGCGTCCAGAATATTCTGGACAACTTCTATCTTTCTCATGAGACCTCCATCTCCTTGATGTATAACTCGCGCCCCCCCTCGATATCCACCTCTGAAGAACCACACTCATGACACGTCCAGTCTCTTTCGCGGGGGGTGAAGAGACTCTTGCATACTCTGCAACGAAGTTGTACCGGAAGTTCCTCGAATTCGAGGGTGGCTCCCTCTGCGACCGTGTTCTGACTCATGGGTCCGAAGTAGAACTCGATGCTGTCAGGGGCGAATCCGGTGAGTACTCCCACAACGATACGGATGACCGCCACGCGTTCCACTCCGGCCTCGGCTGCCTTCTGCTCGACGATGTTGAGCAGACTCTCAGTTATGCCATATTCGTGCACGATGTGTCCTGTCTGTTCGTTTCGGTAAATAAGAAAGCTGTCACTGGCTGGAACCGTCTTCGGGCCAGCTTCTTACTATGGCGCCCAGAACCCCGTTCACCAGTGCCGGCGAACCGTCACCACCGAACTCCTTGGCAAGCTCAACTGCCTCGTTGATGCATACCCTGACCGGAGTCTCGGATGGGTTGAGGAGCTCAAAGAGGGCGATGCGCAATATGCTGCGGTCAATCACCGCCATCTGCTGCACGGGAAACGCGGTTGCGTGCCGCGCGATGAGTGCATCCGACTGATGAAGGTTCTTCAGTGTTCCCTGCACGAGAGTAGCGACAAAGTCATACGTTGCTTCCTCTACGGAATCGTCGTAGACGAGGCGGGCGAGAACCTCTTCTGCCCTGTGTGTCGTGCTGTCAATCTCGTAGAGAATCTGGAGGGCGATGCTTCGTGCTCTGTGACGTGAGGTCATGCTTGTGCGGGCGGCGCCGGTTCGGCAAGCGCAGCGATATCCTCTGCTCCGGAGATGTTGATAGTATGTGCTTCTGGGCTGATTCGTCTGATGAGACCGCTCAGGACCGTCCCCGGCCCTATTTCGTAGAACGTGGTGATACCACTGCGTGTCATGAACTCGACGGATGACTGCCACTGGATGCAGCGCCTGAGTTGGGACAGGAGTTCCTCTCTGATTGATGCTGCGTCGGTGAGCGGCACTGCCGTCACGTTCGAGACAACGGGTATTCGTGGCGTGGTGAATTCGACGGATTCCATGAATGCGCTGAATTCACCGAGCACGGGCTCCATCAGGGTGGAGTGGAATGCGCCGCTGACGTTCAGGGGTATGAGCCGTCTCGCTCCCTTCTGCTTCGCCAGTTGCGTTGCTATCTCAAGCTTCTCGAGTGAGCCGCTGATGACCAGTTGTCCGGGCGCGTTGATGTTGGATATTTCCACCCCTGCTTCTTCGCACACTTCCTGCAACGGTGCCTTGTCGAATGCGATGACGGCCACCATACTGCCCGGACTCTTCAATCCGGCCTCGTACATGAGGCGCCCGCGCTCGCGCACCAGCTTCAGGGCGTCGGCAAAGGTGAGCGCGCCCGCTGCCGTGAGGGCCGTGTACTCACCGAGGCTGTGTCCTGCCAGAAGTGCGGGTGTGGGGAGTTTGCTTCCGAGTTCCTGCTGCGCTGCTTTGAGACAGGCGATACTTGTGGCGACCAGGGCAGGTTGTACGTTGACGGTCTTGGTCAGCTCTTCAGGGGGACCCTCGAAACAGAGCTTTGAAATGGGGAATCCAAGGGTAGCATCAGCCTCATCGAATACGTCACGGGCTGATGAGTACTTGTCGTACACATTGGAGCCCATCCCGACATTCTGGGATGCCTGTCCTGGAAAAACGTAAGAGGCCCACGCGGACATTGCAACTATTTCTTGGTTGGCGTTGTAACCAGGATGACCTCACGGCCATGGTACATGCCACATGTCGTGCACACGCGGTGAGAGAGTTTGGGACTCTTGCAGTTCGGACATATGTCCATCGCGGGAGCGGTCAGCGCATGATGGCTTCGGCGCATTCCCTTCCGCGATTGAGACGTCTTCTTCTTCGGTTCAGCCATCTGGGTTCAACTCCTTGATGCCGGGACAATCACGTCGGCACAACGGTTTTATTGGCAAATGCAAAACGATATGTTGGCGTATTATCTCTCCCAAGTCAAGCGTGTTGTCTTCGCGGATGCCCGGCTCATCGTCTTCCTCGAAGCCTTCTGCTCCTCTTCGATGCGCGTAACGGGGGTCGGGGTGAACCTGTTCCTCGATTGTGAACGCGACCTGCGCGGCGAATTCGTCCAGACATCGCATGCACATCATGCGGACGTCCGCCTCTCCCTCACCGCTCAGTGCGATGCCTCTGTTCGTGTGTGTGAAAGTGATGTGGCCGGACACGAGAGACGATTGCTCTCTGGTCAGTATGTCGGCGATGTCATGCGTGACCTGGGTGCCCACAGGCTGCTGCAGCAACGAGCCGACACTGTAGCGTGCCTGTATCGGGTCTCCGGAGAGGGACTCAGCAGTGAGCATGTTTCCATGCAAATCTACATCATTTTCGGGGGTGCGGGCAAACGTAAATGCGTACGGATTGCGAACAGGCGTTTCGATGAAAAGGCAGGGTCAATCTGCTACTATTGTGAATCATGTCTACACAGTATGATGTTGTGGTTGCAGGTGCTGGCCCCGCCGGGTTGTCTGCCGGGATGTACGCGGCTCGTTCAGGTCTGAAGACCGCCGTCATTGAGGTGGGTTTCCCCGGAGGACAGATATCCAACGCGGCGCTTGTGGAGAACTACCCTGGATTTGCTGATGGTGTGTCGGGGATGGAGTTGGGGCAGCTTATGCATCGGCAGGCGGAGAAATCTGGTGCTGAGACGATTACCGCCGAATTGTCCGGACTTGTTCCTGGCGGTGGCGCCGGTGGAAGCCATCTTCTGAAAACGTCTGAGGGCGATATCACCGCAACTGCGGTGATTGTGGCAACCGGTGCCCGGTACCGCTTGCTGGAAGTGCCCGGTGAAGTCGAGTTGACCGGCAGGGGAGTCTCGTACTGCGCCACCTGCGACGGTCCATTCTACCGTGAGAAGAAGGTCGCGGTGATTGGTGGTGGAGACACCGCTATAACGGATGCTATTGAATTGACTACGTTCGCCAGCAAAGTGTCAGTGATTCATCGCAGAAACGAATTGCGGGCCAGCGTCGCTGTGCAGGAGAAGGCCAGGAGCAATCCGAAGATAGAGTTCGTCTGGGATTCCGTGGTTGAGGAAGTGGTCGGGGACCCCATGGTGAGTTCTCTCCGCCTGAAGAACACAAAGAGTGGTATAATCTCTGAGCTTTCGGTGGATGGTGTCTTTGTGGCGGTTGGTTCGGTGCCCTCAACCGGGTTCCTGCATGACGTGCTACCCCTTGACGAGTCGGGGTGCATCATTACCAACGAACAAATGGAAACAGACATCGCGGGCGTGTTCGCTGCGGGCGATGTTCGCCATGGCTCGGCGCGGCAGGTTATTACTGCTGCGGGCGACGGGGCGACGGCCGCACTTTCGGCAAGGAGGTACATTAGCTCACTATGAAGGTCATCTTCTTGAAAGACGTGTTCGGTTCCGGCGAGGTCGGCGAGACGAAAGAGGTTTCTCGCGGCTATGCGAAGAACTACCTGCTTCCCAACGGTCTCGTTGTTGAAGCGACTCCCGGTGCCATAAAGCAGTCAGAATCCCATATTCGGCAGGAACTTGAGCGGAAGCAGCAGGAACTGCACAAGGCTGAGTTGCTCGCAAAACGTATTGAGGGACAGCGGATTGTTCTGAAGGCCAAGGTTGGTGCTGAGGACAAACTGTTCGGCTCGATCACGGGTGCAATCATCGCGGAAGAATTGAGCAAGCTTGTTGAGACGACTATCGACAAGAGACATGTTGCGCTCGATCGTCCGTTGCGTGAGGCTGGCACTCACGAGGTCAAGATCAAGCTCAATGGCCAGTCTGAGGCCATGGTCACTGTCGTCATCGAACCAGAATCTGAAGAGTCATAGGCTGCACGTATGGCGGATCAAGAGAAGCTACCGCCCCATGATATCGAGGCGGAAGAAGCGCTGCTTGGCTCCCTTCTGGTTGATCCTGACGCCATTCTGAAGGTCGTCGGGTTCCTGACACCGGCAGACTTCTTCGACGAGGTGCACGCGGGAATTTACGACGCGTGCGCTTCTCTGTATCGTCGTAGCGACGCCATCAATCAGATTACCGTCGCCCACGAGTTGATGCGGATGGGCATGCTCGAGAATGTGGGCGGTGCCGCCTATCTGAGTCACCTCATCGGTTCTGTCCCCACCTCCCTTCACGCAGAGTACTACGGCCGCATCGTTGAACGGGTGTCCGTGATGCGGAAACTCATCAAGGCAGGTAGTCAGATTGCCGCAATCGGGTATGAGGCGTCTGCTGATATTGATGAGAGTCTCAGTCAGGCTGAAGACGCACTCTTCAACGTCCGCATGCGGGAGAGCTCACGCGATTTCGTGTCTATCAGCAGCGTGCTGAGCGATTACTTCGAGCGGGCAGGAAAGGCAGGAGATGAGGCGGGACAGAGTTTCCAGCAGGTGGTCAAGACAGGCTACGTTGGCCTTGATGGTTTGCTCGGGGGGTTGCAGCGGTCCGATCTGATTATCCTTGCGGCTCGCCCCAGCATGGGCAAGACCACGCTCGCACTTGATATCGGCCGTCGTGCTGCAATCGAGCAAGGGGCGTGTGTGGCCTTCTTCAGTCTTGAGATGTCGGCTGAGTCAGTGGTCCAACGCATGCTGGCTGCGCAGGCGGATGTTGATTTCTGGCAGATTCGACTGGGTAAGTTCTTCGAGAGTGAAGAGCGCAAGGTAATGGAAGCTGCGGGCAGTCTGTCTGAGACTTCCATCTTCGTGGATGATACACCGCAGGTGGGCACAATGAGCATCAGGAGCAAGGCGAAGCGTCTTGCCTTTGAGCACCACCTTGACCTTGTTGTTGTCGACTACCTGCAGTTGATCCAGGGTGAGAGCAAGAAGGAGACCCGCGTTCAGGAGTTGAGTCAGATAACGCGCTCGCTTAAACTGCTTGCCCGCGAACTTGACGTGCCGGTTATCGCCGTGTCGCAGCTCAGCAGAGCTGTGGAGTGGCGCACATCTCATATCCCCCAACTTGCGGACCTGAGAGAGTCAGGTACCATCGAGCAGGACGCGGACATAGTCATGTTCATCTATCGTGAAGACAAGTATGTGAGTGAAGAGGAATGGAATCGTCTTCATGACATAATGGGCGAGCCGTACCCCAAGGGACTGGCTGACCTCATCATTGCGAAACACCGCAATGGTCCACTCGGACAGGTTAAACTGCGATTTGTTGACCGGTCTGTCCGGTTCGACAACGTTGATTTCACACAGCGGGAGACTGCTGCCTCATCGTTCGTGTAGGATAGGATACAGGCTAGATGTCAGGGCGTGTTCCGTATTCAGCGGCACAACCTGGTGGGTTCATCACGGTTCCCTCCTCGTATGTGAGTCAACTCATACGTCAGGTTGAGGACCCTCTGGAATTGAAACTCACCCTGCTGGCTTTCTACGTGCTGAGCCGTGCGCGCGATTATCCTGCGTACGTGACTGCGTCGGAATTGGAGCTGAGGGCGGCATCGATTCTGGGCATCGACGCCGATACGTGCAGGGAAGGTCTCCAGACCGTAGTGCGGAGAGGAGTGCTGCTTGAGGCTATGGTTCCGCTTGATGGGACCGACACTGAAGTGTACTTTGCCAACATCGAGGCGGATCTGCAGGCCATAGAGGACTTCAAGGAGCGATTGGTGGTTGGTGGAGGGGAGGGCAGCTCGACGCCGACTCAGAATATCTTCGAGCTTTATGAGCAGAACATCGGCGTCTTGACGCCGATGATTGCGGAAGAATTGAAGGATGCGCAGAGAACGTACCGTGCTGACTGGATAGAAGAAGCGTTCCGCGAAGCGGTGCTTGCACGCAAGTTGAACTGGAAGTACATATGTCGAATACTCGAGCGCTGGACAGCAGAGGGCAAAGATAGTGGAACGAATAGACCAGGTTCTGGCCAGAGTGACGCAGACAAATACATCAAAGGTAGATTCGGCCATATCGTCAGGCGCTGAGGAACACAGTGGAAACCAGTCCAGACCGATGAGTGATGAGCAGCGATGTCCTCTGTGCCATGGTGCCGGCTTCGTACACCCTTTGATGCCTGACGGCTCGCCCGACTACGCGAAGGTGGTGCCGTGTCGTTGTCGCGTCTCTACATTATCTCGCGCGAAGCAGTCACATCTGGAGCGTTACAGCAACCTGGGGTATCTCGCGCACTACACGTTCGATACCATGCGTCCTGACGGTCGTGCGGGTGGGTCTGAGGTCTTTCGGACAGCGTATTCAAAGGCTCGGGCGTACGCGGAGAAACCCGAAGGATGGCTGGTCCTTCTTGGGCCTGCAGGGAGCGGAAAGACGTACCTCGCGTGCGCAATAGCGAATGCCATGGTCGCGCGGGGCGAGGCGGCATTCTACGTCAGTACTGCCGACCTCCTTGACCATCTCCGCGGCGCGTTCAATCCTGAGAGCGGAGTGAGCTACGATGACCTGTTCGAGCAGGTCAAGAACGTAAAGCTCCTCGTTCTTGATGACGTGCGGCTGGAAGGCGCTACACCGTGGGCGCGGGAAAAGCTGGAGCAGATTCTCAACCACAGGTATAACCTGAGATTGCCTTCAGTCATCACTACAGACATTGAAGAGGGCGACCTGGACGTCCGGTTGAGCGACCGCCTTCTTGACGCCGAGTTCTGTTCTATCTGCGTGGTTGCGAAGCCTCGTGTGAGCGGAATGGACATCCTGGAGTTGCCCAAAGGACTCAAACAGGAGACCTTCGAGAACTTCGACTATGGGCGCGTCGAATTGTCCCTTGAGGATAGGCAGAACCTTCAGACGGCGTACACACTTGCCGTGGAGTTCGCAGCTGATCCTGAGGGATGGCTCGTGTTTCAGGGCAGGAACGGTTGTGGCAAGACGCACCTCGCTGCTGCAATAGCCAATTACCGGATGTCCAAGGGACAGCCTGTGCTGTTCTTGGTTGTGGCTGACTTGCTGGACTACTTGAGGTCTGCCTTCGGGCCTGAGAGTCGAATCTCCTACAGCAAAGTCTTTGAGGAAGTGAAGCAGTGCCCGCTTCTGATTCTGGACGATTTCGGGGAGCAGGCGAGTACTCCATGGGCGAGGTCAAAGCTGTTTCAACTCATCAATTACCGGTACAATGCGCGGCTGCCGATGGTGGTGACCATGGAGCAGTCGCTTGAGCAGATAGAGGTTCGCTTCGGCTCCCGGTTTGCGGACCCCCGGTTCAACACAGTCTTCGAGATACGTGCTCCTCACTACAACCTTGACGTGGATGACGGTCGTGCCGACAGGCGCGGCTGAGTGGTCAGTAGTGGCGTCATTGCGAGTCGGTCGGAATGGGTGCAGTTGCACTGATGGTTGGCGGATACCTCCTTGGAGCTTTGCCGTTCGGCGTGGCTCTTGCCGTTGCGCACGACATCGACCCTTCTGAGTCTACCCGGCTCAACAGTACTCTCTGGCGTGAGGTGGGAAAGCTTGAGGCGGTGACTGTCATCCTGGTTGACTTCGCCAAGGGCGTCTTTCCTGTGCTGGTGGGATTCGGGTTTTCACTTTCTGTGGGCGTTGTGGCGCTCTCAGGAGTTGCGGCTGTCGCAGGGCAGGTCTGGCCACCTTTGAGAGGTCACGGGGGAAAGGGCAATGTTACCGGTATGGGCGTTGTTGTCACGCTCCTCTCGCTGCATGGGGCAAACCTGCCGATGTTCAGCTTGATTTTCTTCATCCTGGGCATAGGAGCCGTCATCCTCATGGTCTTTCTGCAGGGGGGTGGAATGAACGGCGTGGGACATCCTCTGTCTCTTGTGTTTCCCCTCGGAATGCTTCTTGGCTTCACCGCCGCAGTCGTGCTGTCCTTCTTATCCGGACAGCCGGTTGGCCTGTCCCTGGGCCTCGCGCTCGTGCTCTGCGTAATTGTGGTGAGACGACTGACGGCGGGGTTGATGGTGGACCTGACTGTCGGGGTCAGGATGCATGTGGTTTTGTTGCGGAGACTCTTCTTCGACCTTCCATTGACGGGTCAGGACTGATTCCCGTCTTGTAGTCAGCACCTTCAGAGCCTTCCAGTCGGTGTAGCCTGTGCAGGATGACATAGCCGTTTGCCGTAGCTATCGTGAGGACAATCGCTATGATGATGGCGAGTGTCAGAGGATATGTGGACGGGTCCAGGGAACGAGACGCCAGAGCGCCAAGCGTGCCGGCCATGATGAAGGCAGCCTCCCAGATAGCTATGTGAGCAAGGATTGCTGTCGCAAACTTCCGCCTGCCGACCGCCGTTGCCCCACAGATGAATGAGGGCAGAATGGTGAACCCGGGAATGAATCGTACAATGACGATAGTGGGTAGTAGAAGGCGGGCCAGGCGGTCCGTGAGCATGGCAACGCTCTTGGGAGTGACTCCGATGCGTGGACCGAACCTGCCTATGATGCTGGTACCGAATCCTCCCGAGAAACGATAGAAGAAGGTCGAGCCCAGGAGTCGGCCTGCGCCTGCAGTGGCAAGCAAAGGAAGTGCGGCAACGAGAGAAGCACCATGGATGAGCTCGAATCCCGTGAAGATGAACAGCGTCTCAATGATGATGCAGGTGAAGGGCAGTCCTATCTCCCCCAGGACTGCAAGAACGAACACGACCGAGAGCCACAACGCCCCTCCGGCGGCAACGGAGTCAAGAACCTGCCAGACGGTTTGAGCCACTGCGCGAGATTATACATGTTGACGATGTTGACGTGCAGTCCCGTATATGAACCTTCGGGTTGCAGTATGGTGGAATGGCCGTGTGCGACTGTGCGTTCTATGGTCTCTTTCTGTATATTGAAATGCCGTGGCAGCGGGCAGAGGATGCTTGTTCTTACAAATAGTCTTTGAGGAGGAATCACCATGCGAGATGATTCGGCGTACAGTCTGGATGGCAAGACCGCCATTGTGACGGGTTCGGGTTCGGGCATCGGCAGGGGCATTGCACTGGAAATGGCGAATGCCGGAGCCAATATAGTGATTGCGGAATTGAAAGCGGAGTTGGGGGAGGAGACGGCAGTTGAGGTGCGCGCGATGGAAGGCAAGGCTCTCGTCGTGGAGACTGATGTGACGAGTGAGGGCAGTGTTGCTCGGATGATGGCAGCGGCACTTGCGGAGTATGGTGCCGTGGATGTCCTGGTGAATAACGTCGGCAGTCTTGGCCCTGATGGAGAGAAGACAACCCTGGCAGACATGAGTCTCTCGTTCTGGGAGACTCTTCTCAAGGTCAATCTGACTTCGCAGTTTCTTTGCTGCAGAGAGGTTGTGCGCTATCTTCTGAAGAACGAAAGAAAAGGCTCCATCGTCAATATCGCATCGCTTGCAGCGCTGGTGCCCTATGAGGCCTCAATAGCCTATGGTGCTGCGAAGGCGGGAGTTGTCAGCATCACGAAGACGATAGCGAGCGAATACGGTATGAGTGGCATCCGGGCCAACTGTATCGCTCCCGGACCTGTTCGCACACCGTTGGTTGAGGCCCGCTACAAGGGGCGTGATGCGGTGAAGGCAGCGCAGAATCGTGTGAGTCCTCTCGGCCGATGGGGAGAACCGGAGGAGTTGGGAAGGCTTGCGGTCTTCCTTGCATCGGATGCGTCGAGCTACATTACAGGGGAGACAGTGGTTGCGAGCGGCGGATTGACCCAGTTTCTAACAAAACTGCCGTAGTATCTTGAGCACGGGAGTGTCTTTCAGCATGAGGGATGGGGGTTCTCCTCCGTCCCTCATGTGTATCCGGCCCGGGAATGGGGGGTCTTACCATCAGGGAAACGGTATGCCATACTGCACAATCGTGTGGCGCATGGGAACATACGTTTCCTGCTGCCTGCAAGCTAGACACAGCGGAGGTTACAGGCATGATGGAAGCAACGGCATACGGACTTGATGGAAAGACTGCGATTGTCACGGGTGCAGGGTCGGGCATCGGGAGGGGCATTTGTGTTGAAATGGCGAAGGTGGGGGCGGACGTGGTGGCAGTGGACATGAACACCACTGGCGCTCAAGAGACTGCGGTCATGGTTCGAGAGGTGGGTCGCAAGGCCCTGGTTATTGAGGCGGATGTCACGAAAGCTGACGCCGCAGACGTGATTCTGAAGTCGGCCCTGGGTACGTTCGAGGGAGTCGACATCCTCGTGAACAATGTTGGTGGTCTTGGACCGAAGCCGAAGAGAGTCCGCGCCCTTGAGCTTGACCTTGAGGGTTGGGAATTCCTCATGAGGCTGAATCTGACATCGCAGTTTCTGTGCTGCAAGGCTTTCATTCAGTATGCCGTGGACAATGGGCGAAAGGGCAGTATCGTCAACATCGCCTCTCTGGCCGCAATGGTGCCCTACGAGACCTCCGTGGTATACGCCGCCGCAAAGGCGGGTGTCGTGAGCATCACTCAGACACTGGCGTGGGAGTATGGCCAGAATGGCATCCGTGTGAATGCCATCGCTCCCGGACATGTGAAGACACCGATTCCAATGTCTCTCTACAAGGGGAAGGAAGACCTGCTTGAGGCTCAGAACCGCATCATTCCGCTGCGGCGATGGGGCGACCCAGATGAGATTGGCAGGCTTGCAGTCTTCCTCGCATCTGATGCATCCAGCTATGTAACCGGGCAGACGGTCGTTGCGAGTGGCGGGATGACGTATTTCCGCACCAGCGTGGTGTAGTCAGAAAAATGGCAGCAGTCGTGCGGGAGCATCTGTTGCGACCCCGTATGGCTGCTGCTAGAATACCGCCAGAGTTCGCGCATGGTAAACGCGCCGGTGCTAGTCTTGAACCAGGGCTATGAGCCCCACGATGTGTGTCGCACCCGCCGCGCCATCATACTCGTGCTGGGTGGCAAGGCAGAACTTGTGGAGGATAGCAGGGGGGAGATACACACCGTGTCCGCGTCGTACGCCATACCATCAGTCATTCGTTTGACGCTGGGTGTGAGGCGTCCGTGCCACGAACGGCGACTCACAAGGCTGGAGGTGTTCGCTCGTGACGGTTTCACCTGTCAGTATTGTGGTAGACACACCAAAGACCTGACCCTCGATCATGTGGTGCCCCGGAGTCAGGGTGGTGGGCATCACTGGCTGAATGTGGTCAGTGCGTGCAAGAACTGCAATAGGAAGAAGGGTGGGCGCACCCCTGAGGAAGCTGGTATGAAGCTGTTGAGCGCCATCAGGACTCCCCGCGGCTACGGCTACCACGTTCCCGACCACTACTTCTACGCGCACGAGGAGTGGCAGAAGTATCTGCCCCAGCAGTTGCGCATCATCCCTGGGTTTCAGATAGCCGGACTTGTTCCAGAGGAATCTCTTTGAACGTCGTTTCGAACTGAACCGTGACTGTTTCACGCAGCACGTTCAGGGAGGCGACCCTGCCCGGCCCGAATTCTGTCTCTACCTGCCTGTTCACCTTGGGCATCCGTGACCTGACCTCTGCGTAGTGTTCCTGCTCGAAATTGAGGCAACACATCAAGCGTCCGCACACACCGGATATCTTCAGAGGATTGAGCGCGAGGTCCTGGGCTTTGGCCATCTTGATGGATGACTGAGCGAACTGTCCCAGGAATGTCTGACAACAGAGGGAATATCCGCACTTTCCTATCAGTCCACAGAGCTTGCCCTGTTCTCGTGGGCCCAACTGGCGCATCTCGATGCGTGCCCGCAGTATACGGCTGAGTTCGCGGACAAGTTTTCGGAAGTCAACCTTGTCATCTGCTCTGAAGAAGATGATGACGTGCTTGTCATTGTCGTAGCGTGCGGCAAGGGGATGCATCTTGAGGTGGAGTTGATTCACCTTCTCCCTGCAGAGCCTGAGAGCCTCCAGGGATTGCTCATCGGTTCCCGCACTGATGACCACTCGTGGGTGGGCGGCTTCGCCTTCCTCTCTCCCAGACGCCTGTTCCTGTCCCTCTTGAGATGGCTGAGACTGTGCCACAACATCGTGGTTGGGACCTTGCTCGTCGCCGCCCTGGGCGACTTCCTGCCCTGCTCCCTGCACAGAGTCTTCCACCGGAGTGTCGGCAGCGTATTCATTATCTGCCTGGGCCTCCTGCCGGGAAATCTCAGTCGTGAAGGGCTCCACTTCCTCGGTGCCTTCTGCAGGAATGGCGGGCAGCGCGTCGGTCAGAGGCTCAGTATCGGCCTGTGTTTCCGTCCGGGAAATCTCAGTCGTGAAGTGCTCCACTTCCTCGGTGTCTTCTGCAGGAATGGCGGGCATCGCGTCGGTCAGAGGCTCAGTATCGGCCTGTGTTTCCGGACGGGAAGAATCAGTGATGAGGGGCGTCGCTTCGGCCGCGTCCATATCAGACGTGTCCAATGGCGCCTCGGCCAGATTCAGTTCTTCCTGCGGAGCCGTCTCAACGTCAGGGGACGCGGAATCCGCGATATCTGGCTCAGGTGATGCGTCTACCACGCCTGCTGGTTCAGGGCGACCAGCCGGTTCTTCGGTTGCAGCGGTTGCCTCGTCTTCAGCAGATGAGAGGTCTTCCGGACGGTCGGGAGGTGTTGTCTCTTCGTCGTCCTGTGGCTGCTCAGGGGCAGTCACATCGACGTCCTCTGCATCGAGAGCAGCCTCATCAACGGGAGTACCTTCCGGTCCTTCGGACTTTTCTGCGGTGTCCTCTACGTCTGCTTCACGCGGTTCTTCCCGTATTTCTTCAAACCTATCATATTGGTTCATTGAGTCACGTTCTTATCCTGGAGCACGCCTGCCGGTGTGCCGGATTCACCAGTCGGCCTCACGATATGCGGAATCGAGTAGACGAGTGAGTCAAACACGAGACGCGGTATCACGTTGAGGTCGAGATTCTCTCTTGCCTCATCGAGCTTCTTGATGGAGTCGCGTATCTGTTCGAGCGTAAGACGCGCTGCCTGCTCGTTGAGGTCGTTGACATAGTCTACGTTGACAATACTCTCGGCGCAACCGCCCTTCGTGACCAGCAGGTCTCTCCACCATGTACTCCACCCGTCGAGAGTCTCCAGAGCGCCGGCTCGGTCTCTCTTGAACTGGGCATCAAGTTCTCGTGAGAGGTCGAACCTTGCTGCGTAGCCCATGTGGATGAGCTGGATGATGCTCTCAATACGTGACGAGCGGCCTGCCAGCACGGACTCATCGGTCAGCGCGGAGACTGCCCATCCGGTGCGTCCCTGGGAGACGCAGGCGAGCAGGTGCGCCTGCTCGGGTGGCGCACCCAGCGCTTCGCAGAGATGGCTCTCAAGCTCACCCGAGGGCAGGGGCCGAACGTCGATGCGCTGACAGCGGGAGGTGACAGTCTCGAGAATCCTGTCCTCATCCTCGGCGATGAGTATCCAGGTGATGTAGGGGGGGGGTTCTTCCAGTGTCTTCAGCAGACAGTTGGCGGCCTCATCGGTCATGCGGTCCGCGTTGTCGATGATGAGTATCTTCCTTCTGCCCTCGAATGGCGGCAGGCTGGAAGTGTGCTGAAGGTTATGGATATGCCCCAGGCGGATGGAGCGTCCCGGTTGACCGTCTTCGGACTGGCCGTTCGACTCGTCGTCGATGGGTGTGGCGGGGGTTGTGATGATGACATCCGCGTGCTTCTCTTCGAGGATGCGGTGACACGTGTTGCACGTTCCACAGGGCTTCTCATCACCGTCGCAATTGAGTGCACAGGCGAGGTCGACGGCCAGCGTCTTCTTGCCCGTGTGCGCGGGGCCTACGAAGAGGTAGGCATGATGAATGTTGTCCTCAGCGATACCGCGTGAGAACTGTTCAATGCTGCTCTGCTGTCCGAGCGTTCGCCACATTTTCAGACTGCGTCATGTCCGTACAGGTCTTCGTATGTCTCCCGGCGCCGCACGACTCGCGCATTGCCGTGATTGACGAAAACAATGGCCGGACGCGGAATGGCATTGTAGTTGCTTGCCATGGGGATACAGTACGCGCCACATGCAGGAATTGCTATGACATCACCCGATGCAACACGCGGCAACTGAATGTCTCTTATAAGTATATCACCGGATTCGCATAGCTTTCCGGCTATGGTCACGGTGTGGACGTCCGGGTCCTTTGCCCTGTTGGCTATGAGGGCCTCGTATTTCGCCCCGTAGAGCGGTGTCCTGATGTTGTCTGACATGCCGCCGTCAACACATACGAACTTCCTGACGCCCGGGACCTCCTTGAGGGCGCCCACAGTGTAGAGGGCGACCCCGGCAGGGTTGGCGATGGCGCGGCCTGGTTCAATCGTGAGCCTTGGGGGAAGAAGGCTCAATTTCATCAGGATGTTGGTCATCTTCGAGATGATTGCATCCGCGTACACTGCGACTGGAGCGAATTGGTCTTCCGTGGTGTACGGTGTGGGGAAGCCACCGCCGACGCTCAGCTCAACCATGTCGAAATCGTACTTCTGCTTCATCTTCTTCGCGAATTCCAGTACCACCTGCAACGCGGCCTCGTATGGCGCTGTCTCGGGAATGGGTGAGCCAAGATGAAAATGAAGCCCCAGCAGGTTGAGGGCGGGTAGTCTCAGAGCCTCGACAACCGCCTCTTCCGCCTGTCCGGTGCTCAGTGGAATGCCGAACTTGCTGTCCAGCACGCCGGTGGTGGTGAATTCGTGTGTGTGTGGGTCTACATTTGGTGTGAGCCGCAGCAGGATGTCCTGCTGGATGCCGCGTTCCGCTGCCAGCGTGTTGAGCAATGTCAGCTCGTACATGCTGTCCACCACCACGCGGCCGATGCCCCAGTCGAGCGCTTGTGCAAGTTCCTCAGGGCCCTTGTTGTTGCCGTGGAAATAGACCTTTTCTGAAGGAAAACCTACGGAGTGCGCGATTGCGAATTCGCCTATCGATACTACGTCAAGACCGAGGCCCTCTTCCTTGATAATCCGCGCCATGGCCTTGTTGAGAAATGCCTTGGACGCATAGCACACGGACGTATCGGGATAGCGGCCTCCAAATCGTTGTTTGAATTCCTTGCATTGAGAGCGCAGTGACTGTTCATCATAGACGTAGAGCGGAGTACCATACTCCCGTGCGAGGTCGAATGCGTCGCACCCACCTATGGTGAGATGGCCGGCTGCGTTTATCCCGGAATCCTTTGGAAACAGCATGAGCCGAGGTGCTTGTCGTGTGCTTGATATCATGGATAGATGGTACCGTTGAGCAGCAACGGCGTCAACGTTCCCAGCCCGTATGTGATGCCGAAAGACGGGTTCACTTGACACAACTGAGTCGGCGATGCGGCATCTGCCTTCCAAATGGCAATGACGCGTGTGGAATGGTAGAATCGCCCAACGCTGCGGGCCGGTTTCAACCAGGAGACATGAAGTGAGTGTCACCCGTGCGTAGATAGGAGGCAGACATGGAGAAGGGCACAATTGGCATTGTTGGCGCCGGCGCAATGGGCCGAGGTATCGCACAAGTGTCGGCGGCGGCAGGCTACGACGTTATTCTGAATGACACGACCCGCGAGTTTGTCACCACGTCTATCGAGCACATGTCAGGTGACCTTGGAAAGCTGGTGGACAAGGGCAAGATTGAGGCCGCTGAAAGAGATGGCATCCTGTCGCATATCCGGCCCAGTGCGGACCTTCGGGACATGGGAAAGGTAGACCTCGTAGTTGAGGCCATCTACGAAGACCTGGAGGCTAAGAAGAAGGTCTTTGCGCAGCTTGACGAGTACTGCGGTGAGGGTGTTGTCCTCGGCAGTAACAGTTCTTCCCTGTCCATGCTGGACATCGCAATGGCGACGAAGCGTCCCGAGAGCGTGGTTGGCATCCATTTCTTCAACCCCGTGCCCCGTATGAAGGGCGTTGAACTGGTATGCACCATCATGACGTCGTTCCAGACGTTGGAGGCTGCGCGGCAGTTCTCCGTGTCCCTTGGAAAGGAGACCTGGGTGGCGAAGGATGCGCCGGGTTTCTTGAGCACGCGTCTGCTGATTCCGTACCTTATCGATGCCATCCGGCTGCTCGAGAGCGGCTTCGCATCGAAGGAAGACATAGACTCGTGCTGTGTGCTGTCCTTCAACTATCCAATGGGCCCGTTGACGTTGGCGGACCTCATCGGACTCGACGTGTTGCTGAATATCTCAAATGGGATGTACGCGTCTTTCAAAGACCCGAAGTTTGCGGCTCCCATCCTTCTTGAAAAGATGGTGACGGCAGGGCAGCTTGGACGCAAGGCAGGCAGAGGCTTCTACGACTATTCCTAGCAGGTATGGCATGTCTGAGATTGAAGGGTCGGACCTCGCATCCTGAAACGAACCGGGTTCCGGCTCGCAGTGGTGTAGATGGAGGGCAATGAGAATGGCAAGGAAACACGAAGAACTGATTTTCACTGATGTTCCGCAGATGGTGAGCCTGCCTTCGCACTTTGCTCCGGTACCCTTCTGGGTGAGTCCGGACATGGGGGAGGGCTTCGAATTCGGCGTCGCTGCAGTGGATGTGAGCAAGATAATCGGCAAGTATCTGACTGATGCGCATGCACATGATTGTGCTGAGGTCTACATGGCTCCCTCCCCGAATCGCGGAGACATGGTGCTTGAGATTACACTTGACGATGAGGTATTCACCGTGGAATCACCGGTGGTTATCTACGTCCCTGCGGGAGTGAAGCACAGGTTCAAGGCGTTGAAGGCGGAGAGAGAGGGGAGCTATTTCTATGGCATCCTCCTCGACATG
Source organism: Dehalococcoidia bacterium (assembly GCA_016930935.1). Classification (GTDB taxonomy): domain Bacteria; phylum Chloroflexota; class Dehalococcoidia; order GIF9; family AB-539-J10; genus SKVJ01. Next base: position 34,101 of record JAFGFT010000026.1, on the reverse strand, counting down.
AAGAAAGCATAATACCCCTGCACGAAGTCGGCAGTGTGGGCGTTGGTGGGGTGGTCATTGAGCCGTCTGCGGCAGGCTGAAATAGCAAGGAGGAAGACCAGGCATGCTCGAAGTGCGTTTCCACGGTCGTGGTGGACAGGGTGCCGTTACGGCTGCGAATCTACTCGCGGGTGCTGCACTCCGTGATGGAAAGAAGGGAGTGCAATCGTTCCCACATTTTGGCGGAGAGAGGCGTGGGGCTCCGGTTGCGTCATTCGTGCGTATCGCTGATGAAGAGGTACGGTTGAGGAGCAGGGTGTATCACCCTGACATCGTGGTGGTGATGGACAGACAGACCCTGGAGCTGACGGATGTGACAGCGGGGGTCAAGGAAGGCGGAACCATCATCATCAACAGTCGGAAGAAGCCGGAGGAGTTCGAGTTTTCGGACAGGTTCAGGGTGGCGGTTGTGGATGCGGCGGGCATCTCCATCGCGCGCAACCTGCTGGTGAGCGGCATTCCGGCCTTGAACACACCTATGCTTGGTGTTGTTGCCCGGATGACGGATGAGGTGTCTCTCGAGTCCATCCAGGAAGTTATCAAACAGCAGTGGAAGGGCAAGGCAGGTGAGGCCAACGCTGAAGCTGCCAGAGAGGCGTATGACAAGACGGAGGTGAACCGCTGATGGAGCGCTATGAAGCCGATACGACAATCTCGTATCCCTGCTCAGGTGCGGCGGGGAAGACTGGTGGATGGCGTGACTTCAAACCGGTCATCGACCAGTCAAACTGCATCAAGTGCCTGCGGTGCTGGGCATACTGTCCGGAGAACGCAGTGAAGCGAGCCGAAGATGATTCGGTGAGCATCGACTATGACTACTGCAAGGGCTGCGGCGTGTGCGCGTTCGAATGCCCGAAGAAAGCAATCACAATGGAGAGGGAGGACTAGCGATGACGACGATGTTCGACGTCGGCAACAAGATAGCGGCGAAGGCCGTGCAACTCTGCAGACCTGAGGTCATCGCGGCCTACCCCATCACACCACAGACGGTCATCGTGGAAGAACTGGCTAGGATGGTAGAGGCGGGTGAGTTGTCTGCGGAGTACCTGCGCGTTGAGAGCGAGCATTCAGTGATGGCGGCCACAGTGGCTGCCGCTTCCATGGGTGTGCGGACGTTTACCGCTACGTCGTCGCAGGGCCTCGCCTACATGCATGAAATGCTGCACTGGGCAGGTCTTTCCCGGCTACCCGTGGTCATGATTAACGTGAACAGGGCGCTCGGTCCCGGCTGGAGCATATGGGTTGATGAGACTGATTCCATGTCTCAGCGGGATACGGGCTGGATACAGATATACTGCTCCACCGCTCAGGAGATTTTCGACACGGTTATCCAGTCGTTCAAACTGGCGGAGCACAGCGACGTGCAATTGCCCGTCATGATCAACTACAGTGCTTTCACCATCTCCCACACCATGATGACTGCGGAGATTCTGACGCAGGAAGACGTGGATGGATTCGTTCCGCCGTTCAAGCCGTACTGGCGGCTGGACTGGAAGAACCCGATAACCTTCGGCAACGTGATATCGGATGAATACGCAATGGAGATGCGTCACAGCATGTACCGTGGAATGGAGGCTGCGAAGCGGCTCATTCCGGAGATAGCGCGTGAGTATGAACAGAAGTTTGGCCGCTATCATGGCGGCCTCACAGAGGAATACCGCCTGGATGATGCGGAATACGTCATCCTCGCCATGGCGGCCATCGGTTCTGAAGCGAAGGTGTCGGTGGACAACCTGCGTGCCATGGGCTACAAGGTTGGCCTGGCGCGCGTCAGGGTCGTCAGACCGTTCCCTGTTGAGGACCTCCGGCGCATCGGAAAAGGCCGCTCACTCATCGTGCTGGACCGGAATATCTCGGTTGGCTCCGGCGGCATGGTGTACCACGAAACGCGGTCGGCAGTCATGGGCGTTGAAGGCTGTAAAGTGTACGGCTACCTCGCCGGCGTTGGTGGGCGCGATGTGACGTTTGAGGATGTTGAGGGCATGGCGCTACAGGTCATCAATGGTGAGGCGAGTCCTGACATGGCGGGGTGGTGGGACCTCAAGAACACGGAGGACAAGTAGATGGCTATCAAGGATCTGCCAAGAGAAGAGTTGATGCTTCCCGGTGCCGGCTCGTGCCCGGGTTGCGTGGATTTGCTTTCGTTGCGCATGACGTTGAAGGCGCTGGGACCGAAGACCATCGTGGTCAGTCCGGCTTCATGCACGGCCTCTATCGCCACGAGCTACCCGAATAGTCCGTTTCAGGTTCCTTTGCTGAGCATGGCGTTCGCGGCGGGTGGCTCAGCCGCGTCCGGCGTGGCCGCGGCATTGAATCGGATGGGTGAGGATGACGTGAACGTGCTGGTGTGGGCTGGCGATGGCGGCACGTACGATATCGGGCTGCAGTCTCTGTCCGGCGCCGTTGAGCGCGGTACCAATTTCATCTTCATCTGCTACAACAACGAGATCTACTCCAATACGGGAATCCAGCGCTCGGGCGCCACACCGTTCGGCGCGTGGACAACCACCACTTGGACGGGCAAGGTGGAGCAGCGCAAGGACATGATGGGCATCATGATGGCGCACCGAATGCCGTATGTTGCCAGCGCGTCGCCTTCTTACATTGAAGACCTGTACCGCAAGGTGCAGAAGGCAGCCAGCATCAAGGGGCCGAAATACCTGGAGTTCCACATTCCCTGTGCGCCGGGCTGGCGCTTCCCGATGGAGCGGACCATAGACGTGGGCCGTCTGGCAGTTGAGACGGGTGCGTGGCCTTTGATGGAGGCTGAGAACGGAAAGGTGGAGTTCAACCTTCGTTCCAAGCAGATATTGGAGGGCAAGGTTGCCCGCAAGCCCATAGAGGAATACCTGAAGGGGCAGGGACGCTTCGCGCACCTGTTCAAGCCGGAGCGGGATGAGAAAGCCCTCGCAGCCATCGAGCAGTATCTCGATGACGAGTGGAAGCGCTACAAGACGCTGGCTGAGTGCGGGGTGTCTGTGTAGCGGTCCCCATTTGTGGGTAAGAGGCATGCCTCTCCCCTGTTCGGGTCGGCACACAAGGTTGTGGTGTGCATGCTCGTTGATAGAAATCGGGCCGCCGGATTCCGGCGGCCCTTTTATGTGTCATGCTATGAAGTTGCTGCCTTGCTGAGGCGGGGTTTGTTGTTCAGAATGTAGGGGCTCTTCGTGAAGAGCCCGTTCGTTGATGAAGGGCACGGCTGGCATTCACACCACGGGGCAATTGAACTGCTCTGCCGAACATCTTTAACCTGGATTCCTGATAACCGACGGGCCGTTCCCGAACGGCTCCTATGTCAGAACACCATGTGTCGCTGCAATCGGAACTCCGCAGGTCGGTCGTGGCCTGATTTCGTCCGTGTCAGTCCACGATTGTAGGGGGTAGTAGGTTCCATGCCTCGCCCGTAGTCTTGTCGGCGTACAAGATGGTGGTAATGCGTTGACAGGAACGCAAATCGGGCCGCCGAATCCCGGCGGCCCGCTGCTTTGTCGACGGTAACTGACTGCCTATTTCGACGGAACACGTACACGGGCTTCGATTCGCTTACCCTCGTGTGGGCCGGAGCGCGGAACGAAGCAGACTGCAAAATCAGAATTGAGCGCGTCCGCCATTCGTGCGAGGTTAGTGATGCTGACGTTGGCCCGGCCAGACTCGATTCTCGACAGTGCGGACTGGTGTGTCCCCAATTGCTCGGCGACAACACGTTGCGATAGGCCTGATGCGTTGCGGAGTTGAACAATCGCGCTCCGTAGGGTGAACTCTGTTTCCAGACTGTCGTACTCAGCGCGCACTTCCGGATCTGCGAGTAGTCGGCGTTTCACTTCTTCATGTGTTTTCATTGTCTTTCATACCTGTTAGTGTGCCCAACGTTCGTGGCGCATCAAGTTCGTGCTAGCCAGTCGTCATGTCTTCGTTTCGCAGTGGTGATTTCTCGTGGTGGAGTCTTCTTTGTCTTCTTGAGAAAAGCTCTCAGCATTATCACAGTACGTCCTTTCACTGCGAAATAGAGTACTCGAAACCTGTCGGAGCCAGAGTCAATGCGTAACTCCCAGGTATCGTCCTGAATATGAGCTGTGTATTCGCCTCTCAGCTTGGTTGGCCCCTTCTCTTCCATCAGGTCAATGAAGCGAAGTATCTTCGCCCGGGCTTTCTCGGAGAAATTCTCTATTTCTTCAACAACTGATTCGTGTTCTGTCTCATCTTCGTAGTAGAGAATGTTCCAGGACACAAGGGGAGCATAACACATATGTTATGAGGATTGTTAGCAGTTGAGAAAGAAAACGGGCCGCCGAATCCCGGCGGCCCGCTGATTCCAATTCAGCAGAAGACAACCCCTACTTCCGGTAGCGGTTGACGAAGTTCTCTATGCGCACCAGGGCTTCCTTGATGCCCTCATAGGGAGTGGCATAGCAGATGCGGATGTGGTTCTTGCCCTGGTTGCCAAAGGAATCTCCGGGCAGGCACATGACCTTCTCCTCAAGGAGCAGTTTCTCCACGAACGTCTCGGAGTTCATGCCGGTCACGGACACGTCCGGGAATATGTAGAACGCACCCTTGGGTTCGGGGGTGGTCAGGCCGATGCGGTTCAGTTCGGTGTAGAGCAGGGTGCGGCGCCTGTCGTAGTGCTCAAGCACCTTGGCGAAGTCCGCATCGTCGTCCATGTTGAGCGCGGCAAGCGCGGCCCACTGGGTCGCGTTCGGGGGGCAGAGCATGGTGTGCTGCATCATCTCCAGCATTGCGCCGATGATGTCCTTCGGGCCGGCTGCATAGCCGATGCGCCATCCGGGCATGCCATAGCGCTTGGAGAAGCCGTCCAGCAGGAGCGTGCGCTCCTTCATGCCGGGCAGCGTGGGAAAGCTGGTGAACTTGGCGTTGTAGGTGAAGGTGTTGTATATCTCATCTGCGATGACCACAAGGTCGTGCTTCTCAGCGATTCGTGCCACGCCCTCGAGGACGTCCTTCTCCATGAGTGCGCCGGTGGGGTTGGCAGGGTTACCGAAGAGCAGCACCTTGGTTCTCGGCGTGATGGCCTTCTCCATCTCATCCGGTTCCAGCGCATAGCTGTCAGACGGGTATGTGGGCACTCGAACGGTGACGCCTTCCGCGAGGGTGATGTTGGGCGGATAGCAGATGTAGTGAGGGTCAGGCGTGATAACCTCGTCGCCCGGGTCCAGTAGCGCGCGGAAGCCCAGGTCCATCGCCTGTGACACGCCGACGGTGACGATTATCTCCGTCTCCGGGTCGTAGTCAAGACCATGGCGCTTCTTGAGGTCGCGTGCAATTGCCTCACGCAGTTCGGGGAAGCCGTTGCTGGGCGTGTACTTGGTCCAACCCTCTGATGCTGCCTGTGCTGCCGCCTCGCAGACGGGGCTTGCGGTGCCGAAATCCGGCTCGCCCACGCTCAGCGAGATGAGTCCCTCCTTTGACATGCTGTGGAGCAGTTTCAGGAACCGCGCAAAGCCGATGCCGGCAATCCTGTCCACGCGTTGTGAGGTACGTTTCTTGGGGCAGCTGTCCTCAGGCATAGGGTTGTGTGACCTCCGGTCTGTATTCGCAGCTCACGCCGCGGATGTGCATTCTACCATGTGGTGTGTGAAGTTGACTTGTACCCCGCTCCCCTCACCCTTCCGCAGGTGGTTCCTCCCGATTTGGAACCCTCAACCTGCACCCCCACGCCCCCGAACGGACATGGGTGTTACGAAGGTGCAATTGTAGAGCGAAATGCGTATGGGGGCAAGGAGGGGGAATAGCCACTGCGGCTATTGGCAGACCACACGGTTTGGTGTGGCGCTAGAGGAAGCCACTTGTGGGATTCCCGAGTTCATGCATGGCTGATTCTGCAGCCATCCCATTGACACTCAAGGCGGGGCAGACTAGATTACTGAGCGCAGGACTTCCACGAAAATTGTCTGCCCCCTGCGCACTAGGATTATTCATGGAAAGTAATCAAGCTCCGACAGCGATTGACTTGTTCTGCGGATGTGGAGGACTCACGGTGGGTCTGAAGCAGGCAGGCTTCCATGTGCTTGGGGCTGTCGACATCGATCCTCTGTCTATGCAAACGTACAAGGCGAATCATCCCAAAGTGAAGACATGGCGGGAAGATATCCGGCAGCTTGATCCCTTCAAGGTGGCAGAAGCATTGGGCCTTGGCGAACAACGACTGGACTTGCTGGCTGGTTGTCCCCCTTGCCAAGGTTTCTCGACCATGAGGACGCGCAATGGCAGATTGTCCGTTGAAGATCCTCGGAATGACCTCCTTCTGGAATTTCAGTGCTTTGTTGAGGCTCTACGGCCGCGTGTGGTAATGCTCGAGAACGTGCCTGGGTTGCTCAAAGACCAGCGATTTGAGGACTTTCGAGCGCACCTTGAGGATATTGGATACGTTGGAGAGCCATACGTGTTGGACGTGTCCCGTTATGGAGTGCCACAGCGCCGAAAGCGCCTCTTGTATCTTGCGGGACAGGGGTTTGAGGTGCCTCTTGCGGCACCGCTGGACAAGCAAGTGACGGTGAGAGAGGCCATAGGTGACCTGCCAACATCTGGAACTAGTGGTGACACTGCACATGATATCGTGGAGCATCGTTCGCAGAGAGTGCTTGATCTGATACGGCGCATCCCCAAAGATGGTGGGAGTCGAACGGACTTGCCGTTCGCGGACCAATTGGAGTGCCACAAACGATGCAACGGTTTCAAAGACGTGTACGGGCGTATGAAATGGGATTCGGTTGCGCCGACGATTACTGGAGGGTGCTTCAATCCATCGAAAGGACGATTCCTTCATCCCGAAGAGGACAGGGCCATCACAATGCGTGAGGCCGCCCTATTGCAGGGCTTTCCGTGTGACTACAGGTTCCCGACTATTGCCAACAAGGCTTCGGTCGCACTGATGATTGGCAATGCTCTCCCTCCGCCATTTATCCAAAGGCATGCGGAATCGGTAATTGCTGGCCTGCAGCCCAACGCGCTTGTGAGAGGTGATGTGAATGGCGTCTGTTGAAGACTTGATCTTGGGCCAACTCACTGCACGACAGGCGGATGCAGCCTCTTCGCCAGCGAGGCGGCTTCTTGTAGTCGCTGGCGCGGGTTCAGGAAAAACGGAGGTCATGGCTCGACGAATTGCATGGTGGATCGCTGTCGAGGGAGTTGAGAAAGATCGGATCGTTGCCTTCACTTTTACTGAGAGGGCAGCCGAGGAGATGAAGTTCCGCATTAGGGGCTGGCTCGCTAGGATTTCGACTGACGGTGTCGAATCTTCTCTTGGTGGGATGTACGTCGGCACAATACACGGTTTTTGTCTTGCTCGATTGCGTGAGTACTGGCCCGACGACTACCACAACTTTGATATTCTGGACGAGGGTTCTCGTGTGGCTCTCCTGCTTCGTGGTTTTCATGGCGTTCTGGCACTTGGTGCACTTAGGGACGCGACAAGTCTAGGACAGTACAGGACAATGCAGTTTTTCACGCAGGGCTATGATCAGCTGCACGAGCGCGGCGAGTTCGAGATTGATTTGCCCAATGGTGAGGCTCCGTACCAACTTGGTGAAGTTGAACATGCTTGGTGTAGGCAGGCGCGACTGTTGACTGACGTGGGAGATTCTGAAGTTGCGGAGTGTTTCGCCCGATCAGCTGCAAGATACTACGCGTATCTGAAGTGCCGCCGATTTCTGGATTTCAGTACGTCGCAGAGCGAATTCGTTCGCAGGCTGCGTGCTGACCAAGTCCGTCTCGATCTATTGGGGGCCGATGGTGGGGTGCGCATTGTGGTCGATGAAGTCCAGGACATAAATCCCGTCCAGCGCAAGATAGTGGAGTTGTTGGTAGGGGACTCAGGCCGGCTGACCGCAGTGGGGGACCACCGGCAGTCGATCTACGGTTTTCGCGGGGCCAGAGTAGAAATTATCGGCGACTTGTGGGAGGAGTTCAAGGAAGCAGACGACGCAGACGTTGTCGATCTGCAGGAGAACTTCCGGTCGACGCGGCGAGTCGTTACGGTTGCAAATGAGTGGGCCGACACGATTGGTCCAGTTCGATCTATGGTGACCGAACCAATGATTCATGGAAATTCCACGCGTACGGATCACCATAGGTCGCATGTCGCGCTAGTCGACTTCATGTCTCGCGAAGATGAAGCGGGTTGGATAGGGAAGGCGATTGCCGCGCTTGTACCTTCTGAGGTTGAAGGTGTCAGGCACGACAAGAGAGATGGAACACATCGAGGGCTAACGCTGTCCGACGTGGCCGTTCTCGTCAGGTCTTCCACCGATGTGCGTGCATATATGGAAGCTCTGGAAGCGGCAGGGATTCCCTGTGTGGTTCGGGCTGGCCCCGACCTGTTCTCACAGCCAGAAGTACTGCTACTTCTTGCGGCTCTCGCTATAACGGCCAACTGCAGTGTTTTTATGGGAGCCTCCCACGATTCGCGAAGCTTGCCAAATCGAATACGGACGGTACTTGGCTGTTCTCCTGAGCCTGAAGCGGTGCTCCACGCAGCCGCGCGAAGTGTTCGGGCCACAGGATTGTCGTTTGACCCAGAGGTTGAGGCCAGACTGCTCTTCGCCGCGCGTGCAATTGGTAGCCGTATTTCCTCGGGACAGACGTTGTCCGAGGATGACGCGTGCGCTATCACGACGCGAAGCCTTCGGGAATTTGCCACTTCTCGGCGCGAATTGCGTAGAGTCTTCCCTCAGCACATATATCACATGCTTCTTGGCGAGGCAGGCGTAGGCTTGTGGGACACTTGCGAGGGAAGAGGGCAGTCAGCATTGTTTCATTTGGGAGCCCTCAGCAAGCTCGTGACTGGAATTGAGACTCCCGGTTGGACAAGCGCAGCGGAGTATCATTGGCAGGTAGTCGGCCTGTGTCTGTACGGTGCCGGGTCCGGCCGCACCGAGGAACAGCCGTTGATGGTCCAACCAGACGCCGTAAGCATCATGACAATCCATGCGGCCAAGGGACTAGAGTTCGCCGCCGTGTTCCTGGCCGATGTGAATCCTCGTCGATTCCCTAGCGCCTATTCGAGAAGAACGCCAGACGTGCCCTTTGCTAGTGCAGCATCTCGGCGATTGGATGTGACAGGCCTCGCTGACAACGATAACTACGATGGCGAGCGAAGGCTGATGTACGTGGCTCTGACGAGGTCGGAGCGGTTTCTGTTCGTGACACACTCGGGGCACTCGACCTCCAGATTTGTGGGAGAACTCCGCAACATCATCGATGGAGCTGGCGGACTAGTAACAGACGACTCAGACCAACTCCTTGCGGAACTGCGGTATGCACCCAAGGAACACCTTAGAGACACCCGTCTTTGTACTTCGTTCTCGGACTTGAGATACTTCCTTGAGTGCCCTCACGACTTCTACTTGAGGAAGGTCCTGGGGTTCTCACCTACAATCGACCAGGCGTTTGGCTACGGCCGCGGCGTACACAATCTTCTGCGCGCGATACACACAGACCCACGCAAGTGGGCTGCACTGGCCTCTGATCGGAGTCTACTTGAGGGCGAAGTCAGGAGACTAGTTTCGCAAGGGCTCTTCTATTTGCGGTATACAACGGGTGAACCTGCCACTCTCATGCGGGAGAAGGGCGTCCGTATTGTAGCCGATTACGTGATGAGACACGCGGACGAATTGAGCACGCTGGAGTTTGAACCGGAGAAGGAGTTTGAGACCCTGGTTGACTGTGGGGAGGCCATCGGTGGAGTACTTGTGTCAGGAGCAATCGATGTGGTACGACTGGACGATCCGCCCCGTGTAGCACTGATTGACTTCAAGTCGGGTGAGCCTGACTCTGACCTTCACATGAAGCTGGACGAGAATGAGATGCAACTGCAGGTTGCGCTTTATGCGATCGGAGCCAAACGCGAGCTTGAATATCAGCCGGAAGCAGGATTGGTACGGTACTTGGATGCTGGCAACGCGGCGAGTGGCGAGATGTCAGTGCCACTGAATGCCTCTTCTCTGCAAAATGCAGAGAACATTGTTGCTGAGACTGCACACAGGATCTGGAACCGCGACTTCAAGTGTGGACCGAGCGGTCCTCCGCGAACTCGTTCGAACGGGTCGCGGTGCGTGGAGTGCGACTTCAGAGGGTTCTGCGGGATGGACGCTGTCCGAGAACAATGACCGTGCTTGACGGAATTGACCAGCAGCGCGAAAGATGCCAGACAACTTAACGACCGAACAGCGCCGCTACTGCATGTCCCACGTCAAGGGCAAGGACACGATTCCGGAACTACGTGTTCGTTCAGCCCTTCATCGTCGTGGTCTGCGCTTTCGAAAGCATGTGTCCATGCTTCCCGGAAAGCCGGATATTGTGTTCTCGCGTGCGCGGGTTGTGGTGTTTGTTGATGGGGACTTCTGGCACGGGTACGGGTTTGAGTCTTGGGGAGGAAAAATCTCCGAGTTCTGGCATCGCAAGATTCAGGCGACCATGGAGCGAGACTGGGCCAACCGCTCAAGACTTGTAGATATGGGTTGGACCGTGGTTGGCCTGTGGCAGCACGATCTCAAGAATGACTTTGATGGTTCTATCGAGCGCGTTGTTCATGCTGTCCGTGAAGGATACGGCGTGCATGCATCGAGCCGCGGTAAGGTGGTATGACGAGGTGGGGTCTGACCAACACATCGGCCGACTGGTCTTGGGACAGAGGTGGCGTGGCGTTGTTGAATTGAACCTGTGCATGGTATCAATGCGTTTGGGGTAGCTGTCGTCAAGTTGCTCCTCCACGCTAGGACATCAGGTCTTTGGCGACCCGAGCCAACCGTTCCCTGTCCGCGGAGAACTCATTCCACACGGATATCTCTCCCTTGCTACCGGCTTTCAATCCGACGCCATGATAATCTGGGTCCAGCCTACGGAAGTTGCAGAGCTTCATTCCCACGCTTGCGGGACTTCTGAAGTTGGGCGTTCGTACTTCCTGCGCGTGCACATGCAGACGATGTAGTGCCTCGGTGGTCGCCACGACCTCAGGGTGATGTGGGCTTGCCTTGGATGGGCTAAGGCGAAAGTACAGGTCAAGGGCCAGAATGAGTTCTTCTCGCGACCAGGGTGGATTCTTCACCTTCGGACCTCCCAATCGACGTTGTGCACCTGCAATGGAACTGGTCGGGTTCCGGTGACGGTGACATTATGGATGGCCGCGTCAATATGGACAAGGGGTTCACCGTGAGCCGTCGGTCCTTCCTGAGTTCCCTGCCTGTTGCTTATGCCACTTCCTTGTATATAGCCACCGCACAACGTCCTGCCAGAGAATGTCAGGAAATTTTGCCCAAGAGAGGAGAGCGACAATTCTTTGACATCCCCGGACACTCGGGCTACCATTTTGTTCGGCATTTAGCCAAACAGCGAAACATAGAGGCAGCAGATGCAACAGACGCTCTCCATCACCAAGTCACTCGCGGACTCCACCCGCATACGCGTGCTTGCGGTACTCATGGAGCAAGAGGAGTTGTGCGTCTGTCAGATAACCGCCCTGCTTCACCTCGCAACCGCCACCGTGTCCCGCCACATGAGTATCCTGCACGGCGCAGGCCTGGTGCAGAGCCGGAAGGAAGGGCAGTGGGTCTACTACAGGCTGTCTGACACGTTTCCACCTTTGCTGAGGGCGTGGCTGACCGAGTCTCTCTCTCAGTCCCCGCAGGTGGCGGCCGACCGGACTGAAGTTCTGCAGGTTCTTTCCTGCACTCCCGGGTCACCCTGCCGGAGCCAGCCAGAACAACGGCACGGCACAGTCAAGCCGATCGATGAATGAATGGAGAGAACCTCCAGGGGATGGTGAGGTCATGAATCAACCGGACAACGATACGCTGAGAGAAGAAGTCCGCAACCGGTACGGCGGTATAGCGCGCAGTGAAGGCTCCTGTTGCTGCGGTGGTGAGTGTGGCCCGAACGAGCGGAATGCTGCGGAGTACGCGGCTAAGCTGGGATACTCACCGGACGATGTCCTGTCTGTGCCGGATGGAGCAGACATGGGCCTCGGCTGCGGCAATCCTCATGCGATTGCAGGTCTGAAGCAGGGGGAGACCGTGCTGGACCTGGGGAGCGGGGGAGGGTTGGACTGCTTTCTTGCCGCCAGGCAGGTTGGCGCGGAAGGTAGTGTTATCGGCGTGGATATGACGCCGGACATGGTCAGCAAGGCGAGACGCAACGCGCGTGAAGGAAGCCACACTAACGTGGACTTCCGCCTGGGTGAGATTGAGCATCTGCCCGTGGCTGATGGGACGGTCGACATCATCCTTTCCAACTGCGTCATTAACCTCTCGCCGGACAAGCAGTCCGTGTTCAACGAGGCATTCCGTGTCCTGCGCACCGGTGGTCGGCTTGCCATCTCGGACGTGGTTGCGTTGAAGCCTCTGCCTGAGCGTGTTGAAGGGGACACAGGTGCGTATTGCTCCTGCATCGGGGGCGCAGCCCTGGTGCCGGATATCGAGAGGATGCTGCGAAGCGCCGGATTCTCCGACATTGATGTGGCGGTCAAGCCCGAGAGTGCGGAAGTCATCAGCGGATGGCAGGAAGGGCAGGGATATGAGGAGTTCGTCCGCTCAGCACTCATCAGCGCTGTGAAGAGATAAGGCCTCGCGTTGCCAACTCCTTGCTGCGGAACCTACGGCACGCTCGTCACAAACCGCTTCCCATCTCTCTTGCACAGTATCTGCGTGAGGTTCCGGCCTGACATGGCTGCCGGCGGCAGTCCGCCACCCGGTTCAACCCACTGGCCTACCATGTAGAAATTCTCAAGACCCGGCAGGGTTTTGCTCATCCGCATGCCGAACGTGTCCACGCTCATCATCCAACCCTCATAGCTTGCGCGCCAGTTGGCGGTGTAGCGGACCCACGTCATTGGTGTAGCCACGTCTCTCATCTCAACCAGGTGTGAGATGCCGGGGAAGCGCTTCTCCAGTACTCCGAGCAGCATGTCAGCTATCTGCTCCTTCTCCGCACGGTACCGTTCCTTGTCCTTGTAGAGACTCTCCCAGTAGTCGTAATCGGTCATGAGGGTGAACTTGACCACTGTCTTGCCCTTCGGGGCAAGGCTGGCGTCTTGGTTGTAGACGTAGAGGTTCAGCCGATGGTACTCCTTGCCTGCGATAGTAAGTGGCTCATCAAGCGGCAGGTAGAACCCGCCAACCGAGGTCGGCAACTCTTCAAAAGAGCGCGCAACGCCAAAGGATGCGAGCAACATGGGAGGGAAGAGGGTGAGGTTCTTGTAGTAGCCCTCAACGGTATCGTTGAGGTACTTCCCTTCCAGCATGTCGAATATGGTGGAGTGGCCGTCGGCTGCCGAGACGACGATGTCCGCCCTGTGCTCTGTGCCATCAGCCAGCCTGAGACCGACCGCTCTGTCGTTCTCTACAAGCACCTTCGACACCGCCGAGTTGTACGTGACCTCGCCTCCGAGTCCCAGGTAGCGCTGCTCAATGGTCTTTGCGAACTCGAACGAGCCTCCCGACGGATAGCCTGCCGCCTTGGCATGGACCCAGCTCATCGGCAGTAGCAGGCCAATCATCGGGAAGTCCTTCACATCGCCGGTGGTCGCCAGAAACGCCTCGCGAAGGAAAGGGTTCTTGAAGCGTGCCGCGAAATCATTCATCGTTGTCTTGAGCGACTTGTTGAGAACGCCAAGGTGTGGAAGGAACCTGAGGCCTGCCTTGAGCTTGTCGAACGGGCCTTCGAGTTCGGGGGCCTTTCCAACCGGCATGTCGAAGCCCTTCATCTTCCTGAGGGCGTTCGTGAACTCTTTAATGGGAGCACTATCCTCAGGGGCAATCTCCATCATGTGCTGCTCAAGGCGGTCGGGGTCGGTGTACAGGGCGAAGTAGCGGCCGTCCTGGCCCTCAACCCGCAGGTATTCCTCATGGTTGACGAACGTGTGGTTCTGGATGACGCCCAGTTCCTGCCAGATGCGATACATGGCGCTGGCCCCGCCTGACCCTGCCAGCCAGTGCATGCAGCCGTCGATGGTGTAACCATTGCGATTCCATGACGTGCAGACGCCGCCCGGTCTGGCGGCCATTTCAAAGACGCGCGTACGGTAGCCATTCATCTGCAGATAGCAGCCTGCGGATAGCCCCGCTATTCCCGCGCCGATGATGATGACTGAAGTCTCTGTTGCGTTGTCCACGTTCTTCACTCCTCCTATGCGCGCACCGTCTCTCTACGGCAGCGCCACTCCTGCAATGCTCCATGCGATGGTGAGTGTGATACCTGCGCCCATGAGACAGCCGGACATCTTGCCCATGGAAGAACTCAACGGCGTTCGGGCTTCCTCTATGCCATGGCGCCGGAGGTAGTCCGAAGCCTGTCCCTCAAAGATGCCGGCGAAGCCATCTGTAATGGAGTCACCCACCAGACCTCCAACGATGGCTCCCAGCACTCCGCCAAGCTCTGCTCCGATGAGCGCGGCCACTCCCAGGAATCCGGTGTCCACAGCGCCGAAAACGATATCAGCACCGGTGGAGCGGATAGTACGGGCTGAGAGCCGTATGGCGAGCCATGGGAGGAATCCAAGGGCTATCATGAGCGGGCCGATGAGTCTGACGTTGTAGATTGTGTAGGCGACCGCTGCCACTGCCACGACAGATATGGTGGCAAGGCTGCCGAGGGCCGGAAGCATTCCCTGTCTGTTCATGGACCACCTCTCCGTGAATCGAGTGCAATTGTACGTCAATCAAGGGGGATGTGGGAGTGACCCCGGCTGTTGAATCTTACTACTCGGGCTGTTGCAGTTTCCCATACGCGCCGGTCCAGTTGTCTGCCTGTCTGATGAACTCCGCGTAGCCGTGATGCCGGAGGAACTGCGTCGATTGCCTGTACTTCCCGTATTTGTAGCCGGTCTTGTTGTGAAAGACGCCCACGATTGGACACCCTTCAAGGTCAGGGCAGTCGGCGCAGGACTCGTAGCCGCGACTCAGACAGCAGACCTTGATAGCGCATCTGGCTTTGGCGATATCGCGCTCCCCATTCTGATAGCCGAGCTTGCATCCTTTGCAGAAGCCTTTCACAAAGGGTTTGCACGTCCTGCACCAGGCGCCGCAGCAACCAACATATTTCACCGGGTCTTCGGCCAGCGAGGGACCAGTCACATCTTCCATGATACG
Organism: Dehalococcoidia bacterium; assembly: GCA_016930935.1. Taxonomy (GTDB): domain Bacteria; phylum Chloroflexota; class Dehalococcoidia; order GIF9; family AB-539-J10; genus SKVJ01. The sequence continues at coordinate 18,964 of JAFGFT010000026.1, read as the reverse complement.
CGGAGCAGCTCGATTCCGCAGCCTACGCTACAGAGCAATGTGGAGTTCTGCTGGCAGGGGGGATGAACTACGCGGGCCGTCATCAGGGCGACTTCAACAGCAGCGCTGAAAGGGAAACGCGGAGTTGTCTCAAGACAATGCTGCATTCGGGCAGGTCAGCAACGAATGTGCCGAGATTGCTGTCCCATGTTCGTATTGCCTCGGCGACCAGTTCCTGTGTGAAGAAGTCGTCCAGACTCTCCCACGAGACTGCGCGGTGAGCGGCCTTCCTGTTCAGAAGATCGATAATCACGGGTTTTTGCAGCCTCTCTCCGTAGTCTTCAAGTATTCGCCACAGGTCGTAGTAGTCGCGGGCGCGGGGTTGGTTCCATCCGCGTGTCACAAGCTTCTGATGCGTCTGCAAGAGTGCGCGAAGCTTCTCCGCGACTATCTCCTCAAGCGGATACGATTGTACTTGGCAGTCTAGCTTTTCTTCGTAACCGTGAAGCAAAGTCCGCAATTCCGGCTTCATGAGGACAGGTTCTGTGTGGGAGATTTCTATCTTGAGTCGACAGAGTGCCTGGCGTTGCCATGGAAACCGGACCCTGATGGTGAAGGCGTCCTGGCCGAGCGGATGCGGGTTCCGCTCCAAGTAGCGTTCGACCTGGAGAGCGAAAGGGCCCTGTACGGAAATCATGCGCCCTGCTTCTCTCACCGCCTCGTTAAGTGCATCTTCGAGCTTCTCGCCGGTCGGAGCACTTGTGGAGGAGAAATCGAGGTCTTCCGAGAATCGATACTCCCCGAAGAACAGCTTCTTGAGGGCTGTTCCGCCCTTGAGCACCAGGGCGTCCCTGAGTTCTTGCTGAGCGGAAATGCCAGCGAGGACATAGCTGATGGCGTAGTCCTTCTCGATGACTTCCTGAGGGACTCGTTGAAGCAGGGCGACTTCGCGCAATCGAATCGAGAGTTGCTTCATCTTGTGTTGTGTGCGTGCATATTGTTCTGAATCATCCAGCGCCTTTCGCGCGGTCCCTTGCGAGGATGTACTGGGTCAAGCAGGTGATACCCGCTGGATGACAACTCGAGAAGTGGGGTGAGGTAGCGCTCATCTATACCAGCGTGTTCGAGCGTCCATCCAAGGCGCTTGGCGGCAGCCACTGTGCCGCACTTGAGGGCGTAGTCAATGAGCTTGCTGATCTGGAGTGAGCCAAGATGCTCCTGGAGTATCCCCATTGCCTGTCCGAGGCCGCCGAACGTGCGGGGTGAGATGAAGGTCTCAAGAATCGTACGTTCCTTATCCGTGATACCAACTTGTGAGTGCTCGTCCACCCAGACTGGTTCAACGCCGAAGTAGTGTTCTGGCTTGACGGTCACGTACTCGTATCTGACTCCCTGGATGGTCCAGGCGTGCTTCCTTCGTCGTTCTGCTGCTGCAGGGCGGCGCATTCCGGGCGTAACGACGCTCTTGGGCGTGAAGGCGGTGACGACTCTCGGTATCTGTTCTGTAAGGCCGTGGTAGTGCAACGCTGACCAGTGACTGATTGCTGACGGGACCACGAGATGTGTCGCGATGGTGAATGAGTGCACGGGTGTAGTGCCGGGGACAGGTCCGCTCATTACGTAGAGACCTCGTCTCAGGCGAGATACCCATTCACTGCGTGTGAGGTTTGCCAACAGGGGTGCAACGGAGCTAGCGGGTATTGCTTCCTGTTCGGCGACATGCCGCGCCTCAGCGATGGAGAAGACGACAAGTCCCTGTTCCATGAGGGCTCTTAGCAGTCGGTCTCGGTACATGTGCTATCTCTCTTCCATCGTCTCGTGTACTGGATTGCAGTATTTTCCGATGGAAAATGTACTGCAATAATGAAAAAGAAGCAATGGTTTGCAGCACGAAAGCCACCAGTGTGATAGCGGACTCCGTTGAAGCGATGCCGTCTTCATGGTCGCCTGAACCTCGCTCTGCACTCACATGTTCTTTGGATGGTGGCGTGAAGAGGTCCGACATGTGTCGACCTGCGGCGTTGATATGGCAGGTGATGGGTAGTCCCGACACTCCAATCGCGCAACAGGTTCCTCGTGTGGTATATCTAGTATCGATTGTGTCTGAACCAACAGGTCGTCATCAGACGGAAGAACAGTGGTCTGCATTCAAACATGACAGGCCGTCGATTGCTGCGGACATAACGCACTTCATAGAACTGATACGGCGGGATGTGCCGCTCAACGCGGACACGTCCGTCCTCGAGGTCGGGTGTGGCTGGGGCATCACCAGCTTTCACCTTGCCCGTCAGTGCAAGCTGCAGGGCGTTGATACATCAACGGAGAATCTGCGACTGAACCCGGTCCGCACAGTCTCTCTCATGGACGCAACCCGCCTCGGCTTCGCCGATGCCAGTTTCGATGTGGTACTGGCGCACCACGTGCTGCACCACATCGTTGATTTCAATGCCGCGCTCGCCGAGATGGCGCGGGTCTCACGTCGCTACGTGGTAGTGTCCGACCTTAACAAGTGGAATCCTGTCAACATGGGCTTCGTGTTGTTGGGGGCTGAGGAGTTGCCGAATCCCTACTTCAGCGCGAAGTGTCTCAAGGTTGCGTTAGAAAGAGCAGGAATGAAAGTGGTGAGAAGTCGCACGTGGGGGAAGTTGTCGCCCTTCCTGGTGCCGCGCGCGCTGGTGCCACTGCAACGAATGCTCTGGTTTGAGCAACCACTGGGAATAGAGCACATCGTCATCGCTGAGAAAATCTGAGCCACCGAAGCGAACCCCCGGGGCTTTCTTACGGAAAACAGGCAGAGGGGAGAGGCACGCCTCTCCCCTCTGCGCAGAAGGATTGCGTACACGGTTCAGGGCAGCTCAAAGAAGCTGAGCTTGTCCAGCCTGCCGAAGTTGTGCAGGGAATCTATCCAGCGCACGGTTCCGGAGTGACTGCGCATGGCGACCGAGCGGGTCTGGGCACCTCCCCTGAAGTAGCGCACACCTTTCAGGAACTCACCGCTGCTGACTCCCGTTGCGGCGAAGAATATCTCGGTGCTGTCGATGAGGTCCTCGGTCTTGTAGACCCTGTTGATGTCGATTCCTGCCTCAAGGGCCTCAGCCCTCTCTGTTTCATCCCGTGGCCATGCCTTGCACTGAATGGCTCCTCCGAGACAGTGCATCGCTGCGGCCGAGAGGACGCCCTCAGGCGTGCCACCGATGCCCATCAGGACGTCGACATCCCTGTCAGGCAGAGCTGCTTCAATACTCGCAGCAACATCGCCTTCCGAGATAAGTTTGACCCTGGCGCCGGTGGCTCGAATCTCGGCCAGCAACTGTGCATGCCTGGGTCTGTCCATGACAGAGACGGTCAACTCGTTCACGTTGCGCTTCTTCGCTTCCGCGATGTTGCCGAGGTTTTCTTCGACCGAGGCATTGATGTCGATGCAATCCTTGGCTACCGGCCCCGTGGCGATCTTGTCCATGTAGAAGAAGCGTTCAGGGCAATGCATTGTGCCGCGCTCTGACAGTGCGACAACGGAAATGGCGCCGGGAAGACCTTTGGCGACAAGGTTTGTGCCATCAATCGGGTCCACGGCCACATCCACCTTAGGACTGGAACCGTCTCCAATAATCTCTCCGTTGAAGAGCATGGGGGCTTCGTCTTTCTCACCCTCTCCGATGACCACGATGCCATCCATGCTCACGTTGTCAAGTACGTAGCGCATGGCTACCACAGCGGCTTCATCGACAAGGTTCTTGTCGCCCCTGCCCAGGTAGCGGGCGGATGCCATGGCTGCCGCCTCTGTGACTCGTACGAGCTCCATGGCGATGTTTCGTTCAATCGGTTCGTGCGAATGTTCGATTCTCATATGCTTTGTCTCCGCTCCTGATTCATTGTGACAGGGGTGAGGATGCAGTCGTCCATGATGCTACGCACAAGTATGTGATTCTGGAATGAACTCGGAAAAGCGGGAAGACAGCTAGCTGTGAATGTGTGTGCGTGCATGAGCACTTCTCTGTACCTTGTTCAGCAATCCACAGTTACCCGTGTCTGGAAACACTCACAGGCGCAGGAGATTTCCTGCCCGTCCTCTTTGAGTGCGCATACGTGACACGCGATGGCCTCGCGTGTGTTCTCGATTGCCTCCTCCACTGACTCTCCGCAACAGCCGCATCCGGGAAGCGCCGGCACACGAGTCCAATAGCCGCCTTCTTCAGCAGGGTAGACCAGTACCGTGAACTCCATTGTCCTCTCCCTATTGTAGCAGCACGGTGAACTCATCGGACGTCATACCGGCTTCCCGCAGCGCGTCTTTGAGTCTTCCTATCTTCACGTCGCCAGTGGTCCGCAACGTGATGATGCGTCCGTTTGGCATCTTCAGATTCACGTGGTCGCCTCTTCCCGAGCGGCGTACACCGCCGGCGCGCTCAAAGGCGCGTATCGCGTCGTATGTCTTGAGATCTCTCAGTTGGCGTTGCATGACAATTGCCGAGGTGGCATGTGCACTGTACATGGCTCCGCGTGTCACAGGCAAGCTTTCTTGTTCACGCTTGGTTTGACAGGGGAATGGGGGCAATCTAGAATGGGGCGTTGGTTCCGGGGGAGCTTCGATGGTGAGGCTGAGAACCCCACTCCTGCGTGGGGGACCCTTAGGACCTGATCAGGCTAAGACCTGCGAAGGGAGGAATGTATGTCCGATAGTCACGACCTGCCTGCACTCGGCAAAATCAACCCTGAGTTCTTCGACCGCGTTATCTATCCGCGCCTCGGTGCTCCTGCACCTGAAATCATCATAGGTCCCCGGCATGGTGTCGACTATGGAGTCGTCCGTACCGGAGACGGATGTATGGCGATGTCGACCGACCCTTTCTTCATCGTACCCGCCTTCGGCTTCACGAGAGCGGCCTGGTTCGCTTTCCACATCGTGATGTGTGACGTGGCCGTGTCCGGTCTGGTGCCGCGCTACCTGTCAGTCGACCTCAACCTGCCGCCGGAGATGACTGAGGCACAGATAGAGGAGATGTGGGAGTCGGTACACGGTGAAGCACTCAAGTACGACATCAGCGTGGTCACCGGCCACACTGCGCGCTATGCCGGCTGCAACTATCCGATGGTCGGCGGTGCGACGGCGATGGCGGTTGGACCCGAATCCGAGTTGCGTGGGCCTCATCGTGTGAAATCCGGCGACGTCGTGGTTGTCACCAAGGGCCCGGCAATCGAGATGACGGGATTGCTCGCAGTGTGCTTCCCTCAGAAGTTCATTGACGTGGGCGGGGCTTCCTTCCAGAAAGAGGCGGAAGACGTCTTCTTCCAGATGTCTGTTCTCGACGACTGTGCAATCGCCCGCCGCTTCCCGGGAGTTCATGCGATGCATGATGCCACCGAGTGTGGAGTGTGGGGTGGTCTGTACGAGATGGCGGTCGCGAGTGGCCATGGTCTTCGTATCGATGAGGAAAGCATTCCCATCCAGCCTGCCATCAAGAGAACGGCGGAGATGTTCGATGTCGACCCGTTCTGCGGCATAAGCGAGGGAACGCTCCTGCTCATCTCTGACCCCTCTGATGTTCCCGCCCTTCTTGCCGAGTTCGACCGCAACGACATCCTTGCCGCGGCTGTGGGTGAAGTCCGGCCTACGGCTGACGGAATGAAGATTGTCCGTGCAGGCACGGAGCGGCCTCTCGTGCATCCGAGGGTTGACCCCTACTGGGGGCTTGCAGACCGGTTGGCCAGAGAAGTTGCCTGACATCGAGGCGCTATCAGGCTTGAGGAAGGGGTGACCATTCCTGAATGGCGGCTTTGAGCCGCCATTCGTTTGTGATGCTGCCACGAGTTCCCGCGTGGCAGCACAGTCCTCTCTCGTGGGCTTGCGCATTCTCACTATTCAGGGGTGGTGATTCCGCGTGCGTTCGTCATGCGTCATCCCGGGCCGGTAGGCACATCGTCTGGATGGCGTTCTGCCGCCGTAGCACAGCGTTCCGGTGCTGCACATTCGTAGCTGTTCCTCTGCTGAATACCCTTGAAGCCGCTGTTGTCTCTGGTAGAATGCGCGATACCATGGTGGCATTCGACAGGGTCATTCGTGGAAGGAGGATTCGATGGAATTCAGTACGTCTGAGATGGAGACTCTTGACCGGATAGAGAAACAGGCAGGAGAGTGCCTTGTGGAGATGCACGGGTGCGCGCGTTGCGCTCTTCTGGCCATTGCAGATAACCTGGACCTCGGCGGTCCGGATACCATGGATAACGCGCTCCGTGCCGGCATGACCCTTTCCGGCGGCATTGCAGGGACACGAAATCATTGCGGCGCACTGATTGGCGGGATTATGGCTATCGGCGTCGCCGGAATCACGGACAGTCCGCGTGTGCCGAATGTCGAACAGAAGAACGCTGCCACTGCCGTTTCCAAGGCGTTCTATCGACGCTTCGAGAAAGAGATTGGCCATTGCATGTGCAGGGATATCAGGGACGCCGCGCTGGGGCGGCCGTTCGATACGTCGGACCCTGACGAAGTTCGGAAGTACCAGGAGGCCGGTGGGGTTGAGATGTGCCGTGGGGTGGTCGGAAAGGGTGCCCGCATGGCCGCGGAGATGATAATGGAGATGCGGCGCGCAACCGGCTAGCGACCGTCGCCAGCCGTCACTGACCTTCGGCATGGGTACCTTGAGGTATCTGCGCCATGTCCTAGTAGCTCGCCGTGAGCATGCCCGAACCAGGAAGAGGAGGCAGCAGAATGTCCAATTGTCTTGTGACCGGAGGCTTCGGCTTCGTCGGTAGACACCTTGTGAGGATGCTCGTCGAGAGGGGCGATAAGGTCACCGTGTTCGACCGTGTCTCAACCTCTCCGTACCTTGACGACATCAAGGGCCGTTTCAACGTCAAGGTGGGCGACTTCGAGAACATGGTTCATGTGACCGAGTCGGTGCGTGACAACGATATCGATACCATCTACCACGTCGGTGCCCTCATTCCTCCCCGGTCTGAATGGGATTCATCCTTCGCTTTCAACGCGAATGTCCTCGGCACTTACCACTTCCTTGAAGCCGCCCGGATGTTCGGGGTCAAAAGCTTCATTTACTCAAGCACAACGTCAACGTACTCAGATGGCGACCGTTTCATTCCAGATGATTATCCGCAGAAGCCCAACACGTTCTATGGCACGACCAAGGTCTGTGGTGAACGGCTGGGAGAGGCGTACTGGCAGCACTTTGGAGTCAACTTCAGGGGCATCCGCTACTGCATTGTCAACGGTCCGGGCAGGGGTGGTACCACCCCGGGTATGTTCGTAGTCTGGACGCTGCAGATGGCGGCACTGGGGCATCCTTTCAAGGTATTCGTGGACCCCGATGTGGAGGTGGCGAGCATCTATGTGAAGGACGCAGCCAAAGCGCTCATCGACATTAACGATGCCGATGAATCACGCCTGACGCGACGTATCTACAACAGCATGAGCTACACGCTGACCGCGCGCGACCTTGTTGCAGTGGCGAAGAAGCACATGCCCGATGCCGACCTCACGTTCAGAGTGAACGATGAGATGATGAAGAAGATTACCTCTCTGAGTCTTGACCGTGTGATGGACCTTGAACCTGCCAGAAAGGACTTCGACTACAAACCGTCGTATGACCTCGACGCCACCATGCGGGACTACATCGCAGAGTGCAAGGCGCACAGGGACCTCATCGACCAGCCGATACCCGAGTTCTAGCGCGGTCCGCAGGCGTGTGGCGGCGTCCATGGTGGCGCTTGCTCCATGCTGTCACAGAGGCCGTGCTTCTGAGGTGTGTGGCAGTACTCGTGTTATGCCATGTAGTCTATTGACAAGGCGTACCTGCCCTGTGTAATAGTGTATGTCTACAGGCATCTTCATATCCGACTATCGTATTACCCTTGAATATTTCTGAGTGCCGGGTACTCCATCGCTGGACTTAAGGAGAAGCCACAGGGATGCTGAGCTGGAATCCTGAAGATGGTGGGTGGATGGTGAAATGTGATGGGTGTGGACGGGAGACGCTCGCAGAGGTCTTTCCCGACAGACTGGTCGTGTATGACAGGCGGCACGGCCAACGGCACGTCGCGGTTATCCCTAAATGCGAAATTCTCCGAATCATGGGTGGTTGTTTCACGTGTGCGGAACCAGTCCCCTCATCCGTCTCTCATCAGGCCGGACACGGCTGACAGAACTGAATACTGAACGCGAGAGATAGCGAGTCTATCCCGCACGACCGATGAACGGTCCGAGCACCATCGAGGTGTGACGGCCGTTTTTTGCGTTTGTTACAGAGAAACAGATGCATAGCTATCTAGCGAGCGGAGGTGATCTATGTGACGTCCGCGTGGTCCTGACCCAGGCAAGTATCCAAAGGAGGAAGAGAAGAGTTGAATAAGAAAGCACTGACTATTCTGTTTTCAATCGGCGTAATCTTGACGCTTCTTGTGGTTGGTTGTGCTCCTGACGCCGCACCACCCGCAGCCGAAGAGGAGGCTGAGACTCCTGCGGCTGAAGAGGAGGAGGCTCCCGCAGCGGCTGCAGACAAGGTCTACACTGGCACGTGGGCAGACGTTGACACGGCTGGCTCTGACCAGAACCTGGTCCTCATCGAGATGGCGGACAACCTCAGGGTGGCCTCCAATGGCCGGCTCGATATCACAATCTCCGCTTCGGGCGAGATTATCCCCAGGGATGAGGGCACTCCTTCGGTCAAGGACGGTATTGTCGACATCGCCTCGCCGGCGGCTTCAATGGATATGGGCCGCCTGGGCCCTGTCACGTACATTCTTGGCTCGTCAGGTCTTCCCGCTGGTGGCTCGACGACTGACTGGGTTGTGTGGGCCATACATGGCGATGGTCTTGCAATCATGAGTGACGTCTACGAGGACTATGGCTATGTGAAGGGCGTTGTCGGTGGCGCAGCCGAGCTGTTCTGCCACTCGCACAAGCCACTCAACAACGCCGCCGCGTTTAAGGGATTGAAGTTCCGCGCCCTTGGCCTCTGGGGCGAGGTACTGCAGGAGAGCTACGGTGCGTCCGTGGTTCAGATCCCTGGTGGAGAGGTGTACTCGGCCATGGAGCGTGGCGTTATTGACGCCTTCGAGCTTGGCCCTGCCGGTCTGAACTGGACATTCGGCTTCCAGGAGATAGCAGAGTACGTTGGTTTGCCAGGCGTACAGTCGCCCGGCTACTTCAAGCCGGCCATCGTGAATAAGGGCTGGTATGACGCGCTTCCCGCTGACCTCCAGGGTATGTTCGACGATGAACTTGCCGCGCTGGCAATGCGCAGCATCGGCTACATCGGGTACGAGAACGCCGTGGGTATCCAGAAGTTCAAGGACTATGGCACGAAGGTCTTCTACGTTGACGATGACTTCCAGGCAGATATTGCTCTGAAGACAAGGGCAAAGTGTGAGGAATTCGCTTCATCCGACCCACTCTTCAAGCAGGTCTGGGACCAGCAGAACGAATTCTTCAGTGTGTGGGCTGGTATTGCGGAGATTACTCCGAAATACACTATCTACAACGAGTAGTTACGGATTTCTCTCTCAAGGGTGGCAGTTCGCTTTCTGAGGCGGACTGCCACCTCTACTTCGGCGGAATGGAGAGTATATGCAAGTTCTTCAGAGATTCTGTGAGGGCATGGGCCGTGTCAGCGTATGGACTGGTCGTGCTGTCAGTTTCCTGTTGCCAGCCCTCATTCTCAGCATCATCTATGAGGTCGTAGCACGTTATGCGTTCAATGCACCTACTGACTGGTCGTTTACGGTCAGCTACATGATGGGCACCGTTATCATCGCACTTGGCATGTGCTATCTGCACGCGGAGAGGGGCAACGTCCGGGTTGACCTCTTCTATAATCATTTTCCTCGGAAGGTACAGCTTGGCCTTGATATAGGTTTGACGGTGGCACTCTTCTTCCCGCTCACCTTCATGCTCACCAGGGTCTGGGTGCTGGATACCTGGCATGCCTTCGTTGTGGGGGAAGTGCCGGTTACCGGTATCTTCTACCCACTGCTCTGGCCTATGAAAGCGATAATCACTATCGGATTCGCCCTTCTACTCCTCCAGGGGCTCGCCAACTTCATTAAGGACGTGGCGTCGCTGGCGAAGGGGGGTGAGGAACCATGGTAAGCATCAGTCCTGAGATGGTTGTCCTCTTGATGTTCGGGCTCGTCTTCATTGGCGTGTTCCTGGGATATCCACTGCCGTTCATCGTCGGTGGTGTTGCAATGGTCGTCGGCTTCCTGGTCATGGGGCCTGATGTCTTTTCCCTCTTACGTGTACGACTCTGGGGCATGATGATCAGCTATATCCTTCTGGCCATCCCGCTGTTCATCTTCATGGGGTCCATGGTGGAGAAGTCAGGGTGTGCCGAGGGGTTGTACCATGGGCTCTACCTTGCGTTCGGCGGTCTTCGCGGTGGACTTGCAATCGCCACTGTGCTGATGGGTACGGTCCTGGCTGCCTGCGTGGGTATCATTGCGGCTTCAGTCATCACACTTGGCCTCATCGGCATTCCGAGCATGTTGAAGAGAGGCTATGACAGGTCGCTCATCTGCGGCTCTGTTTGTGCAGGGGGAAGCCTCGGCATTCTGATTCCGCCGAGCATCATGCTTGTCATCTATGGCCCGATGGCAGGAATCTCCGTCGGGAAGCTGTTCATGGGCGCGTTTGGCCCTGGACTGCTCCTGTCGGGGTTGTACGTTACCTACATTGCGGTGCGTGCATTCCTGCAGCCGAGCGTTGCTCCGCTACTGAGCACTGAGGAACGGTCTGTGCCGTTCAGTTTCAAGGCGAAGACGCTCTTTACCGGCATGTTGCCTCCGCTCATACTTGTCTTGAGCGTACTGGGCGTCATCTTCTTCGGCATCGCGGCCCCAACGGAAGCCGCAGCGTGCGGAGCGTTTGCTGCGACCATACTGGCTTTCGTGAATAAGAAGCTCACCTGGACCGTGTTGAGGGAAACGATGTACCAGACCGTCAAAGTGTCCACCATGGCATTGATGATTGGCTGGAGTGCCACCATGTTCACCGGCGTATTCCTTCGTCTTCAGGGTGGAACGGTGGTTGCTGACATGATTATGGCTGCGCCCGGTGGGAGTTGGGGAGCGTTCGCCCTCATCATGTTTGTCGTGTTCATCCTGGGATTCCTGGTGGACTGGATGGCCATTGTGTTCATCCTTGTTCCGCTGCTGGCTCCCATAATGCCCCAGCTCGGTTTCGACCCTCTATGGTTCGCCATAATGGTGTGTGTGAACCTGCAGATGGCCTTCATGACTCCACCCATGGCTCCGGCCATATTCTTCCTGCGTGGGATAGCAAAGGAAGAATGGGGCATAACGACGGCGCACATAATTAAAGGGATAGCACCGTTCGTGGGATTCATTGTTGTGGCACTGATTCTGTGCATCATCTTCCCTGACATTATCCTCTGGCTGCCTCACCACATGATCAAGTTCTAATAGTGCTTGATTGATTCCGCAGGTCGCACCCCTTGCAAACAGAGGGTGCGACCTGCGAGCATAATTGCAGATGCACGAGTTGGCAGCGACTCGCGGGAATACACGAGGAGGACTCTATGCGACTTGATGGAAAGATTGCGCTTATCACCGGCGCAGGGAGAGGAATAGGACGGACGATGGCGCTGACGCTCGCCAATGCGGGCGCAGACCTGTGCATCAATGACGTGAACCTGGACGCGGCAGAAGAAACGGCGGAAGAAGTACGCGCACTTGGCCGGAAGGCGATCGCCGTGAAGGCCGATGTCGGTGACCCCGGTGAAGTCGACGCAATGGTGACTCGAACGATTGAACAGCTTGGTGGTATTCATATACTGGTCAACAACGCCGGCATCATCGACCAGGGGGTTCCTACGACCGAGTCGGCGATTGAGAAATGGGATGAGGTCTTCCGCGTCATCGTGCGGGGGACGTACCTGTGCTGTCGGCGTGCCGGCCAATGGATGGTGGAGCACCGCACCGGCAAGATAGTCAATATCAGCTCGGTGGCCGCGTTCACCGGTCTGGCGCCGCGACCGGCATATGTTCCTGCGAAGGGTGCCGTGGTTGACCTGACGCATACACTGGCGGTTGAATGGGCGCCCTATGGCATCAATGTGAACTGCATTGCCCCGGGGTTCTGTCTCACTCCCATGTCGATTGAGGCATTCAAGAGGGCCGGGGCTGACCTCGATAAGGTCGGAAAGAATGTTCCCATGGGGAGACTTGCAGTGCCGCAGGACCTTGCGGATGCCACTCTTTTCCTGGTCTCTGACCTTTCAGACTACATCACCGGTGTCACATTGCCGGTCGACGGCGGCTGGCTGGTGTATCGCACGCTCCCCAGGGGATAGGTGTCAGCATTTCTGCAACAGGCCGGACGTCCCGGGCGCCGGCACAACGAGAGGAGACATAGAAGAATGGCAAACAGCATGATTACCGGCGGATTCGGGTTTGTGGGCAGGCATCTGGTCCGCATGCTCCTGGACAAAGGCGACAATGTCACGGTCTTCGACATCGTGCCATCGTCACCGTTTCTCGAGGATATCAAGGGCGAGTTCGCGGTGAAGGTCGGCAGCCTGGGCAACTGGGCGCATGTGGCGGAGGCCATCACGGCCAACAAGGTTGATACCATCTATCACGTTGGCGCGGCAATACCCCCGCTTACAGAGCGCGACCCTGCGACCGCATTCGACGCGAATATCACAGGTACCTACAACATTCTCGAGGCGGCGCGACTGTTCAACCTGAAGAGCGTCATCTTCGCCAGCACGCAGTCGTCGTACTCTGACGGTGATGCATTCATTCCGATGGACTTTCCGCAGAGGCCGGGTACGTTTTATGGAATGACGAAAGTATGCGGCGAGCGTATGGGCGAGTCGTACTGGCGTCACTTCGGCGTCAATTTCCGCGGAGTGCGCTACTGCATCGTGAATGGTCCCGGTCGCGGCGGCGTGAACCCTGGACAATTCGTTGTCTGGACCCTGCAGATGGCTGCCCTGAAACGACCATTCAAGGTCTTTGTAGAGCCGGACGTTGAGGTGGCAAGTATCTACGTGAAGGACGCGGCGAAAGCCCTCATTGACTTGAATGAAGCAGACGATGCCAAACTGAGGTACCGTGTGTACCCCATCATGGGCTATTCGGTGACGGCGAAGCAGTTGGCTGATGTCGCGAAGAAGTACGTGCCAGAGGCCGACATAAGTTTCCGTGTGAACGCAGACATGATGGCGAAGGTCAAGTCATTGAACCTGGCCCGCCAGATGGATATCAGCCTGGCGAGAGAGGATTGGGGTTTCAAACCTGAGTTCGACCTCGATAAGTCGATGCAGGACTATGTGAAGCAGTGCACGGAGAATCGGGAACTGCTGAACTATGAGATACCGGAGTTCTAGGGTTGAAGGCAGGCATTTACCTGCCGCGTGCATGTTCAGTTGTCGCGTGATGGTACAAGGTTGTGTCTTGTGCCCTCGTGGCGGTTTCCTGCTCTCGGCTCGACAACGAGCATTACGTGTGTGATGCAGCTTGCTTGTTGCCCGATAAGACTGTCATGGCCCACCGGGCGTTGCGAGTGGATGTTCTTGCCGGAGCAGGTACCTGATAGAATTGTGTGAATTACTCCCAGCATAGCTGGAGATTTAGGAGGCTCAACTACATGGCTCTTACTGCCGAACAGATTGCACTGCTCGACAAGATTCAGGCGGACGGTGAAAGGCTTCACCGTGAGGTGGGTGTGTGTGCTCGCTCGACACTGCTCGCCGTGGGCAGAAACCTCGACCTTGGCTCTGATGACGCTCTGAATGGCGCCCTCAAGACTGCCATCCCGCTCAGTGGTGGCATCGCCAGCACGCGGAATGAGTGCGGCGCGCTCATTGGCGGAGTGATGGCCATAGGAATGGGTATGGTTGGTTACGATCCTGGTACCAAGAATCCCGAGGCGCGCAAGCCGGTGATGTCCGCCGCCAAGACCTTCTTCCGATGGTTCGAAAAGGAAGTTGGTCATGCGTCCTGCTATGACATCCGCGACGCTAACCTTGGCCGGTTCTATGACCAGGCTGACCCTGTTGAGAACCAGAAATACATCGAGGCAGGCGGCAATGAGATGTGTGCTGGCCTGGTGGGCAAAGCTGCGCGCAAAGCGGCTGAGATGATTCTTGAGTTTCGTAGCGCGTAGCCCGTTGCACTACGCTCAAAAGCTGAAACAAGGCTGATTGATGAAACTGGCGGCCAGTCCCTCACGGGGATTGGCCGCCAGTGCTGTGTAACGGGCCAGCCTTCTGAACTAGTCTTCGACAGGGGTGCCGGTTGCAGGGTGAAGCTTGACGCCCTTGGGTGCCTCCATGATTTCCATCGTGATGCCGTCAGGGCCGCGGAAATAGCAGATTCCCCAGCCCTTGAGAGCGCCTCCGGCCGCCCATTGCGGTTCGCAGACGAACGTGACGCCCTTCGTTACCCAGTCCTTGTAGGTGTTTTCGACGTCATCCACGACGAATCCGAGGTGGGCAACGCCGGTATTGCAGGTTGCGAGGTCAATCGTCTTGCCCTTGGGGCTCACATACTGAATGAGCTCAACGTTTCCATTGTCGGGAAGAATGATGTTTGTGATGCGCATCTTGAGGTCCTGGAAACCGATTATCTTCTCGACCCTTTCGCCGCTGACCTCACGAATGTCATTTGCTTCCAATCCGAGCTTGTCGACAAAGAATGAACGTGCTTCATCGATATCGCTTACCGTGAAACTGACGTGCTGAATCCCTTTAATCATGACGTGCCTCCCTTGTCCTTTCAGATGTTCGCATACGCTGGTACTATACCATGTCCGTTTGTGCTTTCGAAGACGCAGATTGGGGGCAGCGTGGTAGGCTGACATTCGAGACGCAGTACGGATTCAGCACACGTGCGTGCTGATGGCCCAATGAGAATTATGAAGGGGAGGACTACTCAATGACGGCGGATGAACGCAAGGAACTTCTCGACCGGATCGAGCAGGAAGCGAATGAGATGGAACAGACGAAGAAGGCATGCGCGCGATGCACGCTGTACGCAGTGGCGAAGAACCTCGAACTGGCCGACGAGAAGTGCATTGAAGCGACGTTGAAGGCATCAATCCCGTTTTCTGGAGGTATCGCCGGCACACGCAACCATTGTGGTGGTCTGACAGGGGGCATCATGGCTCTTGGTCTTGCTCTTGTCGATTACGATGCAACTGAGGCGAATCCACCTCGCCGCTCATTCGTGACCAAGAAGGCGAAGGAGTTCCATCGCTGGTTCGAGAAAGAGATTGGCTACAAGATGTGCTATGACATTCGTGAAACCGGCATGGGTAGGGTGTATGACAGCGCCAATCCGACGGAAGCTCAGGCGTTCATAGATGATGGCGGATACGTGCTGTGCGGTAGCGTGGTCGGCAAGGCCGCGCGTAAGGCAGCCGAGATGATTCTGGACGCGCGGGACGCAGAGTAGCGCTTCACTGGGGAGCGCGGGTGTCAGCTACAGCCTGACGGGGTTGTGGGCGGTAGGAGATTCCTGTCCTTGAGGCAGTCCGTGTGCGTGAAGGACCGCTAGAGGGTGCAGGCCGTAATCTCTACCTTGTTTCGTCCTGCATCTTTCGCCCGGTACAGGGCGGCATCTGCCCTGGTGATGAGAAGGTCCTCATCGTCTCCCTTGCACCACTCCGCCACTCCCAGGCTTGCGGTGACAGGGAAAGCCTTTCCTTCTGCATCGTGCATCGGGCATCCCTGAATCGATGCCCTCGTTCTTTCGGCCACGATGGCGGCTCCACCGGCGTCCGTCTGCGGCAGGAGGATGAGGAATTCCTCGCCTCCGTACCTGCCAACGAAGTCTGTTTGCCTGATGGTCTCTCTCATCAGGTGAGCGATGTTCGTCAGTACACGGTCCCCAATTCTGTGGCCGTAGAGGTCATTGACGGCCTTGAAGTGGTCAATGTCGAGCATGATGACACAGAGCCGTCCGCCGTAGCGTTCCAGGTGACGAAGCCACTCATTGAGCTTCTCCAGGATGGAGCGGCGATTGAACAGACCGGTGAGCGTGTCAAAGTAGGCCAGTCTCTCCAGGTCAGCGTTCTTGCGCGCCAACTCCTGCTGCACACTCTGCAAGTCATTGTTGAGTTGTGTCAGTTTGAGAAACAGCTCATGTGACTCTGCCGAAGGTCCTGTGTCGTCAGACATGTGCGCAGTATACGTAACTTTTCTCGCGGGCGCTACGGGTAATTCAGAAGGATGGTCTCACATACAGTCCGCGTTACTGTTGTGCCTGTATTCTGGTGGTTGTCCAGTGACTGCAGGATTCGTGCCGCCCGATGACCCGGATGCGGAGCCCGCTTCACGATTTGTCAGACTGATTGGCCTGATGGCCGTGCATGACCGTGGTGATGGAAGGGAGTGGAGCATTTGACCACACTTGCTGGTCTGGTGCTGCACTGGATAGAGGGAATCGAACTGGTGCTGTCGCGCCATGATGACCTTCGCCGTGCTGGGCTGAGCCGACGAAGTTCTCTGTTCGCCACGTACATTTTCAACGACGAGCAACAGGTGCCGTCGTGACGCGACAGCGCAGCAAAGAGAATGAAGTAGCGTCATGATACGCCGGGTTGACGCTGAATAACAGAGATTTCAGGGAGAAATAGTACTGTTTGTGTGATGGAATGACAGCCTGCGTGTATGCACAGAGGACCCGCGGAGGGGGGTATCTCTCGCGGGTCCCTGTGGGATGTAGCGTGGTCAGTGGTTGGGTCTGAGATGGATGATTGCCGGGCTACTCAGGATTGGCCGCCGCCCGGGGAGTCACTATCAGTTCCTGGCTTGTCTGCCATGTCGGGTATTCCGGCTTCTTCGCGTTTGCCACCATCGGCCGGCTTGCCGGCGTCCGTCGGTTTTCCTGCATCTTCGGGTGGAGCGGCCTGGGCGCCTGTCCCGGCTTCTTCCGGCTTCCCCGCCTTCTCAGGTTTTCCTGCATCTTCAGGGTTGCCGGCCCACTCCGGTTTGCCCGTCTTCAGACGGTTCTGGGTCTTCTCCAGCAGACGATACTCTTTCCCTTCACCGCTCTCGCTGAGTTGAGGGCTGAGAATGTACTGTCCGCTGTTTCCTGCGCGGTGTACGGTGATGTCGAACACGAACTCGGTCATGTCTCCTTCCGCCTCATCTCCCACTGTCAGGGGGATTGTGAGGTGCAGCTTGTTGGAGGGCAGCTTGACCTCAATAGGGTCACCGCCGTCTGTCAGTTCGCCCGTGACAGTCGTGTCAACGTACAGGAATACCCCTGTGTAGTCTCCATCGGGGATATAGCCTTCCCAGAGGTCTACTGCGTCTGCACCCTGGAACTCCACGAGGTTGACTGTAGCCGTTGGGTCGAGCGGTACTTCGATGATACCCTCGTTATCGCCCTGGACGAAGCCGATACTGGTGATAGTCACCCAGAGGCTGGTGAAATCGGCGATGTCGTTCGCTTCATCGCTGACAACGAGCAGGAAGTTTGGCTCGGCATTCTGAGTAGTGGTTGCTGCTGCTCCCTGCGTCTGGACGTCGGGTGAGGTCGTCTCATTCACCGGCGTCGCACAGGCGGCGAGCTGTAAAGTGCCGAGGACCAGGGCAAGTAGTAGCGCTATTCGTGTCTTCATATCGTAATACTCCTGAGGGGAGATTCAGTATGGATTCCACAGATGAAAACGGAGCGTGAGGGAAAATGTCAGGCGCGTTTGATGGTTCTTGTTCTCGGAGTCTGTCCCGGTCCTGGTCCTGGCTTGTCTGCTAAGGGAGGGTCCGAGTCCTGCTGTCCAGGCGCATCTCCTGACTTTCCTGGTTGTGGTCCGGGATGGCCGAGAGGGTCTTCCGAAAGTTGGATACGCTCAATCTCGCGGCCAACGCCGCTCTCTGTGGCTTGCGGAGATATGAGGTAGCCGTTGCCGTTCCGATGCACGGTGATATCGAATACATAGTCGACGTCTTCACCCTCAGCAATAGTGAACGGGGATTGTATGTGGAGCCGGTCTGACGGCAACACCACGTCGGCCTCCTCACCGGAAGACGCAAGGGTTCCCTGGATGGTTCCGATGGACAGGAACACTGCGTCGTACTCGCCTTCTGGCAGGTTGCCGCGCCACAACTCCGTTGCGCGGGTGCCCTGCAGTTGTACCAGGTCGATACTCATTGGCTCTGGCACGATTTCGACCCATTGGCCGCCATCACGCGGTTTCAACTCGATGCGTGAGACAGTCACCATGAGTTGTTCGAAATCGCCTATGTCGTTTGGCTGGTCGCTCACGTAGAAGACGAATGAGCCGTCGGAATCAGGAGGGACGAGCAGAGGAGCGGTTTCGGGTACCTCTTCAGCGGGGTTCCCTGCTGTCTCATCAGTCACCTCAGCGACGTCTGGCACGTCTGTTTCATGAGGCTCTGCAGGCGTATCAATACCAGGGGTATCATCCACCACGGCGGGCTCCTCCGCAGGGGGCTGAAAGGGTATCTCCCCTGTCTCCATCGCAGGACGCAGGAGCAGGACTGCGGTTAGTGCGAGAACCGCAATAGTCGCTATTGTGGAGGCTGGCAGACGGAGTCGGCGCAGTCGGTCCACGATGGACGGTTTGACCATTGACTGGGTGTGCGCGGCGCGCGCGATGCGTGCCGCGGCGAGTTTCTGACGTGCGCGTTCCATGCCGGCGTTCGAAGGTTCGAATCGTCCTGCATCGAGTGTCACCTCTGCAGCACGCAGCAGTGGCTCGAGCGAAGACGCCTGTTCCGGATAAGAGGCTAGAACGTCGGCAATCGACTCGCCGGAGGCAATCCGGTCGAGGCACTCATCCAGTATCAGTTCGAAGCCCTTCATGTGTCGTTCCGCCATCTCAGGCAAGTAGCCCTCGCAGTCTCTCAAGCGCTGCACGCTGCATCTCTCGAACAGCCCCATGCCCCTTGTGCATGACCTCGGCAGTCTCCTTCGCGCTGAGTCCGGCGAAGAAACGCAGGCTGACAACTTCCTTCTGGTCGGGTGTCAAACGGTCCAT
>JAFGFT010000025.1 GCA_016930935.1 Dehalococcoidia bacterium | reverse complement strand
GTTGTACCGTGCGAAGATGTCCGCCGGCAGGTATGCACCCGCAATCTGTCCCAGGTGAAGAGAGCCGTTCGCGTACGGCCATGCAACACCAACGTGAATACGTTCAGTCAAAGTAGTTCTCCTCCCACTGCCACTCTCAGAGGCACGTAGCAGCAACGCCAGACCGTGCATGATACACAGCCCACACGCGATTATATAGGACGGCGTACCTCGTTGCCAGTTCAGACGGCTCGGCACATCCACACGAGCGAGATGAAGAAGCAATCTCGAGACCATGGATACAACTGAAAGGCTCTGCGACTCCTGGCATCTCCTCAGTCTCTGGTCGCTCTTCGAGCCTGTGCCACTGCCCTGACAACAGAGCAGATAGCTACTCATTCTTGACTCGCACCGAACGCCCGCTGTATATTTCAGTGCAATTCTCGGCGGTTGGAGGAACCATGGATTATCCCAAATTCAAGGACATGGAACGAGCCTACGGCTTCGACGAGGTTGCCCTCGTACCAGGAAATGTTACAGTCAACCCGGACCAGACCGATGTAGGTTTCGTTATTGGCCCTCATAAGTTTGAGTTCCCCATAATCGCCTCCGCCATGGATGCGGTCGTCAGCCCGGACATGGCCATAAAATTTGGCAAACTCGGCGGACTAGCGGTGCTCAACCTTGATGGTTTGCAGGTCAGATACGATGACCCTGATGCCATCCTTCAGCAACTGTCAGAATCGCCTCAGAGTGAGGTGACCGCTCTGCTGCAGAAGCTCTACTCGGCCCCCGTAAAGGACAACCTCATCGGGGAACGGGTTGCCACCATCAAGAAGGCAGGAGTCGTCTGCTCTGTGTCCCTCACTCCCGCAAACACGAAGCGGTTTGCACCTATAGCGAAAGAGGCAGGAGTCGACATCCTTGTGGTTCAGTCCACCGTAACGACGGCCAACCACATATCGAAGAGCGCCACGGGTCTCGTACTCACGGACCTGTGCAAGGCCATAGGGCTGCCAGTGGTCGTCGGCAACTGCTGCAGCTACGATGCAGCGATTGAAATCATGCGCACCGGTGTAGAAGCTGTCCTTGTCGGCGTGGGTCCAGGCGCGGCCTGCACCAGTCGAGAAGTACTCGGCATCGGAGTACCACAGGTGTCCGCAACATCTGAATGTGCGGCGGCTCGTGAGGCCTTCCTCAAGGAGAGCGGCCGGTACGTATCCATAATCACGGATGGGGGCATACGGCTCGGCAGCGACCTCTGTAAGTGCTTTGCCTCAGGCGCTGACGCAGCCATGATAGGTTCGCCTCTCGCCCAAGCCATCGGTGCTCCAGGGCGCGGCTTCCACTGGGGCATGTCTCACCCACATCCCGCACTGCCAAGAGGGACCAGAGTCAAGGTCGGTAGTACTGCAACGTTGGAACAGATTCTTTTTGGGCCTACTTCCGTCACCGACGGCACTCAAAACTTCGTCGGCGCGCTTCGCACCAGCATGGGAATGTGCGGTGCGAAGAACATCAAGGAGATGCAACAGACACGGATGATTGTAGCCCCCGCCATCAAGACCGAGGGCAAGTTCCTGCAGATGGTACAGCGCGCCTAGCACATCTTCAGACGTGTGCACCATCCCGCTCACACGTAGAAAACAGACGGGAGAGCAGAATCATCTGCTCTCCCGTTTCATTCCACCACAGAGACACCCACCATGGGGTGACTCCGTTCAATCACAAAGGCGTGTTGCTCCTATTCGTCGTCGTCATCTTCTTCTTCCTCTTCCACATCATCCTCTTCCACTGCCGCTCCTGTACTCGAGATATTGGCGCCGATGGCAACCAATGTGTCACGCGAAGTCGAACGGGACTCATACGAGGCAGCATTCACAGCGGATCGGGTCGCAGCCAACAACTCCATCCCCTCACCTACTTCGATGAACAGGGCATCAACACCGGCACGCCACAGGACACTAACCTGTTCGGAGGAAACAGGAGTGGCTAGATGGACGATGACGGGTCTCCCGGAGACTGTTCTTACGCGTCTGCACTCGACCGCAGCGTCAAGAGTTCCCATGTCCAGTGACTCAGTCGCCAGCAGGATGGCATCGACTCCAAGATCACCAATAGCATGCAATCTGTTGCTCTCAACTCCGGGGCTGACTTGAACCACACATCCCACATTCTTGAGATTCAGGAGTCCCATGGGTCCATCAACATCACTTATCACAAAGTCATATCCGGAGTCCGCGAGAGACTGCGGCGGTTGCGAACCACTTGCAGCGCGCATACCCACCATCATGTCAGCCACAGAAGAGGCCACATCAGGCACTCCCTTCTGCTGCCCGCCGTCCAGAACGATGGCATCCGCGCTCTCACGCAGAGCGGACAACGCTTCCGGACCGGGAATCTCCCGTGCCCAGGCGAAAATGAGCATCCGCCTCTCAGCCACACTGGTATTGGCTATGCCAAAGCCAATCCGGGCTGATGTCTTCCGAAGTGTACGAAGTCGACTAGCAATCCTACTCAATGCAAAGCTCCTGTCCTGTTTGATACTCGATGACACGGACTCGCCTTCGCCCAACGCGGCGATTCCGACATAGCACGAAGGATAGCGCACCACATGCCACTACCCTTCGTGCGAGAAGACAACCAGATGACTTCCTACTGGCCGGGCTCTTCCGGTGTTTCCGGCTGTTTCGCAGGAACCACCTCAACGCCCTCTTCCACCGCTTCAGCGACCTCTTCAACCCGGCGCCGCTCAACCTCGATCTTCACCACTACAAGGTCCGGACTGTTCAATACAGTAATACCTTCACCTGGATTCACATCATGAACCCTGATGACGTCGTCCGTATCCACGAGACTGCTCACATCTATCGAAATGGTGGAAGGAATCTTCGACGGAAGACACTCAACAGACAGAGTCGGCATGTCGACTACCAGACTATTTGCCTTCGATTCCAGCACAGGAGCCTCTCCTACCACATGAACCGGCACCTCAGCCACCATCTTCTCCTTGCTTCGCACTTGGTAGAAATCCACGTGCAACAGCATTCCGGTTCCCGGCTTCCTCTGTATCTCCCTGATGAGAACGTGCCGTGCACGCTTCTCGCTTCCAATCTTCAATCCAATCAGTCGAGAAGTCCCGGCCGTGGCGACTACCTTCTCTATCTCACTCGTCGGCCCCTGAAGCGCCACAGACTTCACCCCGTGACCGAATACATGGGCAGGAGTCATCCCCGTTCGCCTCAACGCGCTGTTCTGCTTTCCCAAGATATCACGCTTCTGGAGTTCCAAGGGAATCGTATCCATGTGAAGTCCCCCTTTCCTTTCGCAGCTAGTTGCCCGGGTCTGGTACCTTCTATAGCACAATCAATGCTAGCACCCACTAGTGCCACAGGCAAGCCGCGAATACAAGGCACACGCGCAGCGCTCTACGGCAAGGAGGTGGAACCCGCTATTTTCGAAGAACAGGCGCAGGCAAACCCCTTGCACCAGCTAGAAACGTCGCCTATCATTCGGCAAGAGGAAGATGGACAGTGCGACTCCCACTTCGCTGTCCACAACAGGGAGGTTGAGATTATGAGCCAGGATTATCTGCTCCCCAGTCCGCCAGCACCCGCTATCCGTGAGGCTATGGCCAAGGCAGTCCAACGCAAAGACAAGGGGTTGGACGTCTATGATTTCAGCAGCGGCAACATCGGCAATCTGATGGTGAGCCAACAGATCTTCTCTACGATGGACGTGAGAGTGGCCGATTCCGTCATACCTGAACTGCGCCCTATCGTAGAAGGGCTGCGCGACGGCATAGTATCGGCCTACTATCCCACACCCAAGGGCGTCGCATACTCACCGACAGGTGGCACAAATCCTATCAGGGCGCTCGTCGCGCGCTATTTCAGGGAACTCCACGGAATACCTATTGCAGATGAGGATGCCAACAAGGTCATTGTCACTGCAGGAGGCCAGCAGGCAATGACCGCAGCGCTGCGATCAATCAAGCCAGGCACCCGGGTTCTTATCCCCCAATGGGAGTACGGCCCTGCATCCGGCATCATCCGCTCTCACGGATGCGAAGAGGTCCGTGTCGCGATGACGGATGAACTGGCGATCGACATGGATGACTTCCGCAGAAAGGTGGTTCCCAACTCAGTGTGCTACGTCAGCATGCCGAACAACCCGACCGGCTACATGTCCGTCGAGCAACTCAGAGACATTGTGAAGATTATGTCCGATGCCGACGGCGCCGTCGTCTGGGATGCACCCTACCTGCTTACGTTGGTTCGACTCGACGGCGCAAAGGCGACCTTCGATGGGAAGATGCTCCAGGAAACCCTGAACGCCCTGCGCGAGATTGGTGAAGAGTTCCATCCCAACCTCTGCGTCCTGTCCAGCCTTTCCAAGTCCTGCCTCATCGCCGGTCTTCGCTTGGGTTTCGCCTATGGAAGCACGCAATGGGTCGATAACATGGAAGCCATTGTCGGACGCGAGAACTTGAGCAGCCCGACCCCCTCCTTCATTGCAGGGGCCGAGGTTCTTAGAAGGTTCCTGGATGAACCAAGAAGCTATGAGTGGGTCTGCCGTGTCCTCGCCAACAGACTGTCTATCCTCGTAGAAGAGATGGGTGACCATCTGATACTGCCCAAGAATGGTCTGTTCGGGGCGCTCTACGTGCTTGTCAGCACAGGTGACCAACCCTGCAAACCATTTGCGGACAGGCTGATCGAGGAGAGCGGTATCGTGACCGTGCCGTGCAACCAGTTCTACGGAGGAGAGGCACACGCCATCCGTCTATCTCTTGTGTCTGTTCCGTGGACGGAAGGTGAGGAAGGCTGGAAGGCAAGCGTGCAGGCGATCAAGTCCGCCATGCAGTAGCGAAAATCGCCCCATGCTGCATTGCAGCGTTGGGCGGTATCAGGAGAACGGGTTGCGGTGTGGCGCCGTGAGCAGAGTGTTGTGCCACGCTGCGAAGCGGAGGACCACAGACCATTGTTTGCTTGTCGCATTTGCCACAACTATAATTGCCCACTGGAGGTGAGACCCTATGAGTGAAACCCTCGCAATCGTCGAGCAGATACTCGACGAACACAAGCAATTCAGCAATGACTTCCAGAGCCTCAGCAAGGTGACGAGCGACGTTGAAGCCGCCACGAAGCTCGGAAGCAGCAAGACAAAGGACTACTTTGTGCCGAAGAGCCTTGATGACCATGGCTCCGGCGTCAAACAGTGGAAGGAGATGCTCGACGGTATCGATCATGGACTCCGAGCCCACTTCGAGCGCGAAGAAACCGCCCTCAGTGACGCTTTCAAGCGCGAAGGCACCCCTGAACTTGCGGCCGCTCTCGCTGAATTGATGAAAGAGCACGACGCGTTGAACAAGCACGTGGCAAAACTCCTGAAGGATGCCGATGATATCGCCTCAGGCGGAGCGAAGATCGAGGTATGGGAAGGTTCAGGCTGGGGAATGAAGACGAACATCGACCGCCTGCGGGCAGAGATAGAAGAGCATGCCGAGAAAGAACGGGTTCTTCTTGGCAAGATGAAGACGCACCTGAACAACTCCTAGTCCCTCGTGCGGGCGAACAACTCCGCCGTCAGACAGACAGGGCAACCGCAGGAACCTCAGATTCCTCGGTTGTCCTGTAGCATTCTGGGCAGCAAGCCCTTCCCCAGAATCTGGACGAACATTGATAACGTGTCCATAATTGAAAGAGACCGCAGACTCCTGAGCCAATGAGTGGAGAGTACGTCGCACGGCCCTGCCGGAGAGCGACGCAGAGGAGGATAAGATGCGTGTTCGATTCTTCGCAATGGCCATGACCCTTGTAACCGTCCTTGGACTGTGCGCCGGGTGTGCAGGCGGAAGTGGTGGCAAGGGTCCCGTAGTAGTCGGCTCCAAGATAGATACGGAAGGCGCACTGCTCGCTAATGCCATCATATTGCTGCTTGAGGACGCAGGATTCGATGTAGTAGACAAATCGCACTTCGGCACCACAGCAATTGTCCGAAAGGCCATTCTCAGCGGCGAGATCGACATGTATCCGGAATACACCGGCAGTGGCGAAATCTTCTTTGAAGGAACATCGCCCGAGGTCTGGAGGGACGCCGCCGCAGGATATGAGGCGGTACGCAAGCTCGACCTTGAAACAAACAACATCGTCTGGCTCACCCCTGCACCGGCCAACAACACATGGGCAATCGCCATACCACGAACCCTTGCAGATCAGGAGGGACTGATCACACTTGATGATCTGGCCGCATACGTGAATGCGGGAGGTGCTTTCAAGATTGCCTGCTCCGAAGAGTTCGTCACCAGTCCCGCCGCTCTGCCCGCCTTTCAGGATGCCTACGGCTTCGAACTCTCTGAGGCCCAGTTGCTGACGCTCGCAGGTGGCAACACGGCACAGACGGAACAGGCAGCAGCCCAGGGAACTGACGATGTCAACGCCGCAATGGCATACGGCACAGACGGCTCTCTCAGCGCACTTGATCTCGTTGTCCTGACCGACCCGAGAGGCGTGCAACCTGTGTACGAACCGACACCAATCGTGCGGGGTGAGATATATGAGGCCTACCCAGAGATTGGGGACATACTGGCGCCTTGCTTCGAATCTCTCACCCTGGAGAATCTGCAGGAACTCAACGCAAGAATCGCACTAGAGGGACACGACGCTGCAGACGTGGCGCGCGACTATCTCACTTCGAAGGGATTCCTGTAGGGGCGGTCTCCTCCTTGCGAAGGGAGAACATGTCGTTCGGGATTCAGTGCAACCGTGTTGCCGCGTTCGGTTCGGCCCTTGGCCTGATTTCGCTCACCCTTCCGTGGCTCACACTTCGGTCCAACAGGCTCGCCGCAGGTGAAGGCATCAATCTGCCATCAACAGCAGGGGTGCCGCTTGCGGTCACCGTTATTGCGCTCTGGGCGTTGTGCCTGTGGGCCAGTTTCGGCACACGCTCCGAGTCCCGGAAGCTGGTACTGGGCATCGCGGGCGCAATTATGCTGCCTCTCACCTTGTCTACTGCCGCCATCGGTGCGACCCATCTTCTCCAACCCGAAGTAAGTACCGCCCGAGCCTCACTAGACGCCGGAGTGTGGCTCAGTCTATTGGCTGCCTACATCCTCATCCACACGTCACGACTTGAATTCGACGGCAGACCACACATCCGCGCCATTCTCACGTGGCTTGGCCCCGCTCTTGTACTTGTGAACGGAATGGCCGGCGTCTACGGAGATATATCACTGGTACAGGAATTTGCGGGCAATGAGTCGCGTTTCCTCAGCGAGACTATTCGACACGTGCTGCTGTGCGCAGGGAGCGTAACCATTGGAACCTGCATTGCCATTCCCCTCGGCATCGCAGCAGTTCGCAGCCGCAGAGCAGCCAGGCCAATAATTGCAGTGACCAGCGCGATAGAGACCATACCAGGACTCGCGCTGTTCGGCCTCATTATCGCCCCGTTATCCGCGCTCTCGTATGCCTACCCGGCGCTCAGAGAGATGGGAATACGTGGTGTGGGCGCGACCCCTGCGATAATCGCCCTGGTGCTCTACTCCCTGCTTCCCATCGTCCACAACACCTATGTCGGACTGCGTGAAGTCAGTCCAGCCGCGCTGGACGCGGGTCGCGGCATGGGCATGAGCCGCCGGCAATTGGCGCACAAGGTGGAGTTCCCCCTCGCAGCCCCTCTCATCGCCGAGGGAGTGCGGACCGCCGCGGTTCAAGCAGTGGGCAACACAACCGTTGCCGCCCTTATCGGCGCAGGGGGATTGGGTCATTTCATCTTTCAGGGCCTCGGACAGGCAGCACCGGACCTTATTCTGCTGGGAGCTCTGCCAGTCATCGCCCTTGCACTGGCGATTGACGTATTCATGAGGACAATCATCCGTAGTCTCACCCCCCGAGGGCTGAGAATGGAGGCCGGACAGTGATTCACATGGAGAACGCTACGAAGCGATACGCCGATACCGTGGCGGTAGCCAGTCTATCGCTGCACGTCGAAAAGGGGCAGGTATGCGTCCTTATCGGACCCTCCGGCTGCGGCAAGACTACGACACTCCGAATGATAAACCGGCTGGTCGAACCAACTGACGGCCGCATTGTCATCAACGACATTGATAATCGGCACACCAGCCCGGTAGAACTCCGGCGTTCCATCGGCTATGCCATCCAGAGCGTTGGGCTGTTCCCCCATATGACTGTCGAACAGAACATCGGCATCGTCCCTTCCATCCTTCGGTGGGACCGAACGCGAATAGAGGCTCGAACCACAGAGTTGCTGGCTCTCGTCGGACTCGACCCAGTCGCATATTCCGGCAAATACCCATCACAATTGTCCGGCGGCGAAGCGCAGCGTGTCGGGGTCGCCCGCGCACTGGCGGCCGACCCTCCAATATTGCTCATGGACGAGCCATTCGGCGCCGTAGACCCGTTGACGAGAGAGAGACTGCAGCAGCAGTTCATGGATATCCAGAGAAGGCTACAGAAGACGGTGGTGCTGGTGACGCATGACCTCGATGAAGCAATCCGACTCGCAGACCGTGTAGCAGTAATGAAGGCGGGTACGCTGGTACAGTACGACACTCCTGAGGAGTTGCTCGCACACCCTGCCAGTGAATTCGTACGTGACTTCGTTGGAACCGACCGTGCGCTCAAGAGGCTGTCACGCATCCCTGCGACCTCACTGATGAAACCCGTCACCAGCGTTCGGGAAGAGCAACTCCGCGACCTTTCAGGGACAACTAACCTGCCACGGTATGTCTGGGTAGTCGATGACGCAAATCGCCTGGTCGGTTGGGCCGATACAGCTAGGCGCTCTGCCGGGGCAAACGAGGTAAAAGCATCTCGCGCAGACGTCGAGCGTATTGCCATTCGCGAAACAGCAACTCTCCGTGAAGCGCTTTCGCGAATGCTCGGCCACGGTGTCCGTTCGATTCCCGTCATCAAGGACGATGGGCAGCTACTGGGTGAGATAACGCTTCACGATGTCGAAGAGGCAACCGCGGAGTAGCATGAACATGCAGGGAGCACTGCGGACTCGAATAGCAGTACTTGTCGGCCTCACGATACTCTTCTTCGTGTTCGTAAGTCAGGATGCACTCTGGGAGCGCATGCTGCGAGCACTGTTCCCGGACGAGGCGCAGGTGCTCCATCCACGCGCAAGTCTTCTCACTCTTGTGCTGCAACACCTCACGCTTGTCGCGCTATCCAGCTTCTTGACTATCATCGTGGCCGTACCACTTGGCATTTTCGTCACTCGCCGCTACGGCGCGCCTTTTCTGCCGATTACGAACGACCTGACAGCCCTGGGCCAGACGTTCCCTCCTGTGGCGGTACTGGCCCTCGCAGTTCCGCTCATGGGTTTCGGCCTGCGACCTACCGTACTCGCCCTGTTTCTCTACGGGCTACTCCCCGTGGTCCGCAATACCGTGGCGGGTCTCATCGCCGTGCCCTCAGACGTTCGAGAGGCAGCTCGCGGAATCGGAATGACCGACCTTCAGGTCCTGTTGAGAGTAGAGTTGCCTCTGTCGGCACGCATCATCCTGGCAGGCGTACGCACATCTGTCGTCATCAACGTGGGCACCGCCATGGTGGGGGCCGTGATAGGCGCGGGTGGACTCGGCTCACCGATAGTTGCAGGATTGATACAGGACAACCTGGCCTTCATCGTAGAGGGAGCACTGCCTTCAGCCATGCTCGCCCTGCTGCTCGACCAGTCTCTCGCCGCGCTGGAGATGCTCTTCCCGGACAGACACGTTTCGGGCTAGTCAGGAAACGATTGCCTGGCCGTCCTTCCTGGGGTCCGAGGCGGCACAGTAACTCTTCTGAAGTGCAAAGATGGTCTGCGCTCCGCCAAACAACGAGTCACCATAGTCAAGAACGTCCACCGCATGCCCCTTTCCCCTGAGAGCCGCAACCACTGAATCGCCATATCCCCGTTCCACTGCTACCCCTCCGTCCGAGTCAACGTACCATCGGGGAGCATCACACGCAGATTGCGGATTCTGGTGGTGGTCACACACCCGCAGGAACGTCTGCACATGCCCCTGGGGTTGCATAGCTCCTCCCATCACTCCAAAACTCATCACAGGTGTACCATCCGACGTTACAAAACCGGGGCACAACGTGTGGAAAGGACGTTTGCCCCCACAAACCGCGTTGGGGTGACCTTCATGAACGCTGAAACATGCGGCGCGAGAATGCAGGCTGATACCCGTGTTCGGAATGACAATGCCAGAGCCAAAATCAAAGTAGTTGGACTGTATCATCGAGACCATCATACCGTTTGCATCCGCAGCGGTCAGATACACGGTATCTCCTTCCCTGCTTCTCGCAGGCGAGTCACCGCGGTGCCCTTTCTCTCTGCCAATCGTGAGAGCCACTTCTCTCAGGCGGCCTTCATCCAGCAGAGTCTCTGCAGAGACCCTCATGTGAGCCGGGTCCGCGATTTCCGCACGGGCAATTGAGAGAGCACGGTCCATCGCCCCTATCTGCAGGTGCAGGCTCTCCGCCGAATCAGAATGCAAACTGGCAATACCGGTGTGCTTCAATATGCCGAGTGCCAGCAGAGCGGCAAGACCCTGATTGGCGGGAGGCAATTCATGTAGCGTGTAGTCTCCATAGTCGATAGACACAGGCTGCACCCACTCGGCAGCATGTGCCGCCAAATCTTCTTTCGTCAGCAGACCGCCAGTGCGTTCCGACCAATCTGCAATCAGCGTTGCCAGTCTGCCCCTGTAGAAAGACTCCCCGAATGACTCCGCGATATCCACAAGCGTTTCGACCTGGTCCGGATTGGTGAACCATTCCCCCGTGGAGGGAGAACGACCTCCCGGCAGGAATGTCTTCACGAAGGATTCGGAATCACGGTACTTGTCGGCAACGAGTGCCCAGGTCGCAGCGACGAACGGGGACACGGGGAACCCGTTCTTCGCATACTCGATTGCAGGCGCGAACAGGTCCGCGAACCTCAGGTTGCCATAGGTCCTGGAGAGCTCCACCCAGGAAGAAACGGCACCTGGCACAGTGGCACTCTGCCATCCGGTTGTGGGCATCGCCTCGAGCCCTGCAAACATGTCAAAACGCCATGCCGATGGCGAACGGCCTGAAGCATTCAAGCCGCGAAGGCCACAGCCATCCCATACGAGTGCAAACGCGTCACCGCCGATGCCGTTCATCGTCGGCTCGACAACCGTCAGTGCGATAGCAGTTGCCACCGCCGCATCGACCGCATTGCCGCCTTTGAGCAGCATCCTCATACCAGCCTGGGCCGCGAGCGGCTGAGAGGTCGACACAACATTCGCGCCGAACATTGGCTTGCGTGTCGACGGATAGGGCAGATTCCAGTCAAGATTCATCTTCTTCATCATGGTTCTCACCTGCTGCACGGTCCTTCTCTCATGACGTCTCGTCAATCAGTCCCACTACAGTCGCACAGGGCCAATGACAGCGCGAGTATACCAGACGTCAGAGGCAGCACTCCGCGTGAAACGGCAGAGCCCTTCCTCGATATACGCCTATCCCGTATGGCTGGACACTCGATGCCTGTTCCTGTAGTCTGTCACGCTAATGACTGAGACAGCACGAAACACCGACGCCAAAGTCTTTGATTCCATCCCTGTCAAAGTGGAGACAGAAGACGTCCTGCGAATCATGAAAGCCCGCAAGAACACGCCCACGCTCACGCGTATCGTGGATGAACTCGTAGCGGAGTCAATCAAGATTGCGAAGCCCAAATCGATGTACAAGGTGTGCTATGTACAGCACAGGAGTGAGAACACTGTCACCCTGGACGGCCACACATTTCAAAGCAGCGTTCTGCGACAGAACCTTGAAGGAATCGAACGGGTGTTTCCCTTCGTCGCCACGTGCGGTACCGAGATGGATGCCATACAACCGTCGAGTCAAGACATGCTGGCCGCATACTGCTGGGATGCCATACGCCTGATACTCGTAAACACCGCCAGGCGGCACGCCGAGAAGCATCTGAAAGAAACATATCTCCTGCGACAATTGTCCCGCATGGCTCCGGGCTCTCTGGAGGACTGGCCGCTGCCTGAGCAAGGTCCCCTCTTCGACCTGCTCGGTGATGCGACCAAACAGATCGGAGTGACACTCACAGACCGCTTCCTGATGATACCGGTCAAGTCCGTATCAGGAGTATTCTTTCCGACGGAAGTGCGGTTCGAGAACTGCCAACTCTGTCAACGAGCCAATTGCACCGGCCGTCGAGCACCGTACAGTGCCGAAGTCTCTGCCAGATACGGGGTCTAGTTCCTGTCAAACACTGGCACACTGTTGAACCGACCCAATAGATGACTAATCCACGACTTGACGAGTCAAGGCCGTGATGTCAGCATAGAGTGTCCTGCGCACACGCGGCCCACCGCACGGACATGCGGAAGAATGAGTGCCGCACATTCACCCCGTTACTATGGATGCAAAGAGCCTCGAACTACTTGAATTCCATCTTGCCAAGGC
This sequence comes from Dehalococcoidia bacterium, assembly GCA_016930935.1. GTDB lineage: Bacteria > Chloroflexota > Dehalococcoidia > GIF9 > AB-539-J10 > SKVJ01. The sequence goes on along the minus strand of JAFGFT010000025.1, from coordinate 14,027 downwards.
AAGAGTGGCTGACTTTGCCTCTTTTGAACTCAGCAGCCAGGCACTGCGTGACCTCCAGCCTCTCACAGACAGACGCCAGATACTTGAGCGTCTCGCCGAAAGCGCCGAGGCACGGAGGCTCCTGTCACTGCTGCCAGACTTCTCAATCGGCCAGGTAAGCGATATCGACGAAGTCGTGACAATGGCGGCACACGGCGTGGTACTTGCACCTGCTGAACTCGCTCTAGTTGCCCAGACGCTCCACTCCATCGCCGCTGCCCGTCGGAGAATCAAGGATTTCATCGACGAGCTGCCCCGACTCTGGGCGATTGCACAACACATGGCTGACCTCCACCTGTTGGCGAACGACATCGTGCGCGGTATCGGTCCATCCGGTGAGATACTGGATTCCTTGTCCCCTAGGCTGTTCGAAATGCGCAGACAGATGATTGACGCACGCCAGCAACTGGTGGAACAACTCGAAGTATTCGTTATGTCCCCTAACGGGAAGGATATCGTCACAGATCAGATTGTGACACAGCGAGATGGGCGTTATGTCATTCCCATCAAGTCGGAGTTGCGCAAACAGGTCCACGGCATCGTGCACGATGTCTCCAACAGCGGCGCCACCGTTTTCATGGAACCGTTCGACACTATCGAACAGGGAAACCTGTTGCGGGAACTCGAAGTGGGTGAACGCAGCGAGATTGAGAAGGTACTCAGGGAGAGATGCAATGCGCTCGGCCTCTACAAGGACAAGATTGCCATCAGCGTGGCCGCGATTCTGGAACTGGATGTTGCCGTAGCGAAAGCCCGCTACGCACGAGAGGCACAAGCTCTGGAACCAACCGTGCTTGAAGATAGTGTCGGAGAGAATGGCCGTGGTGCCACTCTCTTCCTGAAGGAGGCCAGGCATCCTCTTCTTGGCTCATCCGCCGTACCGCTCACACTGGAGATGGGTTCGGACTTCCAGGCCCTCGTCGTGACCGGCCCCAATACCGGCGGCAAGACAGTCATGCTGAAGACAGTGGGACTCCTGTCAGCAATGATGCAGGCAGGACTTCCGATTCCGGCGAGCGACGGTAGCGCGCTACCGGTCTTCGACAGCATCTTCGCAGATATTGGAGATGAACAGAGCATCGAGCAGACGTTGTCCACATTCAGTTGGCACATGAGCAACCTCGTACGTATCGTCACGAACTCGACGAACCGCAGCCTCGTGCTTCTCGACGAACCCGGTTCGAGCACCGACCCGAGTGAAGGCTCAGCACTGGCGAGGGCACTGCTGCATCACTTCCTGGAGCACCACACACTGACGCTCGCCACGACGCACTACACAGACGTCAAGGTTTTTGCTCACGTCACTCCCGGACTGCAGAACGCCTCTCTCGAATTCGACCCGGTTACCAAGAAACCAACCTATCGCCTTCACATGGGGCTTCCCGGAGGAAGCAACGCGCTCGCAACCGCCGCACGCCTCGGATTGCCCGAAGCACTGGTCGAAATAGCCCGCAGCATGATGCCCAAAGCCGAGCAGCAGTTGTCTGCACTACTGCAGGACCTGGAGACAGAGAAACAGGCAGTTGAAACCCTGACCAGAAACCTCCTGGAAGAGAGGCTGCTCCTGCAAAGGAAGAGTCAGGAATTCGATGAGGAACTGGCTAGACAGCGAAAGGAAGACCGCCTCGTAATCAATGAAGCACGCGACAACGTCGCACGTGAGGCTGCTGCACTGCACAGACAGATGCGCGAGGTATCCGCCGAGTTGCGCAAGACAAGGGGTAAGAGTCAACTGGAGGTCGCACGAAAGACACTGAATCTCGCGCAGGAGAAGTTGGAGTCCAGCGAGTTCCAGGTCGTTCCTCCCACAGCCACCGAAACCGTCCCTGTTGACGACGGCCAGATAAGGGTTGGAGACACGATAAGGATACGAGGCACGAATACGGACGCCACGGTACTCTCCATATCGGAGAAGAACTACCAGATGGAAGTGCAGTGCGGACAGACGAAGCTATGGCTCGGCGTAGACACCGTAGACAAGATTGCCACCACCGCGCGGCCTCTGAAGGGCACAATCTCAATCAAACCCAGAACAAGTGATGTGCGCGTGCCAATGGAACTCGACCTCCGCGGCAGAAGAGCAGACGAGATCGAACCGGCGCTCGACACCTATCTCAATGCGGCAACGCTCTCAGGTATTCCCTCTGCGCGCATCATTCACGGCTTCGGCACAGGGACTGTCCGCGACATCGTCCGCGACTACGTATCGACAAGTCGACTCGTCCGACGTTTCAGGCCCGGTCAGCAGAGCGAAGGTGGCGACGGCGTCACTGTCCTTGAGTTCTAGACCGCTCCGCTATGCCTTCAACCCGTATATCTTTGATGCCTTGAGGAACCCCTCAAGAGAACCTTCCAGCGTCCTGTCATCCAGACAATACGAGATACGGAAATAGCCAGGAGTGCCGAACCCTCGACCGGGAACCACCAGCACCAGCAGGCTGAGCAACTCCCTTACGAACTCCACATCGTCGTCCACAGGGGACTTGGGGAACATGTAGAACGCCCCACCGGGTTTCACAAGCTGATAGCCCATTCCCGAGAGTTCCGCGTACAACATGTTGCGCTTCCGCTCATATTCCGCAATGGACACGGTTACTCCCTGCAGGCTGGCAACTACACGTTGCATCAACGCTGGGGCATTCACGAAGCCCAACACCCGGTTGCAGTGGATGAATCCCGCCATCAATGCATCATGTTCTTCGCAGGAAGGGTTCAAGATGGCGTATCCGATTCTCTCTCCCGGCAACGCGAGGTCTTTCGAATGTGAACTGACCACGACACAGTTTGCGTAGTGGCGAAATACCGACACCGGCTCAAGACCGTCATACAGAATCCTTCTGTATGGTTCATCACTGATCAGGTATATCTGCTTCCCCAGCTCCTTCTGTTTGGCTGAGAGAATCTCACCCATTCGATGCACAAGCGACTCCGTGTATACCACACCCGACGGATTATTGGGCGAGTTCACAATCACCGCTTTCGTGTTGGCATTGATAGCAGCTTCAAACTGGTCGAGGTCAGGCACAAACCCTTCATCCGTTCCCACCACACGTGGCTTGCCACCGTGATTGGCTATGTAGCTGACAAACTCCACGAAGTAGGGAGCGAAGATGATGACCTCTTCTCCTGGGTCAAGAATCGTCTTGAGAACCACATTCATGGCACCCGAGGCTCCGCACGTCATGACAACGTCACGAACACCCAGCTTCACACCCGTCTCAAGCGCAATCTGCTGGGCAACCGCAGCACGTGTCTCCTCGTACCCGGCATTCGCCATGTACCGGTGCATCCCTGGAGCGGAAGCGTCTACAATTCGACGCAGCTCATTCTTGAACTCGGCTGGAGGTTCAACGATGGGATTGCCGAGCGACAGGTCAAAGACCCTGTCCGCTCCATGCAACGCTTTCAGAGCCGCACCTTCTTCGAACATCCTGCGAATCCACGAGCCCTCTACCATCTGCTGGCTCACGCTGTGTGACATCGACATCTGGACACTCCTTTCGCCGCCGAGACTACTTGTGCTGGCAGGTATACAACAAGGGTGAAGTGACTGAAATTCTACCATAGCAGAGTTGCCCTGCATGGGACTACCCCACAAGCTGGACGCACGGTTCACCAGATACCTCTTCGTCCCTTCACAAACACAGAGAGGCACTCACGAAGAGTAGCCTTGCACATGAGGCAGGACTGTCCTACCCTACATGCTCAGAATGAACAGTACGCAAGACTGTGTGAAGAAGTGGAGGAGTCACATAGCAATTGCAGCCACTACCGTGCTGCTCCCTCTTATCGTGGTCCCACTGATTCCGTCTGATTCTGTTTCCCCCTACTCGTTTGAAGCCACCCTCACCAGTCAGCTCGGGCAGTCCTCCAACGAGCAGCTTGTCTACTATGAAGCACAGGTTGCGCAAGGTGAAGCGCCGGCAGACATCGTTGTTGTTGCGCTGGACCTGAATTACACCAGGGGGCTGGACGATGTGGCGCATGAAACCGGTTCCACGGGATGGTTCCGGGGGAGCCTCATGACGCCCGAGGTGTTCTACGGCGAGCAGTATCTTTTCTTCGGTATCGACGAGGTGTATGTGAGCCAGGTGAAGACTGGAGTATTCTGGCCGAACCAGGTGACGGAACTGCGCATCCTGTATCTTTCCCCGCTTACCACCGTGTTCGCACCCATCCAGATACCGTTCATTCTGCGGTCAGACAGTCTGTCCTCACGAATCATCGGCACTCTGCTCGCACGGTGCGCGCTGCTGTTTGCCACGGCCATCTTCGTCAGACGCCGCCGCAGTGAGACTGCATCAGTTCTGCTGATTCTGCTGATATATGCGGTCATCGCTATGCTACTGACACTGCCGATTATCGGAGACCTCTATTGATGGATAGCAGAAGGAGACCATAATGGAACAAGAGCGTGAAACGGATCTGCCGGAGACTCTTGAGCTGCTTCGCCACAACGAACTCGCAATCGGAGCGCTGTATGATGACTACGCAGCACTGTTTCCGTCCCATGCCAGTTTGTGGATTACCATGGCAGAAGAAGAGCGACAGCACGCACAATGGATCGAAGAGTTGGGAATCGAGTTGCAGAGCAGCCGAAGGAACACGCGACCGCGCTTCTCACCTGAGTCCATAAAGACGTTCACAGCCTACGTCCGTGAGCAGTCAGATGCCGCGCATAGGGAGCAATTCACTGCGATGGCCGCGCTGACAACCTCCTACTATATCGAGACCGCACTGATTGAGCGTCGATTCTTCGAGCAACTCACGCCCAATGACCCTGCGAACTCACCTACTCTGTCGAGACTGAAGCACGCCACGGAGCAACACGTCGCGAGAATAAGAGACGCGCTCCACCAGGATCGTCCCGGCAGCTTGTGAACGCCGGGGCCTGATGAAACGCGCCTCTAAACCTGTATCGAATTAGTCGCCGGCAGAGAAGAGAACCTTCATAAAGTTTGCCGTTCCAGCCTCAATCTCCTCGAATGTCTCCTGCATCCTTTCGAGAGGCCGAACGTCAGACACCATCTTGTCGAGAGGCAGAGTACCCTTCGCAACAAGTCTGATGGCTTCCTCGTAGTCCTGCTTCACGTAGTTGCGCGCACCAATCACCGTGTATTCACGCCACAGGATGGTCCGCAGGTCAATCATCTTCGGCTCCGCGAAGATGGCAACGATTACTATCCGGCCATGAGTCCGCGGCAGCTTCGTCATCATAGTAGCGCCAGCCTGAGAGCCGGTCACCTCGAAAACGACATTTGCACCATCTCCACCGGTGGCATCCATCACGTGCTTCACGAGGTCTGCTTCGCTGGGGTTAACCACCTCGAAACCCATGTCCCTGGCAAGTTCGACACGAGCCGGATTCACCTCGGCAATCAACACCTTCGCACCCTTGTCCTGACACACCATAGCCTCAAACATGCCGATGGGTCCGGCGCCGATTACCACGCAGTAGTCTCCTGCCTTCACTTCTCCAAAGCGAACGTCGTGGGCCGCCACAGACAGAGGCTCAATCAGTGCCGCGTGCACCATGTTGATAGAATCGGGAAGCTTATGCAGCAGGTGCGCGGGCACCGTCCATGAACCCTGAAAACAGCCGGGGGAGGTAATGCCGATGAAATTGATGCTCGGACAGACGTTGATGTCCCCTCGTTCACAGGTTGGACACTTGCCGCACGCATCTGTCGGACGCAGAACTACATGATCGCCAACCTTGAAATCGGTGACACCGGCGCCCACTTCCGCAACCTCGCCAACCGCCTCATGCCCCACAACCTGCGGCACCTTGACCCGCTCGTCCATATGGCCCATGAAGATGTGCAGGTCGGTCCCGCAGACACCACCATACGCAACCTTCATTCGAACCTGTCCCGGGCCCGGAGCCACGATCTTGGACTCTCCTATTGAGAAACGCCTGTTACCTTCGTAGTACGCTGCTTTCATTGTCCCTCCACTATCGAATCTATTGTTTCAAGGCACTGCTGGAATCATCCCACAGTTTCTTACGCGCTTTGGCCATCGTCGCCATGACAACATCAGCATCGGCCTCACACACCTCGCACAGTGTACGAATCATGGCATCTTCCTTGGGAGGACATCCGGGCACATGAGCGTCAGCGCCCTCCAATCCCGCAGCGCACTTGCCGAGTGCCACCACCTTGCCTCTGGCTCCGATATCGGATGCGTTGCCAATAACCACGGTGAGGTCCTTCATCTTGTCCTCAAACCCCGCCTGCTTCATATAGGTGATTGCACTAACCAGTTCGTTGGTGCAGCCACTGCACGCTGATTCGCCCTGGACTATGTGCACATCAGGGTAACGCGACTGGAACACCTCGAAGCCCATCAGGAAGTGCTTCGCGTTCTTCTCAACAGACTCACCAACCACTTCGATGGCGTCCAGCACCGCCTTCTTCCCTTCCTTCTCAGCGAGGTACTGCAGATGCATTATCCGGGCAGGGTCTATTCCCATGAGTGCGGCACCAACAACGTCGGCGTAGAGGGCATCGCTGCCCGCAACGATGAGCCCCATCTCACGAGTGTCATCAGGATACTGCCAGAGCCCCTGCATCCCAACGGTGGCGTCGATGACCGCGTAGTGCGGCCTCACCACAGAACACAGGTCGACTATTGCCTGGTCAAGGCCCAGCCTGTGGCTCTTCCTCTTCTCAGCACCGGGCATTGCCCCCTTCATGTTCTTCAGTGAAAGCGTCGCGTGCGTGCGAATGTGCGTCTTGAGAACGGGAATGCTGATAATGACATCACTGTCAAGAACGGTCTTCGCTATCCGAACGCTGTCCATTACAAGTGCCCCTGGCACTTTCACTTCCACGGACTGGTCTGCATTCAGGTTACGCAACTCGACACCGAGCCGGGCTGCCACGTCAGTCACGCCCGACGTGTCAAAGGACTCCTGCGTGCTGAAGCCCCCAAAATCATACCCCGCAATCGCGCCGTCGCCGATGACGACCGACTTAGGATTGCGCTCCAGTACCAGTTTCGTGACCGCTTCGACGACATCTCCGTCAGCCTGACAGCCACTGTGACGAGGTGAGGGCTTGCACTGGTTGGGCTTCACCAGAACCCTGCTTGCCCCGCTGATGAGTTCATCGAACCCACCTGCCAGCGCCACTGCCTCGCGCACTGCCTTCTCGACATCACCTGCGCTGAGTCTGGTTATCGCAACTCGATTGGTCATACCACCCCCTTCTCCGCGGCTGAAGCCCTCGAAATGAGAGCCAGCCCAGTGTAACGCTACATATGATGAGTGTCAAAGCCCCTTTGATTGCTGCTGGTCGCGCCCTAATAGCCTCGCGATTTATCCACTACATTGAGTAGAGGCAGTACGTCAAGGTACCGTCGAAGGTTCTCAGCAAAGAACCGCGCCGCGCCCACATCGTATTCTTCCACGTCGCCCGACACGTGCGGGCTGAAGACGACGTTGCGCATGTGTCTGAGAGGGCTGTCAGGAGAAAGGGGTTCAGTGGCGAACACGTCCAGACCGGCACCGGCTATCCGTTTCTCAGCAAGTGCGGCAACGAGCGCCTCCTCATCCACAATTCCACCGCGGGACACATTGATGAGAACACCGGTGTCTTTCATGACGCCGAACTCGGCCTCAGCAATCAGATGCCGGGATTCCTCAGTGAGCGGCAGCGCAAGCACCACGAAATCGCTCTGGGTAAGCAGTTCGTGCAGGCCACTGAGCGGGAATAGGCAATCCACATTCTCCTGCTGCTCACCTGCCACGGCAGAACGCCTCGTCGCCACTACTTTCATACCGAAGAACCTGGAAACCCGCGCGACCTCTCTTCCAATCCTGCCAAGTCCAACGATTCCCACCGTCTTGCCCTCAAGGACGGACACGGGGAACCATTTGAACCGTCCCTCTATCTTCTGGTAGAACGCCTCCGGAGCACGCTTCACAAACATAAGCATCAACATCAGCACGAATTCCGCAATCGTGAGTTCGTGGATACCGCTCATGTTGGTCACTATGACGTCGCTCTTGACGAGGTCATCGGAAAGGATTCGGTCCACACCAGTCGATATCGTCTGTATCCACTTGAGATTGGGAGCACGCCCCAGCAACCTGTCCGGGAGTTTGAGCGCCCATATGACCTCAGCGTCACGCAGAATGGCATCCAATTCTGCCACCCTCGTCAGGTCCCGCTTGCGTTCCGCACGGGTCAGTGCCGACACGTCAGTCACGACCACCCGTTCACTGACATCGCGGATAATCTTCAACGCGTCATCGTCCATCGAGTTGACGATCACTACATTCGTTGCATCTGCCACAGATTCACCTCTACTACAAGCAATCGGCCTGACCTGAAGTGTAGACGGCGGACGTCTCCCCCTGCAACGGTGCAACGTCAATGCCAGCAATTGACAGCCGTGAGAAAGGGCAACTAGTATTGGCGGAACGTAAGAAAGTGGAGGGCACACCATGGCGAATTACACCTACGACCATATACACATCATCAGTCCCGACCCGAAGGCTGCGGCGAAGTTCTTCGTGGACAAGTTCGGCGCCACAATCAAGTCTGAAGGCACCGCATCCAACGGTACGGCAATGGTGTCCGTCGATTTCTTTGGCTCGAACATCTTTCTGATGGGGAAAGTTGAAGAGCCGGCAGGCGAAGCACCCGATCCCAGGAGCGTGTACGGACTGGAGCACTTCGGTATCCATACTGATGACCTCGACGCCGCAGTGGCCGAACTGAAGGCGAAGGGCGTTGAGTTTGTTCAGGACATCACGAACTTCCGGCCCGGCATTCGAATCTCTTTCCTCAAGGGCCCTGACAACACCGTGATAGAGCTTCTCGAAAGAAAGCCTGTCTAGTACCTGAGACGCGCGGCAAACCACACCGCGCCGGTTCTGCCCATTGATTCCAGGAGGCAGGACTGGCGCGTGTGCATTAAACACACGGCAATCGCCACAACTGGACTGGTTCTCAACGTCTCAGCACCTTGACGCTCTCCGAACCTGTCGTTACACTCTTGGCACAAGGCACAATTCAAATATGAACTGTCCAAGATGCAAGTCAGGGTTGGTTGTAGTCGAGTACTCCGACATCGAGTTGGACTGGTGTCCACAGTGCGACGGTCTGTGGTTCGACAGTGGCGAGATGGAGTTGCTCGCCATGAAGACCACGCATTCGGAACCAAACGCATGCCTTGTACCCGACGAGCCCGCCACAACGGACGAGGCACTTCTGAGATGTCCTTTGTGCCGCAAGAAGATGCACAAGCGCTTACTCGGCAAGGAACAACCCGTGATTGTTGACGTATGCCCCCGCTGTGATGGACTCTGGCTTGACGGCGGAGAACTTGAACAGGTGTTGAGCCAGTCGGCCTCCACAGATGCAGAGGAGGATTCTTCCAGCAGCGCGGTACTACACCACATTAGAGAAACCTTTGCCAGTACTCCACAGAGCCAGAGCGTACCGAACAACAGTGAAGCCGGCAGTGTCCGGGAGTGAGGAGTGTCGAGATGTGGATCTACATTGTCATTGCCATCGTTGTTATCCTTATCGTTGCATTCATCAGTATCTACAACTCTCTCGTAAGAGGCAGGAACCAGGTCAAGAACGCGTGGGCGCAGATAGACGTCCAGCTCAAGCGTCGCTATGACCTCATACCCAACCTCGTGGAAACCGCTAAGGGCTACATGAAGCATGAGCGGGAGACACTTGAAGCAGTCACACAGGCCAGAAACCTGGCCCAGCAGTCTACGTCGGCGGGCGCCGGCGCACGAGCGAAAGTTGAAGGCGAACTGAGTTCGGCACTCAGCCGACTGCTCGCGGTGGTTGAGAACTATCCCGACCTGAAAGCGAATCAGAACTTTCTCGCACTTCAGGAGGAACTTACTTCAACCGAGAACAAGATAGGATTCTCCCGGCAGTTCTACAATGACTCGGTACTGCGCTACAACAACAAGACACAGGAGTTTCCTTCTAATGTCGTCGCGGGCATGACGGGATTCAAGCCGGGCGAGTTCTTCGAGGTCACCGCGGAAGCTGAGAGGCAAGCACCAAAGGTCAGCTTCTCTTAGGCGTGCGCCTGGTCTAGACCATGTGGGAACAGATAAGAGCAAACCGGGTCCGCTCAGTTGTCATAGTCATCTTCATGGGATTCCTGCTCGTTGCAGTGGGTTATGCCATCGGATTGTACTTCCTCGGCAGCCCCATGGGTGGCGTGGCAATCGCTCTGGTCGTCTGGTTCGTGATGAACCTGACGGCGCTGTTCCAGGGAGATAGCATCCTTCTCTCCGTCGCCAACGCGAAGAAGGTCACGAAGGACACATACCCCCAGCTCTACAACATCGTCGAGGAAATGACCATCGCCTCCGGGTTGCCCGCCATACCCGACGTGTACGTCATAGATGACCCCTCCCCCAATGCCTTTGCCACGGGCAAGAACCCCAAAAAGTCAGCCGTTGCGGTAACCACAGGGCTGCTTCAGAAACTCAACCGTGATGAACTACAGGGAGTCATCGCCCACGAACTCGGCCACATCAACAACAGAGATACGCTGCTCATGGCAATCGGGGGCGTGATGCTGGGGACGATTGTCATTCTGGCGTGGTACGCCAGCCGCATGCTTTTCTTCAGCGGAATGTCTGGAGGCCGCAGAAGCAGTAGCAACTCGGGCGGAGGTAGCGCCCAGCTCATCCTCATGATTGTCGGCATCGTGCTACTGATATTGGCCCCCATCGCGGCAAGGCTCCTCTACTTCGCCCTTTCACGCAAGAGAGAATACATGGCCGATGCGTCATCGGCCCTTTACACGCGGTATCCTGAAGGACTCGCGTCCGCACTGGAGAAGATATCCGGTTCAACCGCACAGATGAAGACCGCAAACAACGCCACCGCGCCCATGTACATCGTGAACCCGTTCCGCAAGAAAGGACACGCGGCCGCTGACCTCACAAGCACTCATCCACCGACGTCCGAGCGAATTCGAGTATTGCGTTCGATGAGTGGCGCCGCCCTGGGCGATTATGAGGCTGCATTCCACAGTGTCCACGGGAAGGGCGGAGTCCTTCCCCACAGCGCTCTCGTGACAGGCGCCACCGTGCCGTTGCGCGCCGCTTCCAGCCAACGGGATGAGTCGGGGTTCGCTGAAGTGAAGCGGGCACGCGAGGCTTCAAACGTACTGTGGAACGCCAACAACTACAGGACGATAGACTGCGATTGTGGCGCCAGGCTGCGCGTGCCACCAGGACTCAAGCGCAGCACGCTCAGATGTCCGCGCTGCGGAACAACACATCAACTTTGATGACCGCTGTGGCTAGTCGGCTGCAGCTTCCCCAACGTTCACGCCACTGAGCGTTTCATACGCCGCCACAAGCGCCTGATGTCCCTTCTTGCCAAGTCCCTCCGCCTCAACGGCGTTGTACAACTGGTGCACAAGCGAACTTGCGGGGAGAGGCATGTGCAACTCCCGTGCGGCATTCATAAGGATGCCCAGGTCTTTCTGCACAGTCTCAACCGTACCACCCGGTTCCAGGTCACCTGCCAGGATTCGCGCGCCCATGTGCTCGAATTGCCATGAACCGGCAGCGCCTGATTTCACCGCTTCATACACACGATGGTTGTCCAGTCCTAACGCGGCACCCAACGTCAGCGCCTCACATGTGGCGAGAAGGTTAACCAGTACCAGGACCTGGTTGCAGAGCTTGGCACCCTGACCGGCACCATTCTCCTCACCGATGTGCACGATATTCTCTCCGATGACGTCCAGCACAGGCGCACAGCGCTCCAGAGCCTCGGACGGACCACCTATCATGATGGATAGAGTGCCGGACTCGGCCTTCACGGTGGACCCGCTGACAGGGGCGTCAAGCATCAGCACACCTTTCTCTTTGAGACTAGCGGCAATAGAACGAGCTTCTGAAGGAGAAATTGTGGTTGTGTCCAGCACTACGAGCCCCGGACGTGCACCTTCGACAATACCATGTGGGCCAAGAGCGACTTCCGCGGTATCTCCTCCATGCTTCAGCATCGTCACCACGATATCTGAGCGCACAGCCACTTCGGCAGCGTTTGCAACCTCAACCGCTCCGTGAGAAATTGCATATTCAATGCCAGGTCTGCTACGATTCCAGACCGATACCTCGAACCCGGCTGTCAGCAGATTCCTGCACATGGGACGTCCCATGTAGCCAAGCCCGATAAATCCAACCTTCAATTTTGCCATTGTCTTGTGCCCCTCCCTTGAGCGAAACTCAGGGTCACCATGCGATGTGGATGCCTGTGCATCAGCACCGTTGTTCCTCCGCGGCAACCCAAGCGGGGAACGTGCTATTCTAGGTTTGAAAGAAGATATGGTCAACAGGAAACAGGAACGTCTAGATGAATGAACTTCCACTTGTAAGGGTTCTCACCGATTCCGGCTACGGCTCCCGCAGAGAGACTGCGGCACTTGTAAAGTCTGGTGTGGTTGAGGTAAACGGCACCGTCGCGACCTCATTCACACAGAAGATAGACCCGGAGACAGACTCCATCACCGTCATGGGAATCGCAATCGCGAATCAGCAAACGCAGCGCGTCTATCTCATGATGAACAAACCCGCAGACTACCTCTGCACTACTTCCGACGACCGCGGCAGGCCGACCGTGTTTGACCTGTTACCTGAAGAGCACAAGAGTGCAGGGCTCCACCCCGCGGGGCGGCTCGACGAAGACAGCACAGGACTGCTCATACTGACCAACGATGGAAAACTGACGTTCGAGTTGACGCATCCGAGGTTTGAACACGACAAAGAGTACTACGTCGCCACCACCGGAAGTCTTCCTGATGAGGACATCAAGAGGCTCGAAGACGGTGTGGAGATTGAGGAGCAGCGCACGTGGCCTGCCAAAGTTGAGTTACTCGAAGGCCAGTCACCATATGCATATAGCATCACGATACACGAGGGCAGGAAACGCCAGGTAAGGCTCATGTTCGCTGCAATCGGCCAGCAGGTCGCCATGCTCAAGAGGGTGAGGACAGGCAGCCTTCTCCTCGGAGAACTTCCTGAAGGCGCAGTCAGAGAACTTACCCCTGCGGAAGTGAAAGAACTCCTGCAGAACCAGTCAGGTCCGCCAAAGGCGGCGAAGCGAAAGACAGCCCGTACCACGACCACGAAACGCACGACCCGTTCCTCGGTGTCTCCCGCAACCGCAGTTGAGTCCGACACTCCCATGGAGACTGATACTCCGAAGGAGCCCGTCGCCAGCTGGCGCAAGGACAGGCTCCGCCAGCTGCTCACGGAAGCTGATGCGAAGGAACAGCAGAAGACCGCGCCACGAGCACTTCGGCCGACAGCGCAACCTTCCCGGCGATTTGAAAAAGCACGCAGGGATGACAGGTTCTCTGCTGATAGGTCCCGCAGACCATCCGAGGATTCGCGTCCTCAGCGCAGAACAGAACAGCCGTCTCACGGAACACGATGGGACGGGACTCCTGCGCCTATGGGAAGCCGCCGACCATTCGACAGCTCACGACCTCAGCGCAGACCGGAGTCAAGGTTCGAGGGCGCTCTACTGGACGACAGAACCGCTGAGGGCAGGCCCTACAAGCAATTCGATGATGAACGGACTCCACGCAGGCCGGAGCCGAGGTTTGAGGGCGCACGGCCTGACGACCGGCTCTCCGACGAGAGGCCACGCAGGCAGTTCGATGATTCACGGCCCCAGCGCAGGCCCGAGCCGAGGTTTGAGGGCGCACGGCGTGACGACCGGTTCTCCGACGAGAGGCCACGCAGGCAGTTCGATGATTCACGGCCCCAGCGCAGGCCCGAGCCGAGGTTCGGGGGCGCACGGCGTGACGACCGGTTCTCCGACGAGAGGCCACGCAGGCAGTTCGATGATCCACGGCCCCAGCGCAGGCCCGAGCCGAGGTTCGAGGGCGCTCGACGGGATGACAGACCCACTGGTGACAGCCCTCGCAGGCAGTTCAATGATTCACGACCGCAGCGAAGGCCCGAACCACGATTC
>JAFGFT010000024.1 GCA_016930935.1 Dehalococcoidia bacterium | reverse complement strand
GGGCTGTACGGAGCTTGCCAAAGGCAGTATCTGGAATACGATGCCCGTTCATACTCATGAAAGACGGATGGAAGTCTATTTCTACTTCGAGCTTCCGGATGAGGCCATGGTGTTTCATCTCATGGGCAAACCTTCGGAAACCAGACATATCGTACTCAGAAATAGAGAGGCGGTTATCTCGCCCAGCTGGTCAATCCATTCTGGAGCCGGTACTTCGAACTACACATTCATCTGGGGTATGGGTGGAGAGAATCAAGAATTCGGCGATATGCAACACTCCGATATGGCGAAAGTGAAGTAGTTGCAACAAGAGGATTGTCCTTCTGCATACTAGTCCGGTAAACCGGGAAGCGGGCGGGTGACGAGCAGCTCTGAGCAGAGGCGTCGTTGATTGTGAGCGAGCAACGCTCGCGTTTCTGCAGGACGTTCGGTTGACGTTGTCGTAACGCGAGACCGTTGAATTGTGGGGACACCACACTTATCTTCGGAATTCCGAAGCTGGCGGTGGGTGATTTGGCGAGAAGCCGCACCGGGCATGGCGATTCAAAGCGTGAGCCGCACCGAACCCTGTGTGTCCGAAACCCTGACGAATGCCAACACTCACGCCTGCGTTGTTCTGACGGTCAATTGCAGACGGTAGTCTTTCGTGGCTGTCTCTTTGCCCAACTCAGGGTAGGGGAGCAGGGTGAACTCAATCTCATAGCTGGTGATGCTGGCCTCCGGAGGGGAGGAGGAGCCGGGTTCAGTCAGTACCTTGCGGTACCTAGACTCTGAATCGGTGAATTCAATAAGGCAGCTTGCTTCTCCCGCCCAGATGCAGGTGGCCCCTGTGGGGCAGCGGCTGTCCGAGACTACCTCAACGAACGTGATGGAGATGTTCTCTCCCTCGATTGTGGCGCTCTGTCCCACGGAGAGAGCGAATTCCTCGTCCAGTCCGACGTCCATGCTCTCTGCCGGTTTGGAGCAACCGGAAAAGGGAAGGAGTACCGCAACCGCTATTGCAAGCCACATCACAAATCTATGCATGCTCATCCGCCTTCTTCAGTTCGGCTCGCGTTGTGCCGGACACTCCTGACCTTGTGACATCACGATACTATCATTGCTGAAGGAAACGTGCCCGTCTTTCGGGTCGCCCAGCGGACCGTGCTTCCGAAATTGGAGCACTCATGAATTATGGGGACACCAACATTAACTCTGGAATTCCGAAGTTGGCGGCGGGTGATGGTGTGAGAAGCCGCGTGGAGTGCGGCGATTCAGAACGTGAACTGAATTGAGTATGGTGTCCCCGTTATTCCCGTTCATGGCAGGGACGTGCCATACCGCCAGGGCATTTCACATCAACCAGCCGGAATCACAGGCATGGTGCCCCGGAAATACTTGCAGGTGATTGCTACGCTGTAACAAGGCGGGCGGCAAGGGTGGCGATTCCCAGCAGGAACGCGAATCCGGTCACATCGGTGACAGTCGCAAGCAACACGCTTGCACCCAGTGCCGGGTCTGTCCGCAGGCGGCCGAGGATTACCGGGACAACTGCACCGAATAGTGCAGCCAGTCCCATAGTCAGAAACATGGACAGTGCGAGGACCTCTGCCAGGAAGATGTCCCGCATCCAGACATAGGCGACAATTCCTGACATGCCTGCGATAGCCACGGCATTGATGAGTCCCAAACGGACCTCGCGGACTATCGCTCGTCGTATCATCAGAGGTCGCAGTTCACCGGTGGCAAGGCTGCGAACGAAGATAGTAGCCGTCTGTACAGCAGCATTCGTTCCCTGGGCAGACACCAACGGCAGAAACGCTGCAAGGGCTACGAATGTAGCAATGGTGGACCCAAAGGCACTTACGACAAGCCCGGACATGAGAGCCATTCCCAGGCTTATGGCCAGCCATGGCAGTCGTCTGCGAACTGCACTGTGGAGTGGTCCGGTAAATCCTTCTGCTTCGCTCAAGTTTGCCATGTGGTACATGTCCGCTGTTGCTCGTTCCTCCGTGAGATGGAGCAACGTGCGAAGCTTAATGACGCCAAGCATGCTCTTGTCGCTGCCGACAACGGGCAACGACGATATGTTGTAGTGGTGCATGATTCGAGCAGTCTCCTCTTCGCTCGTATCAGGTGTGACGAACAGGAGGTTACGATCCATCAACGAGCGTAGGCGCCTGCGTGGAGAAGCCAGTACGAGCTGCCTGAGGGTCACTACACCGCGGAGGTCGCCTTTCCTTCCCACTATGTAGAGCGCATCGACTGTGTCGCGATGTGGTTTCTGGGCGCGAAGCGCCGAGATCGCTCCGTCGACTGTCATATCCGAGGCCAGGGCCACGAACGAGGGTGACATGTGAGATCCTGCGGTCCCACGACGGTATTCCAGCAGCGGCGAGACCTCGTCACTTTCCTCCATCAGGGCCAGGACATCGCCCACTTGTTTCACCGGTAGCTCGCGCAACACCTGAGCCACATGGTCCGGTTCCATGATGTCCAGTACGTCGGCCAGAGTGTCGACGTCGAACAAGTCACAGAAGCGACAGGCGTCTGACACGGGAAGCGCTTCCATCACCTCTGCCAGATCGGATACGCTCAGCCTTGAGAGAATCTCCCGCGCCCTCTCGCGGTCCAGGTCGCGAAGGAGCCCCGCTTCGTCGGCTACACGCAGTTGAGATAGCAGCACGAACGCTCCTTGCCAATCGCGGGTGTCAATGAGCGATGCAAATTTATCAATCCTCCCACGGACCTCGGTCTGTGCTTCTATATTTGCGCTGTCCATGCCGTACTCATCTCCCTGAGGCGTCCCCAGCGACGTCGCTAGTCGATCCCGTCGCTCTCTTACTGAAGGGTACCATCTGCAGAGGGTAAGTTTGTTTCCTGGCCCTGATATGGGGCATACCGTAGCAGCTTCTTCAGGGAGGCAAGCGGAAGTTTTCAGTGTACGGACTTTGAGGTGCGGAATGAAGGTCTCCAGGGCTGTGATGCGGTAGCGACACCACTCTGCGCGAGCCTATCACCGCGTGCTCAAGTTCGCCCGCATAATCAATGACCGCGACTGCGCCGACCGTATGGACACTCCCCACGTCGCCGAGGCGCTGCAGCACCGCAGGCGCGAAGGAGACTGGACACAAGAACGAGAGCAACGTGCAGTGTCAGTTAGATCGTGAAGATGGAGGACAGCGGCACCGCATCTCCGGAACTCAAAGCTGAAATGAGTATGGTGTCCCCGAGATTCCTGATGTGGTGACTGCAGGATACTATCACTGCACTTGAAGGCTCCTTCTCTACCTGGAACCTGGCGACAGGTAACTCTTTGCCCTGAACAAGGGATTGCCTGCGCCGAACGCATCGATGGCCGTTCCTGTGATGGCCCTGCTCTCGTCTGAAGCAAGAAATACCACTATGGAAGCCATGTCTTCCGGCGGCATTGCATAGGCAGGTGTATTGCCTTTGGTTATCTCACTCATCATATCCGTGTCCACAGCGCCGGGGCAGATTGCGTTGACGTCGATGCCGTGTTCCTTCATCTCGGCTGCCAGGCATTCTGTGAAATTGATGAGCGCCGCCTTCGACGACCGATAGGGGGACCTCCCTGCTTCACCCTGTCGTCCGCCTCTCGATGACATGTTGATGATCTTGCCGTAGCCCTGCGCCATCATTGTTGGAAGCACAGCCTTGCAACAGAGAAATGAACCCGTCAGATTGGTTGTGATGATGCGGTTCCATTCGTCGAGACTCAGGTCAACCACCGCCCTGTAGGGCAGATTCACGGCCGCATTGTTCACGAGGATGTCGATTTGCCCGAGTCGTTCCAGTGTCGTACCGACCATAGCGGTCACGTTGGCTTCAACAGAGACATCGGCCCGCACGGCGATGGCGGTTCCCCCGTGTGTGGCAATCTGAGAGACCACCTCTTCACAGGTTGGTTCACTTCTGCCCACCACCACCACCTTCGCGCCCTCTCGCGCCAGGGCTATGCACGTCGCCCGCCCGATTCCCCTGCTGCCTCCGGTGACTATGGCGACTTTTCCATCAAGTCTCATTGCAGTACCTCCTGCCTTTCCTTCTCGCTCGTCGGTGCCGGTATGGCTGCCGGCGCCTGAGAACGCTCACTGGATTGTACTCGTCCTGTTGAGATTCTACGATGAAGTGAATGCGGACTGGCCTGAGGGCAGCAATACTGTCGGACCTTGAAGACGAGGACTGACTGTGGGTGTTGTCGCTATCAATAAGGGGGAGATGGGGATGCAATCTTGACCGTGAGACGCCCCGATAGGTGGGGTTGGTTGAGAGGGGATGTATCTTCAATCAGCGGGAGAGAAATGCCGGAGTCATCTTGCGAAGGCCGGTGCTTCTATCCGCCGAGCAATGTTCAAATGGGGTGAACGGAGGGATTTGAACCCTCGATATCCAGGGCCACAACCTGGCGCCTTAACCACTGGGCCACGCTCACCACGAACAACCTATTATACCGTGAAGGGCGCATGAATCAAAGTGCCGCCTGCACGCCACGGCAGTCTGGCTGCCGCAGGGGGGTATTCCGGCGTCTTTCCGTGAGGCAGTGACGAACTACGGAGCTATCACCGCATCCAGGTAGTCCTGGAGCGGGAGAATCCTGTGCGCCGACGGAATCGCCCTCGTGGTGTAGAGATGGAGGTCATGCTCCTCTGTCACGCCCATGGCACCGTGTATCTGGTGCGCGATTGCCACTATCTGCGGGACGGTGCGGTGCGCGTAGGCACAGGCGATTGCACCGCTTCTGCTCGCGTCGAGTCCTTCACCCAACTGCCACGCGGCGAAATAGGCGCTTGTGCGCAGACCATCCAGCATTACATGCATATCGGCGCAGTAGTGCTGTAGCGATTGGAAACTGCCGATTGTCTGTCCGAACTGCTTGCGCTCATTGGCATAGGTGACGGTGTCATCGAGTACCCATCCAAGTGCTCCCACGATATCGCAGCACCGGGCGATGTCCATCCTCAACACTGTGGCGGCCATCACCGCCCGTGCTGTCTCTCCGGCGGCTACACATGCTGCGCCGTCGACGTGCACATCCACGAGGTCGAGGCGGAATGATGGCTCGTCTGCTTTTCCCTTCAGCGGGGTGAGCGTCAGTCCCGCCGTGTCGGACGGAAGCACAAACAGGCGAACCTCTCCCTGGACGCTTTCTGCTGCGGCGCAGAGGAACTGGCAGGCTTCTCCTGCATAGGGCACGAAGAGGTGTGTGCCGTTCAGAACGAAGTCGGTTCCATTGCTGCTGGCCGTGGGCAACACATGGTGTCCTTCACTGTTCGGCCCTCCGTCGAGTGCGGGAACGATGACGGCCTGCCCTGACGCGATGTCCGATGCCCACTGGTCTGCCACCTCTCCACCGATGTCTGCGAGCGCGAGGCCGCACCCGGCGACCGTGCTGATGAAGGGCGACGGCAGACATGCCCTTCCCATCTCTTCCACCAGGAGACAGAGGTCGAGGAATCCCATCCCGCTGCCACCGCACCGGTCCGGCAGTGCCAGTCCCTGCCAGCCCAGCTCCGCCATGGCTTTCCAGAGGTCATGTGAGAAACCGTGTTCGTCTTTCCGCATCTCTCGGACGAGCTTGGGGGTGCTGCTCTCCGCGAGGAATTCGCGGGCGGCAGTGCGAAGCATCTCTTGCGTTTCGTCGAATTGCACGTTCATTTGTCTGCTCCAGAACGACGTTGGGCTGGTCGGCTCCTACTTCAATCCAAGTCCGCGGGTCGCGATGATATTCTTGAGCACCTCCGTGCTGCCCGCCTGGAGGCTGTATCCCTTTGAGGCGAGGTATGAGTGCACGGCCAGCCCGTCCATCGCGGCCAGCGGGGAGTCCTCTGTCAGTGGGCCATAGGGTCCGAGCAGGTCCATTGCAAGATTCGCAAGGCGCTGCTCGAAATTCGTGCCGTAGACCTTGGATGTGGATGCCTCGACCGTGGGAGGCCTGCCCTCATCCATCACTGCCGCCGCGCGGTACATGAGGAGACGGCCGACCTCGAATTCCACTTCCAGTTCAGCCATGAGACGGCGCACGTGCGTGTCCTCGATGAGCGCCCTGCCGTCCTTCTTCGTCTCTCTGACGAAGCGCTTCAACGCATCATAGAGAGGGTAGTTTCCCATCAACCGCTCCATGCCCCCCCGCTCGTATGCCAGTTCCTCTACCACGTGGTAGAAGCCCTTGTTCCGCTCTCCGATGACGCATTCCTTCGGAACGCGGACATTGTCGAAGAAGATGTCGTTCCACGCCTCGGTGCCAGTGATGTCAGTCATCGGGATTCTTGAGATGCCGGGCAGGTCCATGGGTACGAGGAACTCGGTGATGCCCTTGTGCTTCACCGCCTCAAAGTCGGTTCGCGCAAAGAGGTCGATGTAGTTGACGTAGGAGCCTCCGCTCGTCCATGTCTTCTGGCCGTTCACGATGAAGCAATCGTCCTGCTCCTCCGCTCGTGTCTTGAGAGAGGCGAGGTCAGAACCTGCCTCAGGCTCGCTCATGCCGAGGCCGACGTATATCTCGCCGCGAACGATGCGCGGGAGGAACTCGTTCTTCTGCGCGTCACTGCCAAAGCGCAGTATGGAGCCGCCTATCTGCCTGTCTGCGAACCAGTGGAGTGCCGCGGGTGCGCCATAGCGGAGCATCTCCTCCGTCACGACGAGGCGGTCGACGAAGCCACGCTCATGGCCGCCGTACTCTTTCGGCCACATGAGGCCTATCCATCCCCGTGAGGCGACTCTCTTCGTGAACGAAGGGTCGAAACCCTGTATCCATGCATCGCACTGCGGCTTCCAGCGCCCGGCCCGCACTTCATCCTCAAGGAATGAACGCACATCCCGGCGCAGCGCCTCCTGCCCGGCTGTAAAGGAGAAATCCACGGGTGTCACCCCCTACATAGTGATGTTGGAGTGCTTGCGCCACGGCTGCGCCACACTCTTGTTCTCAAGAATATCGAGTGCCCGGTTGATATACATGCGGGTTGACGACGGCTGGATGATATCGTCGATGTAGCCGCGCTCGGCCGCCTGGTAGGGGCTCTCATACATGTCGGAATACTCTTTCAGCTTGCGCGCACGCTCTTCCTCGGGATTGTCCGCACTCTTTATCTCTTTGGCGAAGATGATGCTCGCCGCAGTTGCTGCGCCCACGATGGAAACCCGCGCAGTGGGCCACGCGTAGACAAAGTCGGCGCCGATGGACTTGTCCAGCATGCCGTAGTGCGCCCCTGCGTATGACTTGCGCAGCATGATGGCGATGAGCGGCACCGTGGCATCCGCCCAGGAGAACAGCAGTTTCGCCCCGTGACGGAGAATCCCGGCCCAGTCCTGCTGAGACCCGATGAGGTAGCCGGGGCAATCGGC
>JAFGFT010000023.1 GCA_016930935.1 Dehalococcoidia bacterium | reverse complement strand
GTTTCACGCCCTCATCGTCTAGAGGCCTAGGACGCCAGCCTTTCAAGCTGGAGATCAGGGGTTCGAATCCCCTTGGGGGTATTCCTTCTTTTTCTTCAGGACTTCCACGCGTCGTCGCCAATCAGTGGGACGAAGTAGCAGGAGCCCAGGCTTTCCACTTTGTCGCCTTGCATCGTGCGGGTGAGCTTTATGAGTTCCTGCTGAGAGCGCGAACCAACCGGTATCACCATTCGCCCGTTCCACTTGAGCTGGCCGCTGAGTATTGGCGGAATGGATGGCGCTCCTGCCGACACGATGATTGCATCATACGGGGCGTTGTCTATCCACCCCAGCGTAGACCTGGGGACAAGGTGAACGTCTATGTTTGAATACCCCTTAGAGTGAAGCGTCCTCGTTGCCGTGAGGGCCAGTTCAGGGACTATCTCAACCGTGGTTACTCTCTCAACAAGCTCTCCGAGAATCGCTGCCACGTAGCCGCTGCCCGTTCCAACCTCAAGGACGCTGTCAGTGCTCTTCAGGGTGAGAGCCTGCAGCATGAGAGCAACGATGAACGGTTGAGAGATAGTCTGGCCGTAGCCAATGCCGAGAGGATGGTCTTCGTAGGCGGCGTCGCGATCCGCAGAGAGGACGAAGTCCTCACGAGGGACGCGTCGCATCGCCTCTACAACTCGCTGGTCCTTGATGTCCCACGAGAGGTGCTTGAACAGTTCCGCTTTTGCTGTCTTGAGGTCCACGTGGATCCTGAACTTCGTGACAGATATCTAGTTTAGTACTGCAGCAAGAATGAGCAACACAACGAGGAATGAACCAGCCAGAATACCTATCTGCTTCAGTTCCACATTCACGTAGCGATACTTGTCAGCAATCTCCGCCCATGTCGTGCCGGGCTTGGCTTTCGGGGTGGAGGGTGCTCGGTTGATGGTGCTTACCCGTACAGGCGGTGCCGCCGCTTCCGGAGTGGAGGGAACTGGTGTGGCACTGCGTGGCGCCTGAGCGGCGGGCTTTCGTGCACGGTTGCGGTTCTGCTTCTTTCCCATATGACCTACTTCACCGTTGAAATTGGTTGCTTGTAGACACGCGTGCTTGAGATATACGCGTGTCCAAGGGTTTCCTGTAGCGAGCGGAGGTCAGTACCACCCTGCACTCTTCGCACGGCGAAGCTATGACGCAGGGTGTGAGGGGTTACTCGGTCTCCCAGCTCTGCCTTCAGTGCGTAGTTCTTGACTATCTGCCAGAATCCCTGCCGTGTGAGCTGGTGCCCGCGGCGGTTGAGGAACAATGCTTGCTCCTTTTCGTTATACAGGAGGTCAAGGCGTCCGTTTGTGATGTAGTCGCGAAGGAGTTCCACTATGTCAGGGGAGAGACGTATCTGTCTTTGAGTATGCTCATGTCGACAGGAAAGAGTTGACTGTCCAAGGTCGATATCGCTCAGCTGTAGCGACACAATTTCAGTCGCTCTGAGTCCAGTGGCGTACAGAAGCTCAAGCATGACCACATCGCGATGAGCCTCCGGTGTTGACAGTGAAGTGGGCACGGCGACGAGACGGGCGTACTCCGCCGAAGTCAGGACGCGTGGGGATTTCTTGTTGACCTGGGGGCTTGCGAGATTCCTGACAGGGTTCTGCTGTCGCTTGCCCGTGTCCACAAGATGCTTGAAGAACGATCGTGCAGACGCAATCTTCCTGGCCGCTGTTGCGGGAGAGTACCCTTTGCCCTTGAGACTGGCCATGTAGGCCATGAGCAACTGCTCGTCTGAGGCGACGATGCCCTTCGCTTTCTCAGCCTCCATGAACTCTGCGAGTTGATTCAGGTCATTCTGATAGGCAGCCACGGTGTTCCGTGAAGAACCCCTGGTCGTGGCAAGATAGTTGAGGAAAGCAGCAATCTCCTGCTTCATGGGGTTTGTATTGTAACACAGCGCAACTCGTTTTGCCCGACAAGTGGCTCCTTGCTAGAATCGAACTTCCATGACTTCTCCAGAACTTCACAGCAAGCTGAGGCTTGCCCCATTGTCTCCCGGAGTCTATCTGTTCAGGAATGCCGCCGGGGTTGTCATTTACGTTGGAAAGGCTTCCAACCTCCGCAACAGGGTCAAGAGCTACTTCGGCTCGAAATCGGCCTTGAGCACCAAGACCGTTCGACTTGTTGCGATGATAGCGGATGTCGAGTTCATCATAGCCAGCACTGAGCAGGAAGCCCTTGTGCTTGAGGCTGACCTTATCAAGCAACACAGGCCCCAGTACAATGCACGTCTCAAAGATGACAAGAGTTTCCCCTTCCTGAAAGTCGATGTGCGCAGTGAATGGCCGACAGTGTCGGTTGTGCGACGGCGCGTCGATGACGGGTCGCGGTACTTCGGGCCGTTTGCGAGTGCCAGGGCAGTTCGGCAGACACTTCGCGTGGTCCGCAGGGTGTTCCGATTTCGACTTTGTTCAGGCCCTCTTGACGGTACTCGCTCGAAGGCATGTCTTAACTATGACATCGGACTCTGTCCCGCACCCTGTATCGGCGCAATCACGCACGAAGAATATCGGAAGACCGTGGAACATATGGTGCTGTTCCTTGAGGGACGGTATCGCGATGTGTTGGATTCGCTGCGTGCGGAAATGAATGAAGCCTCGGAGAAAATGGACTTCGAACGCGCTGCGTTGTTCAGAGACCGCGTTCAGGCTGTGGACCTGGTCACGAATCGAAATGTGGGCGTGACTGCGCTACGAGGAGACCAGGACATTATCGCGGTTGCGCAGGAATCGTCGTCTGCCCTGGTCGAAGTGTTCTCAGTGAGGGAAGGGAAAGTGCAGGGAAGACAGGATTTCCCTGTGGAGGGTACCGGCAGTCTTGCAGCACCGGAGGTGCTTCGCAGTTTCGTTTTGCAGTACTATCGCGTGGCTTCTACGGTCCCGCCTACTATCCTGCTACAGCACATTATTGATGACATGTCACTGGTGCGGAGCATGCTCGCAGAACTGCGGCATGGCAGTGTCCAGATGATTGCTCCTCGTACCGGTGTCCGTAAACAACTCGTTGATAATGTGGCGGACAGTGTTTCACGACAGTTACTCTCATTCAGTGTCGCGTCTGGACGAGGGCTGCAACTCCGCGATGCCGGCTTGAAGGAATTGAAAGATGTTCTTGGACTCGGCTCGATACCTCATCGTATCGAGGGTTTCGACATCTCAACAACGCAGGGAACCGAGTCGGTGGGAAGTCTGGTAGTGTTCGAAGACGGCGTGCCGAAGCCGTCTGACTACAGGCGTTTCAGAATACGGACCGTGAGCGGGCAGGATGACTATTCGATGATGCACGAGGTTCTCCTTCGTCGTTTCTCCAAACTTGGCCGTTCAGGCAGTGTGTCAAAGAGCGTGAAGGCTTCGAATCGCTGGGGCGATGTGCCTTCTCTTGTCCTTGTGGATGGAGGCCGCGGACAGTTGGGTGTGGCGCTTCAAGCGCGTCACGAATGCGGGGTGGATGGTATTCCCATTATAGGCCTCGCCAAGGAGCACGAGTATGTCTACTCTGAGAGCCGCTCCGAACCGATGGGTTTTGTCCAGGACTCTCCAGGCCTACGGATACTTCAGGCCGTGAGAGATGAGGCGCACCGCTTCGCCATCACGTATCACAGGGGCATTCGCAGAGCCTCTATGATAGTATCGGCGCTCGACAGCGTTCCCGGAATCGGGCCTTCCAGAAAGAAGGCGCTGCTACGTGCGTTTGGAACCGTGGATTCTATTCGGCAGGCTTCAGTGGATGAGCTCGTTCAGAAGGCCGGCCTTCCAATTCCGATTGCCCGAAGATTGAGCGAGTGGTTAGCAGCGCACGAAGAGTGAGCGCGTTCTTGACCGCGTATCCGTTGGTGTCATTGTTGAAGTATGCGTACACCGTTGTCATTCCCTCGCCGAGACTACGTATGTTCCCTGCCCAGCTACAGAGTTGTTCATCCTGGTAGCAGCTCGAGTACATCTGTTCCGCTCCATGAAAGCGGATGTAGATGAAGTCCGTAGTTGCGATGGGATGTGACTTGAATGAGGGCGTGTCGATAAGGCAGACAGCGGTGTGGTATTCCTGCAACATGGCGTAGGTGTGATTGTTCCACCACGAAGGGTGGCGAAATTCAATGACATGTCTACTTGTCGGCGGCAATACGTGGAGGAAATCTTCAAGGAGAGCGTCATCGCGGCTGAGTTGTGGGGGCAATTGCCACAGTAGAGGACCCAGTTTGCTGCCCAGACCTGCGAGTCGCTGGGTGAATTCCTGTACCGGAGAG
This sequence comes from Dehalococcoidia bacterium, assembly GCA_016930935.1. GTDB lineage: Bacteria > Chloroflexota > Dehalococcoidia > GIF9 > AB-539-J10 > SKVJ01. The sequence continues at coordinate 382 of JAFGFT010000023.1, read as the reverse complement.
CCGACGTCAACCAGGCGGCGGATGTGAGTAATGTAGCGGCTCCCCTTCACTGCGAAGACGAAGCCGCTTCCGGTTTCATCGTGCCATCGCGAAACTGACGACTGTCCGGGGAGACGGTAGAAAGTGTTGTTCAGTTCGACCGTATCAAATATGCTGCTGTAGTGTGTGAGCCAGCGTGTCTTTCCCATGCGAACTGGATACAGGCGGCCGCGCCAGTCGTCGTAGTGCCAGCCACTGCAACCCACGAATATTCTGGCAGATGTGGAGTTCTGCACTTGTGTCGACCGCATCAGTAGTGTATACTTCCTGCGCTGAGGATTCTCCTGGTGACTAGAGCGGAGTGGAACCACCCGTTCCCATCCCGAACACGGAAGTGAAACGC
>JAFGFT010000022.1 GCA_016930935.1 Dehalococcoidia bacterium | reverse complement strand
GTAGGACAGGTTGTCCGCAGGTTCAACATGCCGGAGGTCAGCCACGAACTTCCCGACATCCTCGATATCGAGGTCGACTACGATACGACCGAAGTCGAGGTCGACGATACTATCACGGTGTCTGCGATACTCACCTTCAATCCCCCGATTCCTGCTGAGGCGGGGATGATTGTCATGGACATCTCCATTCCTACTGGCTTCGCGGCAGTCACCAGCACCCTCGAGAAGGCCGTTGAGGCTGATGCCAGGCTGAAGCGTTTCGAGGTTGCAGGACGCAAGGTCATCTTCTATATCGAGAATCTGGCGCAGGGACAAAGCGTCTCCGTCGAGTTCGATGCGGTGGCACTGTACCCGGTGAAGGCGAAGGCGGTAGCCTCACGGGCCTACGCCTACTACAGTCCGGACATCAGCGCCGAGACTCTCGGTGAGGACGTCACCGTCAGGTGACATCCCGACAGGCGAACCTTGGGGGCGGGCATTGCTCGCCCCCTTTCTTTCGGGACTGGGCCAGCGACAGTGGCTCGTTGGTTGTATACTAGATGAAGAACATGACCTGGCAGGACATCATTCGCCTTCACGTCCACTGTCCCTCTAGGGAAGGCATCGGGGTCGTTGCACTCCCGCAGGGACAGGTCCCCGAGAGTCTTCTCATCCTTGCTGACCGCATGAACGTAGCCCTTGATTCTGCATTTCCTGTTGAAATAGACCCATCGTGGTGTGGTGCGCGTGCCCTTCCCGGGCTGCGCGGCTCGCGTGGGAACAGGGTGCGACTTGGCGGTGCGCTGGCTGGCAAGCTCTCACCCGTGGCCCTTGAAAGCGTGCTCGCGCACGAATTGGCCCACCTGAAGTGTCGCCACTGGGAATTGCTGCTGCTTGGAACCGTTCTTGCGGCGCTGGGCGGATTGGCCGTGGGGCTTGCCGTCGACGTGGCCACGTGGATACGCCTCTTGCTTGGCGGCGGCGTTCTTGTACTGGCTGCGGCTGCTCTGAGCTGGGTGGCCGAGTACGAGGCTGACAGTGTCGCAGCCCGCTATGTAGGGCGCGACAAGGTAGCCATGATGCTTGAGGAGTTGAAGAACAACCACTTCCGCCGCGTCCCGGAGCTGACCCACCCGACTGATGCTCTCCGTCTTCACCGCCTCAGGAGAATACGGATTCCACGCCTGCCTGTGCCCTAGCAGAACCTTTCTCGACTACTTCCGCTCGAAGTCCCTGAACCTGTAGCCGATGCCCCGTTCTCCGATTATGTACGCCGGGTGTTTGGGGTCCTTCTCCAGCTTCCTTCGCAAGTAGGTGATGTACAGCCACAGATAGTGGTCCTCATCCCTGTACTCGTACCCCCATACCCGGCGCAACAGTGTCTCGTGCGTGAGCACCTGCCCCGCGTTGCTGACAAGGTGATACAGGAGCCGAAACTCCGTTGGGCGAAGGTGGACTTCGCTGCCGCGGACTATGACCTTGCGAAGCCTGAAATCAATTGAGAGATCGTCATCAACTCGGATTTCCGTCTTTGGAACGGGGCTGGGCATCTCTGCACGTCGAAGCACCGCTCTGACTCTGGACACAAGTTCCTTCGGACTGAACGGCTTGCTGATGTAATCGTCTGCACCAAGGTCAAGCCCTCTGACCTTGTCCGCCTCGTCACCACGAACTGTGAGCATAACGACCGGCACGGTGGCTATTTCACGAATGCGCCGCAAAGTCTCGAATCCATCCATCTCAGGCATCATCACGTCTAGAATGACGAGGTCTGGCATGTCCTCGGTGACCTTTTTCAACGCCTCCTCGCCTCTTGAGGCAGCCAATACCTGGAACCCCTCAAGTTCGAGGTTCATGGTCACGGCCTCAGCGATGCGCTGCTCGTCATCTACCACGAGCACAGTCTTCGGAGATTGCTCCAATGATGCTCTGTTCATGTTGTCCTCGCTACGCGGCCTCATCCGATGTGCGGGGTAGCGAGAATGTGAACCGCGAGCCCTCTCCGGGCTTGCTGTCTACCCAGATGTGCCCTCCATGCGCATGTACGAGGCTCCTGCAGATGTAGAGGCCGAGACCCGTGCCCGGCGCTATTGCCTGGCCGGGTTCACCCGATCGATAGAAGCGCTCGAATAGCCTCTCCTGGTCGAACGTGTCGATACCGACCCCGTGGTCCGACACGGTGATGAAGACCTCTTCGTCACTCGAAGAGCCCTCTATCGCCACAGTGCCGCCATCGGGCGAGAACTTGAGCGCATTCTCGATCAGATTGGTCAGCACGGTGTCCAGCTTCTCCGGGTCGCCCATGACTGCAGGAAAGTCCGCGGGAAAGCTTGAGACAATCTCATGCGTCTCATCCAGCTCGGCCAGTCTCTTGCAGACCCTCCTGGTCTCGTTTGGCAGGTCCACCAGCATGAGATTGAGTGAGACGGCCCCTGCTTCAAGACGTGACGTGAGAAGCAGGCGACCGACCAAAGCTGACAAACGGTCGCTTTCCTCCTCGATGGACTTCAGCTTCTCGCGGATGGTCTCAGGACTCCAGTGCGCGTCATCCCTCGACAGCGTGCTGGCATATGCCTTGATAATGGCGATAGGCGTCTGGAGTTCGTGAGATATTGAAGCCAGAAGCACGGACCTGATGTGGTCTACCTGGCGGAGGTTGCCGGCATCTCTCACGTTGACCACGGCGGTCTTCAAGGTGCCATCCGTGTCACAGGAGACCGAGAAGTTGAGGTCGACCGCCAGTGTATGGCCGTCGCTTGTGGCGAGCAAACCTTCGATGTCGAACGTACCATCTTCACCCCTCGTGAGTGGGCATCCGGAGTCGCACAGGCTGACTCCGTTGCTGTCAATTACGCGAAGTAGCTCGAAGCAATGACGGCCGATTGCATCCTGTTGAGACGTGCCGACAAGCCTCGAGAGTGCGCGATTGAACAGTGTGATGCGGCGATCGCTGTCGAGCGCCATAAAGCCGTCAGCACTGGCTGCCAGTGCACGCCCCGGCGTCATTCGGCGGCGCTGTTTCTGTGAATTTGAGTCGAACTCAGTGCTATCTGAATGCTGCTCAGTCATCTCTACTCTGTGGCCCTGGGCCTCTAATGCAATTCCAAGGCGAATCTATTGTGCTGCCACGTTCGCTCAAAGGCAATTCTAGCAGGCTGAGCACTACACTGCCGCTGTCTATTACATGAAGGAGCAAACCCGTATGTGGT
>JAFGFT010000021.1 GCA_016930935.1 Dehalococcoidia bacterium | reverse complement strand
GGCTTCTTGTCTATTTCAAGCGCGACATTGTCGCCTGAGACGAGGTCTGCCAGTGCAGTGGCTACGTTGTCCTTGCTGTTGAGTACGATGGCCTTTCTCTCCATGTTTCTCCTTTTTTCTGCCAGACGGCAGTTCTCATACGAGCCATAACATTATATCATTTACGTTCGTGCCTGTAGGGCCCGTAATGTTCAGAAATCGTTCCCCTGTTCGTTCTTCAAGGTCGTGGAAGAAGCCATAGGAATCGAACGACGCGAGGTACGAAACCGGCTTCAGCCCGTGTTGTTCCGCAAGTGCTATCGTCTGTCCTGTCACAACTGCTCCCGCCGCAGGGGCAGTGCCGTCAATGCCATCCGTGCCGGATGCGAGCACTGTCCACTCAGTGCCTGCAATATTCATCGCCGCAAGCAACGCGTAGTGCAACATGCGGCCGCCCCTTCCACTGGCATCAGCAGGAACCGTGACGACGGGTTCGCCACCATAGACCAGGAGAGTGGACTTCGTCGTAGTCGGCTGCACTGCTATGGCGTGAGTGTAGTGCTGTTTCACGGCGGCTTCAACCGTTCCCGTGACGGGTTCCGCCATCAACACTACCTCAGCAGGCAATCCGGCAGGTGGATTCGTGGCAAGAGCCTCTGCAAATGCCCGGAGCACGACGGCATTCGATGTGACCACCACGTTCTGCGTGCGAGGCTCGAGGTGGTCTCTCCATAGTGCATCTCGCGTGCTTTCGTCGGGGTCTCCCCGGACGAGGCAGGCGCGCGAAGCCTCCGGGATGCGTTCCCAAAGGTGGTAGTGTTCAAGAACGCGAATGGCATCATGGCATGTCGTTGGATCGGGTACAGTGGGGCCCGAAGCGATACTGGAGAGGTCATCACCAATCACGTCTGAAAGGATGAGTGTGAGGAACTCGGCTTCGGGTGCTGCCTCGCGAAGCCTGCCTCCCTTGACCCTGGAGAGATGCTTTCTCACGGTGTTGATGTCTTGAATCGCAGGACCTCCCGTGACGAGAGCATGGCTGGTTGCGCGGAAATCATCAAGGCAGATTCCTTCCTGTGGAAGGGTGAGTAGCGATGAACCTCCGCCGGATATGACGGCTATGACGAGGTCTTCACCAGTAGCTTCTGCAAGCAACGCGAGAGCAGCGGTGGCACCCTCAACACTCGCATCATTTGGGCGGGGGTGGTCAGCGGCGAAGAGCCTGACATTCGGAATGCGAGCCTCTGCCTGATGCCGGTAGACGTTGACCGTGCCGCCAGCGAACCTGGACCACAAGAGGCTGTCCTGCTGCAGGACATCCGTGACCGCCCTGGCCATCGGAACGCCTGCCTTGCCTGCACCCACGAGGAAGATCTTCCGTATGGAGTCGAGCTTGTAGCGTCTCTTGCCTGCGACGAGGACACGGGCCTCCGGTTCCCACAGTAGGGCTCTTCGTGTGGCACCGTAGGAATCGGCAAGAGGTAGGGCTATGTCCCTGAAGAGGGCAAGAAGTCTGGCTGCTCTGCTGCCTTCCTGCATAATCGGGGCTCTGTGCTCCGCGAAAGGGAATAAAGACATTGCTTCAATGACCGGTATTCCCGAGTCAAATCGGCCGCAGTATAGCACGGGCAGATGTGAAATGCACCAATATTGCAGCGAGCTTCTTGCCTGCGGCAGAGAAAACCCCCCAAAACCTATTGACAATCTCACGTGCTCGGAACTAGGATGGCGCCATCTGCATCGAGTTGCGAAATATGCTGATCCGGATGAAGAGGTAACGTGGGGGTGAGGCCTATGTGAGGATGATAGAGACAGTGTCAGTCAACCCCTCTTGAGCAGCTCCCTTGGCTCGATTTTCTTCGGAAAGGAGGTGAATACAGTTGAGTACCACGTTAATGATTGTGTTGGCGCTCGCCATTTACGTAGCCGTCTATTTTCTGTACGGCAAGCGAATCGCTACCAACGTAGCGAAACTGAGTCCCGACACGAAGACACCCGCACACAGGCTGTATGACGGCGTAGACTACGTGCCCAGCAAGTGGCCAGTGGTGTTCGGTCACCACTTTGCCTCGATTGCAGGCGCGGGTCCAATCGTCGGCCCCATCCAGGGTATTACCTGGGGTTGGGGTGCGGCCATCCTGTGGATCTGGTTTGGCAATGCTTTCATCGGTGCCGTCCATGACTTCATGGCGTTGGTGGCGTCCATACGATACGACGGACGGTCCATCCAATGGGTCGCCGGTGAGGTGATGAAGCCGAGGGTGTCGGTCATCTTCGGAATATTTGTTTATATCGCAATGATTCTTATTATCGCCGCGTTCACCAACGTGGTGATGAGCACGTTTGTGGGTGTGCCTTCAGTGGCGATGGCGTCCGTACTGTTCATCTTTATCGCCATCCTCATCGGTTACCTGCTCTACTGGAAGAAACAGAGTCTGGCCGCGATGACCGTCCTTGGCCTGGTTCTGCTGGTCGCGGCAATCTGGTTCTCTCTGGGCAATCCGCTCAACGCGGAAGCCAGCGTGTGGCGCTGGGTGCTGCTCGTCTATATCATCCTCGCCGCAGCACTGCCGGTCACGATACTACTGCAACCGAGGGACTACCTGAATGCGTATTTGCTGGTAGCATTCCTCGCCATCGGCGGCGTAGCGTTCCTCATCATCAATGCACCGCTAACCTGGCCTGCATTCACCAGCTTCAACGCGGTCCTGATTGGAGGCAAGGCGTCCCCGTTCTGGCCTACCGTCCCGCTTGTCATCGCCTGCGGCTCGCTCTCGGGCTTCCATGCGATTGTGGGTTCGGGTACGACATCCAAGATGCTCAACAACGAGATGGATGCACTGCGCATTGGCTACGGCGCGATGCTGACCGAAGGCTTCCTGGCGACCGTCGTGATTGCCTCTCTGGGCGCGTTCGGTCTTGAGGTTGCGCAGAAGACCGCTGCCGATGTTGGCGCGGCTGGCTGGGTCGTTCTTGGCATCCCGCAGTTCAGCCAGGCGTATGCCATGGGCGCAAATCAGGCGTTCGGTATGTCGGTGTCTTTCGGCACGACCTTTGCGTCACTGGTTGTCTGCGCGTTCGCACTCACTTCCCTTGACACAACGTGTCGTCTAGGGCGTTTCGCCTGGCAGGACTTCTGGGGCCGTATCGCGAGCCCTGCGACACAGGCTGGCAGTGGCTATAAGTTGTTCACGAACCGCTGGGTAGCATCTCTTATTGCAGGTGGTCTTGGCGTGTACGTGGCGACTACAGGAGGCTTGTTCTCAGCGATCTGGGCTGCCTTTGGTGCGGCGAACCAGATGCTGGCGGCAGTCGCTCTCATCACGGCATGCGTATTCTCCACGAAGGTCTTGCGAGGCGGACAGAAGTGCTGGTTGACTCTCATCCCGGCCTTCTTCTTGTGGATTACCGTCTTCGCGGCTATGGTCTGGTACGTTGCTGTCATGGGCAGTTCCGCGAGCCCGCTCACGATGGGTTTCATGTACATCCTGATTTTCCTCGCGGTAATCTTGCTCATTGAAGCGCTGAATGCGCTCAGGAGCGGCTCGAAGTAAAGCAGGATATTGATACTTAGAACTGTAGTTGCCTTTCTGAAGGATTTCGGAAGCGGGCTAAGGTCTCACTCCACTGAGTACGTGGAATTTGAACTCAGGGAGATGGAGAATATCTTAGCCCTGCTTCTGTTCAGTTCGTTTCTCGGTCTGCCAAGTCCGCCTTCAGACCTGTCCTTGCGGCTCATGCCGCACATGGTGCGGGAAATGCATGTCATGAGCCGCAGGGCGGGTGACCTCGATGATATCGCCGGAGAAGTCGCGGGGATGTTCATCGACTAGATACGAGTAGAATGACTTTGAGAATCGTGTACTCAATCGGCAAGGGAGGCGTTGGCAAGACGACATGCGCCGGTGCACTGTCGCTGCAGTCTGCACGTTCCCAGAAGACACTTGTGGTCTCTCTCGACCCCGCCCACAACCTCGGTGACGTGCTGGGTCGCAAGCTCTCCGGTGACGTGTCTGACGTCTCTCCCAATCTCTGGGCGGCCGAGGTGGACATGGATGCAGCCATCGCCCGGTATCTGGATGCCAGTACGCAGAAACTCAAGGGAGCGTACTCATATCTGAAGACCATCAACATCGACGGGTATCTGGAGGCGATGAAGCTGTCACCCGGCATCGAGGAGTATGCCACGTTGCAGGTGATGGAAGAGCTGATTCGTGGGGCCGAGGGCCGTTACGACGTGGTCGTATTTGACACGCCGCCGACTGGTCTCACGCTCCGCGTTCTGGCACTTCCCCGGGTCTCGCTCATGTGGGGTGAACGGCTCACCGGGCTGCGGCGTGAAATACTCGACAGACGCCAGATAATCAAGAACATCCAGGGCGAACGCAAGCACGTCATCGATGGTATTGAACACACGCTGGCTGCCGATGAGAAGAGCGATGCGGTGATGGGAGAGTTGCGCGAGTATGTCGACCGGATGCGGCGGCTGTCCGCAACGCAGGCGGACGGGAAGATCAGCCGGGTTATGCCCGTCATGAATCCTGATAGCCTTTCCCTCTTCGAGACGAAGCGGGCGCTTGCGACACTTCGCTCTCTGGGCATGACAATCGGACCTGTGCTAGTGAATAAAGTCGGAGTGAAGGCCACGGACGAGCAGTCAGTCCGTGACATCGGCCGTGAACTCGGCCTGCCAACCAGGACGCTGCCGTTCTCGCCAGTTGAACCAGTGGGCACAGAAGCGCTGGAGCGACTGGCTGGTAGTGTGGACTTCGGCGAGTGGATTCCCGGCACCCCATGACGTGAGATACCTACGCGGAAGACTTGCCAAGCGGCAATCCGTGAGGAGAGAGGACAACTGAGATATGGACACATCATCCTGGATCTTCCCACTTATCATCCTGGCAGCTCTCGGAACCACGGCGGCGTACTTTCTCGGAAGGCGTCAGAACGTAGCGCTCATGAAGGTGTATGCAGGGGTGGTGGAGAAGGCTCTCAAGCCTGTCGATCAGATGTACACATGGCTTGGAGGCTACCTTGGATTCCGTGGCGACTTCCAGATGAAAGACGAATTCATCAAGGCAGTCAAAGTGACGCTTCACCTGAAGCCGCGTATGAGTATCATGTATCTGCCGGTGTCCCGGTTCACGATGCCTCGTGACAAGATGTATCTGGTGATTGAATGCAAGAAGCACCTTCCGGGTGAGGCGCACCTCATCCAGAAAGGGCAATACAGGTTCATTCCCTCAGGGATTGATCGCGTCGAGCAGTTCCGACGTGAACCGGTGATTTTGGGAGGAGCCGAGTTTGAGATCCTCTATCTGGATCCAAAAGGACAGAAGGCGCTGCTCGGCTGGGCTGAGTCCATCAAGGCTGAGGACTACTCAATGATTAAACATCTCTCGTTCACTTCGAGTACCAACGTGGTGTATGCCAGATTTGAACCGGGAGAGAGTCTCATCCCGTCGGTGCTTCGCACGGGACTGGAGTTCACGCGCAGCCTGGGGAAGTAACAGCGGGGGCGAATCGGGTTCTTTTCGTCTTTGCGTGCCAAGCGGCAAGCTGCTAATCTTGGACGCTTGGAGGGCACACAACAATGGCAGAAACCATCACTATGGAGAAGATAGTCTCGCTCTGCAAGAGAAGAGGATTCATCTTTCAGAGCAGCGAGATATACGGGGGGCTCGGCAGTTGCTGGGACTACGGCCCCATTGGCGTTGAACTCAAGCGGAACGTGAAGAACGCGTGGTGGAAAGCCATGGTTGAGCAACGTGCCGACGTGGTGGGACTCGATTGCAGCATCATGATGCATCCTGATGTCTGGAAGGCGAGTGGACACATCGAAAGCTTCAGCGACCCGCTTGTGGAATGCAAGTCCTGCAATCAACGGTGGAGAGCAGACCATCTTGAGTCAGACAAGTGTCCTGCGTGCGGCGGAGAGCTCGGCGAGGCACGGAAATTCAACCTCATGTTCAAGACGTTCATGGGGCCGGTGGAAGAGGATGCTGCCGTCGTCTACCTCAGGCCGGAGACGGCCCAGGGCATATTCGTGAACTTCGAGAATGTGGTGACGACGTCACGCAAGAGGCTTCCCCTCGGAATCGCTCAGATAGGGAAGTCATTCAGGAATGAGATAACACCCGGCAATTTCACTTTCCGAACGCGCGAGTTCGAGCAGATGGAGATGGAATTCTTCGTGAAGCCTGGAAGTGATGAGGAATGGTACGACTACTGGTCGAAGGAACGCTTCAACTGGTACGTGGGACTGGGAATGAATCCGGAGAACCTCCGCATGCGCGAACATGAGAAGGATGAGTTGGCGCACTATGCGAAAGCATGCGTGGATGTTGAATACCGTTTCCCTATTGGCTGGTCTGAGCTGGAAGGAATCGCGAACCGCGCCGACTATGACCTGCAGCAGCACTCAAAGTGGAGTGGCAAGGACCTGAGCTACTTTGATGGCCAGACCAACGAACGCTTCACGCCTTATGTGATAGAACCGTCTGCTGGAGCCGACAGGTCAGTCCTGGCGTTCCTCGTGGATGCGTACACCGAGGAAGAAATCGAAGGTGCAACGCGAGTTGTCCTTAAGTTCCATCCATCCCTGGCTCCCGTGAAGGTGGCTCTTCTTCCCTTGAGCAGGAACGAGAAGTTGACCCCTATGGCCAGAGAGATATTCGAGAAACTGAGCAAGAGTTTCGTGACGGACTACGATGATACCCAGAGCATCGGCAGACGCTATCGGCGCCAGGATGAGATTGGAACGCCGTATTGTGTGACCGTGGATTTCGACTCGCTTGAAGACCACCAGGTTACGATTCGCGACCGCGATTCGCTCGCCCAGATTCGACTGCCTGTGGAGAACCTTGAGGAGACTATCAAGGCGAAGCTTGCCGGCGAGTCATTTGGGACTGACAGTTTGTGGGCAGGCGCCAGGGCCTGACGTCTTCACCCGGCAAATCGAAACGAGAGAGACGATACAAAGGGGCAGGCTCGCAGAGCCTGCCCCTTTCCTGTCTCTATTGGGGACGGAAGTAGTCTAGAGCTACTTCTTCAGCAGGGCTACCATCTGCGGAATAATCTCGTAGATGTCCCCGATGACCGCGTAGTCCGCAATTCTGAAGAGAGCGACGGACGGGTCGGAGTTGATGGCGACAATAGTCCCCGAGTCGCGCATGCCCGCGAGGTGTTGCGGCGAACCGGACACGCCACACCCGATGTAGAGCTTGGGTTTCACTATCGTGCCGCTGAAGCCGACCTGATGGTCCTTGCTTATCCAGCCATCGTCCACGAGCGGACGCGTGGCGCCGACAACGCCGCCCAACGCATCTGCCAGTTGCTTCACCATCGCGAAGTCCTCAGCCTTCTTCAGTCCGCGGCCGGCACAGACGACGATGTCTGCTCCGGCAATACTGGCTTCTTTCGCTTCACCCTTGCCCAGGACTTTGACAGATGTCTCAACGGGCTGAAGGTCCTTCTTGACGACGGCCCCTTTTCGCGACGCATCCTTGACAGCGGCCTCCACAGAGCGGTACCTGAGCGTCGCCATGGCGGTGGAGGACCGGGTCTTGATGTGGGCGAGGAAGTTGCCAGTGAACGCGGGTCGAACCTGGAGCAGCGTTCCATCATCCTGCAGCTCAAGGGCGGTGCAGTTGGATGTGAGACCTGCCTCAAGCGCAGTGGCTACGCGTGGTGCGATTGCCTTGCCGGTGAAGGTCGCACCGAAGAGAACCAGACCTGCTGCCGCCTCGCTCACGAGGCCAACGAGGTTCTGTTTCTGCACGAGGGGGTCAAAGACCGCGAGCGATTCGTCATCAAACGCGTATACCGTGTCGGCCCCGTAGGCAACGAGTTCCTGTGCCATGTCGGAGACGGCCGAGCCGAAGACCACACAAGAAAGGGCGCCGCCCGCCTTGTCTGCAATTTCCCGGCCTTTGCCGAGGAGTTCAGAACAGATGGGATGCAGCTTCCCACCTTCCTGTTCAGCATAAACCAATACACCTTTGTTATCCATGACTCTACCCTTTCAGCAGTCCGTCTTTGTCGATTGCTGCGACAAGACTGGCTGCGGCGTCCTCTCCCTTGAGGACCTCCCCCTTGCGTTTTTTCTCGGGAGGGACGGAGATGCTCTCCACCCAGGTGGCTGACCCCTCAACGCCAAACTTTGAGATGTCGGCTACGTCTGAGAGATCGCTTGCACTCCATTTCTCAACCTCAGATTTGCGTGCCCTGAGCTTGTCCTTCAAGGTGGGAAGCCTCGGGACATTGAGTTCTTTCGTGCCGGAAATGAGGACGGGGAATCCGGATTCGACGATGACTGAACCGGAGGCGGTCTCGGTCACGGCTGTGATCTTGTCCTCGGAACAATCCGAAATCTGGGAAACGAAGGACAAATGGGGAATGCCCAGTCGTTCAGCCACAGCAGGACCGACCTGTCCGGTGTCGCCATCGACCGTCTTCTCCCCGCACAACAGGAGATCGAAAGCACCGATCTTCTTGATTGCGGCGGCGAGAGCGTAGGAGGTTGCAAGGGTATCAGCTCCGGCGAATTTGTCATCCGTGAGCAGAATGCCCCTGTCCGCGTCCCTGGCCACGCCTTCCTTGACGACGGCCTCTGCGGTTGCGGGTCCCATGCTGAGCACGGTAACCGTGGCTCCGAGGGTCTCCTTCATCCGCTGGGCGGCTTCAAGCGCATTGAGATCGAAGGGGTTAATCTCCGAGTCGGCAGATGACCTGTCGACCCAACCTGTGTCTTTCTTGAACTGGACTTTCTCTATGTCGGGGACTTGTTTGACGAGTACGATTATGTGCAACTCAGCACTCCTCCTTCCTGTCGCATTGCGACGCTTCTTCCCTTCGGGAAACGCGCCGGGCCAATCACAGCCCGGCGTCGATTAGAAAACCTGCATCAGAGTCTCGCTTCATGGCGAGGATTGCAGAACTAGAACTTTCCTATTTGCTGTCGCGCGATGATGATGCGCATTATCTCCGACGTGCCGCCACCCATCTCGAGGACCTTCGCATCTCTGAAGTATCGCTCGACTGGATAATCAGTCGTGTAGCCGGGGCCGCAGAGTATGTTCATGGCCATGTTGCAGACCCAGGTGCACTGTTCTGTGGCGAACAACTTGGCGATCGCAGCTTCTTTCGCTGCCGGCAGGTTGTTGTCCTTGAGCCACGCTGCGTGGTACAGCAGGTTCATAGCACCCTCTACCCTTGATGCCATGTCGGCGATGTGGAACTGTATGGCCTGGTTCTTGGCGATGGCCTTGCCGAACTGAACGCGTTCCTTGGCGTAGGCTACGGCCTGATCGAGCGCGACCTGCATGAGTCCGAGACCCTGCGTGCCGATACCGATCCTGGCAATCTCCAGGGCGGAGAGGGCAAGCGGCATTCCCTCGTCAACGGTGCCGAGCACTGCGGCATCACTCACGTGACAATCTTCGATGAAATACTCAGTCGTCGGAGATGCCGTGGCACCCATCTTATTCTCGACCTTGCTCATCTTGATGCCGGGGTTGTCGTTTGAGACGATGAACCCGGTGAATACGGGCTTCGGATTGTCGAGAGAATTGCTCCTGGCGAACAGGACGTGCGTGTCTGCAATGATTGCGTTGGTTATGTAGTGTTTTGAACCGTTGAGAACCCAGCCGCCATCTTCCTTGACTGCAGTGGTCTTCATAGAAGCGACGTCGGAACCGGCCTCAGGCTCGGTGGTTGCGAAAGAAATGATGGAGCCTTCACATGCGGCGGTGAGGTACTTCTTCTTCTGCTCCTCAGTTCCGCCGAGCCTGATGGCGTCCATAGCCAGCCGCTGCGTATTGAAAGAGAAGGCTGTGCCAAGGCAGCCCTTCGAGATTTCCTCGAGCGCTATCATGTGACCGACCAGGTCCAATCCTTCTCCGCCGTACTCCGTGGGAACGTGGATGCCCAGGAGATTTAGCTCGGCCAGCCGCTTGAGGTTCTTCTCGACTATCTTGTAGTCATGATTGCGGTCTGCTTCCTCCGCAGTCTTCTTGAACTCTTCGGCTGCGCCACGAGCGATTTCTCGAATCTCGTCGTGTACCTCAGTGAAATAGGGGAACTTACCCATGTCTGAAATGACCTCCTTGCTTTCGCTGTTACGTGATTTTACCCGACTTTCTATCTTGGTGCGAACTTATACAGCAAGCGGGCCTATCCGCCGGGGATAGGCCGTGCCCGCTGTCAGTCTATTGCTTCTGGCCGGAAGAGTACGGGTTACTTTTTCGCTGCGGGATCGGGAATATCCTCCTCAAGACCAATGAGGCGTTTCGCGTATCCCACGGAGTCTTCGATTCTTGTGTTCAATCGAATCATGAGTCTGGCTCCTTCAGGAGAGCCCCCACCGTGCATACAGCCGGGAACGCCTGCCCCAAGGGTGAGCCATTCTACGAGACGCGCAATCTTCGCACGTGCTTCTGCAGAGGACGCGGCCTTGAGGTATTTCTGAACCAGATGTCCGTAGTTGGGGTCGATGAAGTCGGTGTATGAAGGAAGACATCCTGTCTCTCCGATTCCTCCGGAGATGTCCTGTGTGATGCGCTTCGTGTCGTAGGGAAGAGTGGCGACATGCACCTTGTTGACATTGGCCAGCAGTGGGTCTGTGAGCCATACGCCTGAGGGATGCTTCTTGCCAAGTGCGGCTGCTGCGACTCCCATCCCGAAAGTGGTCTCGTTGTTGATGTACATCTGGATGAGCTTGTCATTGAAGACCTTTGTGGACAGACCGTTGGCGCGAGCGATGAGCGCCGCAGCCCCGCACATCAGGTCTCCCTGTCCTGCGACGCAGCCGCCAATCGCGGCCCTGTAGGGCATGATGAAGTTCATGACTGCGGAGCCTGCGTACTTGAACTCTCCGGCGAGGAAGACGCGTTCCTTTGGTACGAACACATCCTCAAAGAACAGATATGCCTGAGATATGCCGCCATATTCGACGGGTACGTCAAAACCCTCTTCCACTTCACGGGTGTCGCTCGGGTGCCGTGCTTCCACAATGGTGAGACCCGCAGTGTCTTTGGGGATGACGAACGCGACAGCGTAGTCTTTGTCTGGCTCCTTGTAGCCGGCACCGGGTAGTACAAAAATCTCCTGAGCAGCAGCTGTGCCGCAGATCATTACCTTTGCACCGCGAACAACGATGCCGTTGTCCTTGACTTCAACGATGTGAAGGTTCATGTCAGGGTCTTCCTGCTGGGAAGGTGGAAGTGCCCGGTTCCCTTTCGGGTCGGTCAACGCGCCGGACACCGTTATGTCGTTGTCCTGTGCAAATCGCAGCCAGTCCTGGAGCTTGGAGTGATAGTTGGTACCCATCTCCTGATCCATGTCATACGTTGTAGACCACATGGAGTTGAGGGCGTTGTAGCCTGCACAGCGGCCACCAGTACAGGTGCCGGTCAGATGATAGGCCGCACGCTTCATCTTGCAGTTGGCTATCATGTCTTCGGCACTCTGGTTGATGGCGAGATACCTTGAGACCTTGTCTCCTGTGAGATTAGAAGTGGTGGCGAACAGGTCAGAATACTGGGGGTCGAGAGCGGCAGCAAAAAGCTGCGCATGGCCCTCGACGGTGCTCCTGGTGTGGGGGTTCGTTGTGGTGTCCTCAATCAGCTGCCCGAACTTGTACATGTTCGGTTTGAGCTGGCTGAGGGACTGCTTGTACTGTTGGGGAGTCTTCAGTGACATGCTTCCCTCCTTAACCTTATGTGCGCTGCCGCACGGGCGGGAGTCTACCACAGAGGATGAAGGCCGTTCTAGGCAAGCAACAAGGAAGGAAGAGTTGCAGCAGAGCTTTGTTGAAGATTGCAGGGAGAGAAGAGTCGGGGCGAGAGGACTCGAACCTCCGGCCTCAGCGTCCCGAACGCTGCGCGCTACCAATCTGCGCTACGCCCCGCCTACCCGTCGTGCTATTATATAGTGCTTCAATGAACGCGGCAAACATGAAGTACTTCGTACTTATCATGGATGGTGCCGCCGGGTGGGCCCTTCCGGCCAATGAGCGCAAGACCTGCCTCGAACTCGCGCGGACGCCACATCTTGATGCCCTCGTAAAGACGGGCACACTCGGGCTTGTCCACAATGTGCCGGAAGGCATGGAACCGAGCAGCGCGTGTGCGTGCATGTCTCTTCTTGGCTATGACCCACGGGTCTACTACAAGGGGCGAGGCTCGATAGAAGCGCGAAGCATGGAGATACCCGTTCGTGAAGGTGAACATGTCTTCCGTTGCAACTTGGTGAGCGTGCGTGATGGAAGGATGGACAGCTACAGTTCCGGATATATCAACAACGAAGAATCCCGTGAGCTAATTTTGGCACTTGAGGCCGCCGTCGGCGATGATGAGGTCAGCTTCTTTCCGGGTATCAGCTACCGACACATCTGCAAGATTAAGGGGCATGAGGACGTTCTGGAAGCGAAGTGTACCCCTGCTCACGATATCCCTGGAGGAGTGATTTCTCAGTACCTGCCATGCGGGAGAGGAAGTGAGTTCCTTCGTGACCTGATGTCTCGTTCTGTAGAGGTTCTTGAAAACCATCCCGTGAATGTGTCTCGAAGGGCGAGGGGAGAGGTTCCTGCCAACATGATGTGGCTCTTCTGGGGCAGCGGGCAGATACCTCCCATGCCGTCCTTCTCGGAGACCTATGGTTTGAGTTCCGCCATAACGTCGGGTGTGGACCTCTTGCAGGGTCTTGGGAAAATGGTTGGCATGAAGGTGCTGGATATCCCCGGAGTCACAGGCGACATCCAGAATGACTACTCGGCGCAGATAAGGGGAGCGGTGGCGGCGCTCGATACGAATGACATGGTAGTAGCCCACGTGGAAGCGCCGGATGAAGCGGGTCACGATGGGTCTGTTGCGGACAAGGTGGAGGCCATTGAGCGGATTGACGGCGACATGGTATCTGTACTCCGTGAGCTTGCGGAGGATGGTGTCAGAATCCTGATTGCTCCGGACCATCCGACGCCGATAGAGGTGCAGACGCACGTGGCGGAACCCGTTCCATTTCTCTTGTGCGCTGAAGGCATGGCTGGCAATGGTGGCGCACGATTCACAGAGGATGAAGCTGCACGGACCGGTGTCGTAGTAACGGATGGGTTCAGTCTCATGGGAAAGTTCACGGCGAGAGAGGTTCCACGGTGGCACTGATTGTGCAGAAATACGGCGGCAGTTCAGTTGCCGATGCGGAAAAGATCAGGAACGTTGCGCGGCGCATTGGCCGCGGAAGGGCATCTGGAAACGACATGGTTGTCGTTGTCTCTGCAATGGGACATACAACGGATGAACTTCTTGCGTTGGCCCAGCAGATGACAAGCCAACCTGATGAAAGAGAAATGGATGTGCTTCTTTCAACAGGCGAGATTGTGTCCAGCACACTCATGGCAATGGCGCTGAAGAGCGATGGATATCCTGCAGTAAGCCTGACCGGGATGCAGGCGGGTATCCTGACTGATTCGAGGCATAGCAAAGCGCGCATCAAGAGCGTAGACCCGCAGCGAATAAGAGGCGAGCTTGAGAAGGGCAACGTCGTGATTGTGGCGGGATTTCAGGGTGTGACGGACGGCATGGATACCACTACGCTCGGTCGGGGCGGCTCGGACACGACGGCAGTCGCGCTTGCGGCGAGCCTGGGAGCTGCAGTGTGTGAGATTTACTCCGACGTTGAGGGAGTACTCTCCGCCGACCCTCGAATAGTCCCTGATGCGGTGAAGCTGTCGAAGATAGGCTACGAGGAGATGCTGGAGCTTGCTACGTATGGTGCAAAGGTGATGGCGCCCAGAGCAGTGGAGTTGGGGCAGGTATACGACATGCCCATACTCGTGGCGTCGAGCAGGAGTGACGCGCCTGGCACGCTGATATGCAGGGAGGACCTAATGGAGATTCGCAACAGAGTGAGCGGAATTGCGCAAGATACGAACGTCGCGAAGATCACAGTGGCCGGAGTGTCTGACCATCCGGGAACGGCTCAAAGCATTTTCGTCCCTCTTGCCGAGGCAAATGTCAGCGTGGATACCATAGTCCAGAATGCGGGCAGTGATGGTGTGACGGATCTCACGTTCACGGTGGTTCGTTCCGACCTTGCGAAGGCGTTGTCAATCGTCAAGGGCGTGTCTCAGGAACTCGGTACCGACAGAGTGGTGAGCGATGAGACACTGGCGAAAGTGAGCATCGTCGGCACTGGTATGCAGAACTCTCCCGGCTATGCGGCGAAGATGTTCCAGACACTCTACAAGGAAGATATCAATATTCAATTGATTACAACGTCGGAAATCAGGATAACATGTATTATCAGCGAGGCGCGTGCAGAAGACGCGGTGAGAGCGCTGCATCGAGCGTTTGAGGTAGAATTCCGCCAGTCTGTTCAGGACTGATGCCAGTACTGTCAGCGTGGAGATGAACGATTGTGACATTGCAGCAAGGAGAGGATCATGCTCGACTTGGCCGAAAGCTCGGCCAGCAGGCCATAGCACTTGCCGTCGAAGGGAGATGGGAAGAGGCAGTGGCGGCCAATAGGGCCATCATAGAGCGGTTCCCCAACGAGGTTGCTGCGTGCAACAGGCTTGGGCGGGCGCTTATTGAACTTGGGCGGTTTGATGAAGCTACCAGGGCGTATCAGTGCGCTCTGGATATAGACCATGGCAACGCAATTGCGACGAAGAACATGCAACGGCTGAATGCGTGGGCGGAAGTGAAAGAATTGGGTCCAGAGAAAAGTCGTGGCTCAGGGAAGGACTTTTTCGCTGCGACAATTGGCAAGACGGGAGTGGTAAGCCTTACGAATGTAACGGCGCTCGAAAGGATGCCCGAGGCAGGTGGGGGAGTGGTGTTCTTGAAGAGAAGGGGCCAGCAGGTTTTTGCGGAGGATGAGAACGGCCTGGTTCTTGGTGAATTTGAGCCGAAACATGGCACAAGACTTGCGAAGCTCATGCAGGGTGGCAATGAATACAGTGCAACTGTGCTCTCGACTGGAGAAGTTGGCACGCAGTTGCTCGTGAGAGAAGAATTTCAGCATCCAAGTCAGGTGGGTCAGGCGTCATTTCCGCCCACACAAGCTGACAAGCTATATGGGCAACCAGCCAGAGTATCGCCCGTTGAGACACCGCCGATAGTTGACATGGGGCGGCGGTCTTCTGTCTCCAGCGGCAGAGGCACTGACCTTGATTCCGAGGAGCCTTTCTCGGATGATGATGATAGAGGTGCTTTCGAGGGGTTTACGATGGTGGAGGAGCCAAGCGATAGCGAGGGGATTACCGAGTGACAGGCATTGGTCTAGTACAACCCGTTGAGATTCTACAAGAGATGAGGCGTTCCTATCTCGACTATGCGATGAGCGTCATCGTCGCACGGGCACTGCCTGATGCGCGCGATGGCCTCAAGCCGGTTCAACGGCGAGTGCTCTTTGCGATGGACGATCTGGGCATGCGCCCCAACAGTGCATACAAGAAGAGCGCACGCCTCGTTGGTGAAGTGCTGGGTAAGTATCATCCACATGGCGATTCATCCGTATATGAAGCTATGGTGCGGATGGCACAGGACTTCTCTCTGCGGCACCCGCTGGTTGATGGTCAGGGCAATTTCGGCAGCGTGGACAATGATCCTCCCGCCGCGATGCGGTACACGGAGGCCAGACTGTCGCCGATAGCCATGGAGATGCTTGTCGATATCGACAAGAACACGGTTGATTTTGTCTCGAACTTCGACGACTCGCTACAAGAGCCTTCGGTGCTTCCCGCACGGATTCCCAATCTCCTTGTCAATGGAGCGGCAGGCATCGCAGTCGGAATGGCGACGAGCATACCTCCTCACAATCTTGGCGAGATTTGTGACGCAGCTGCTCACCTCATCGACAGTCCTCTGGCAGGCAATGATGACTTGATGCAGTTTGTGAAGGGGCCGGATTTCCCCACAGGTGCCATCATCCTTGGCACAGAAGGCATTCGAAGTGCCTACGCCACGGGGCGGGGCAAGGTCGTGATGCGAGCCAGGGTGGAGGAGATTACCAACAAGCTCGGCAAGCGGCAGCTGGTCATCACTGAGATACCCTACCAGGTCAACAAGGCGGCGCTGGTTGAGCGAATCGCTGAACTGGCGAAAGAGAAGAAGATTACCGGTGTCTCTGAGGTGCGAGACGAGTCAGACAGGGACGGCATGCGGGTTGTCATCGATCTCAAGAGAGAGGCTCAGGTAGGCCGCCTCCTGAACAACCTGTACCGCCACACCCCAATGCAGTCGACGTACTACGTCAACATGGTGGCCCTTGTTGATGGCAGGCCGAAGACGCTGGACCTCAGAGAGGCGCTCACCTGCTACATAGAATTCCGTAGCGATGTCATTACGCGGCGCTCGCAGTTCGACCTCGACAAGGCAAGGAAGCGCGCACATATCCTCGAGGGGTTGATGATTGCGCTGGACAACATGGATGAGGTGATAGCCATCATTCGTGGTTCAGAAACGGTGGAAGCGGCTCGCGATAGCCTCATTGAGCGGTTTGCACTGTCTCTGGAGCAGGCACAGGCAATCCTGGATATGCCTTTGCGACGCCTGGCGCACCTTGAACGAGAGAAGATAGCCGAAGAGTATGCTGCGCTTCTCGAGACGATTGCGTATCTCGAAGACCTGCTCGCGAACCCGCAGAAGATACTGCGCCTCATTCGTGATGACCTGATGCAGATCAAGGAAAAATTCGCGAACAAACGGCGCACCGAGATATGGGAAGAAGAGGCCACACAGTTCAGTAACGAAGACCTGATTCCGCATGCGAAGATGATTGTGACGCTGACGACAGGCGGATTCATCAAGCGCCTGCCTGCGGCTACCTACAAGGTGCAGCACAGGGGTGGGCGAGGCGTCATGGGAATGGTGACGCGGGACAATGATTCTGTGCGGCACATCCTCGTAGCGGACACGCATGATTCCATCCTCTTCTTTACAGACAGAGGGCGAGTGTACAGCGTCAAGTGCTACCAGATTCCCGAGGAGTCATCGCGAACTGCCAAGGGCACGGCCCTGGTGAATGTGGTTCCCGTTGACCTCAGAGATGAGATAACTGCGCTGGCGGCTGTCCCGAAGTTCGAGCCCAATACCTTCCTTGTCATGGCGAGTCGAAATGGCGTTGTGAAAAAGACTCCGATTGAGCAGTTCTCTTCGATCCGTCGGTCGGGAGTCATTGCCATCAACCTCAGGGAAGAGGACCACCTGGTCTCGGCCCGAGTGGTCAAGGGTAGCGGCGAAGTGGTACTCATCAGTCAGAACGGCATGGCAAACAGGTTCGCGGTGGAGGAACTTCGTACGGCTTCGAGGAGCAGTGGTGGGGTGCGGGGCCTTCGACTTGCAGGAGACAAGATTGTCGGAATGGACCCGGTCGTGATAGACGTATACCTTCTGACAGTATCCGACAGGGGCTTCGGCAAATTGACACGAGTAGACAGTATTCCTGTTCACAAGCGTGGAGGAAAGGGTCTTCGCGTGCACAGGGTAGGTTTTGAAACCGGGAAGCTATCAATAGCGACCCTCGTGCCCCCTCAAGGGTCGCTCGTTCTGTTGTCTTCCTCGGGCAACGTGGTGGTAATACCGATGGAGCAGATATCCGTGCAGAGCAGGAATGCACGGGGCGTCCATCTGATGGCGCTTGAGGAGGGAGAGACCGTTGTCTCGGTCACGGCGACGGGCATCGCGGAGATAGCCTCTGCATAGATGTGAAACGAGAGTAGCCTGACAGGCAATGATGAAATATAGTCTGGACACGGAGAGCGTCACACAATGAAACTTGTCTTCATACATGGCTCAGGTGAAACGGGAGTCGTCTGGAGTCACCAGACGGACCACTTCGCCGACGCCGAGGCTCCGAATCTCCCCGGGCATCTTTCTGACGGAAAACCACGTTCCACTGTTGAGGAATACTCAGCGTGGCTTCACGGCTATATCTCGAAGAAGGGCTACTCAAAGCCCGTGCTGGCGGGCCATTCGCTCGGCGGTGCCATCGTGCTGCAATACGCACTCGACTACCCGGAGGAAGTGGGAGGGCTTATCCTCGTAGGGACCGGCGCCAAACTGCGGGTTGCGCCTCATGTTCTTGAGGCCATTGAGAAAGGGATCGAAAATCCCGATTCATGGCTGGCCGAATTCATCGAGCCGCAGCTACGCTCCATTGTGGACAGGGTGGTTGAGTTCGCGACTCGGGAAACCGGCATGGACAGTGAACTGAGGCGGGAGATACTGCATGAGACAGCGATGGTGGGAGCTCGAGTGCAGGTGAACGATTTCCGGGCGTGTGACCGGTTCAATGTGATAGACCGGCTGAAAGAGATTACGGCGCCGACGCTGGTTCTATCAGGAAGCTGGGATGTGCTGACACCACCCAAGTACGGGGCGTTTCTCGCGGAACATATCAGTGGTGCACTGTATGAGGAGATTGAAGGGGGAACCCACCACTTCTTTGCAGAGAAGCCGAAACCGACGAACAAGGCCATAGAGGCCTTCCTCAAGACACTGTAGCTTTCCCTGCTCGCAGTCTTTCGGCACAGCCGTCTTCTCGTGCGTGCAGCCCGCACGCATTACAGTCTTCGGTCCTGCAATCCTCAGTCGGGGTTCCGGAGAGCATCCTGCCATACTCTCTCTTCAAGAATGCTTGTGAGACGCCGGCATCTATGTGTGCCCACGGGAGAGGCTCATCCAGTGCCCGCTCACGATTTGCGAAATCCTCTATCCTGAAGCCGCAGGACTCGAAAGCCATGCGCCAGTTCTCATAGCAGAAGCCCTCTCCCCATGCGTCAAACCTGCTGCCAAGCTGCCACGCACGGAGAATCACCTTGCCGATGCGGCGGTCGCCTCTGGAAAGTGCAGCTTCCACCTGGCTGACGTGAGAATCAGGCCATGTGAGTTTCACGCTACCTCTCTTGAGCCCACTCTTGAGCAAGTCAACTTTCGCGCGAACCAGCTTCTCATCATCCTGTGGCGCCCATTGGAGGGGCGTGTGAGGCTTTGGAATGAGGAGGTTCACGCCCACGTTCACGCCCAATCGAGGACCCGAACGCAGTATACGCCGCACGAGGTCCGTGATGCCTTCAATGTCTTCTTCCGTCTCCGTTGGGAATCCCATCATGAAATACAGCTTCAACTTCGTCCATCCGCCCTGTATCACCGCCTGCAAGGTGCTGAAGATGTCTTCCTCCGTGACATTCTTGTTGATGGCGCGACGCAAGCGTTCCGTGCCGGCCTCCGGTGCGAACGTGAACGAACTACTCCTCTTGCCGGGAGCCGCTTCCAGCAGACGGACTGATTGCGGTCCGAGCCTCAGGCTTGGGAGGGAAAGAGAGAGATTCCTTCGCTGGCAGAGAGGCTCAAGATCCGAGACGAGGTCCTCAATCTCAGGATAGTCGCTGCTGCTGAGCGACAGAAGGGAGAGTTCACCGTAGCCACAATTGTCTGCCAGTTGCTCGCATGCCTCAAGGATTTGTGCACGGCTGCGCGTGCGTGACGGACGGTCAATCATGCCTGCCTGGCAGAAGCGGCAACCCCGGGTGCAGCCTCTCTGGATCTCCACGCTTGCGTAGTCGTGGGTGGCCTCCAGAAACGGCACGACCGGGTGCGTCGGAGGAGGAGGCAGTACGGGGACGATTCGCCTCGAAACAATGGCAGGTGCCTCAGATGCAAGGGGTTCAATCGCCTGGAAGCTGCCATCTGCGTGATACCGCGCAGCGTACAGAGAAGGGACATAACTTCCATGCAGGCGCGCCGCAGACCTCAGGAACTGTTCCCGTACTCCCGAATGAGTCCGATAGACATCGAGCAATTCGAGGATACCTTCTTCGGCCTCTCCGATGAAGAACAGGTCGATGAAGTCAGACAACGGTTCGGGGTTGACGGCACAGCTGCCTCCTGCGATGACGAGAGGATGTCTGGCAGACCTCTCTTCCCGAAGCAGAGGAATACCCCCGAGATCGAGTACGGTGAGAACATTCGTGAAGGTCAACTCCGAGCCGAGCGAAAACCCCACGATATCGAAATCGCTGAGCGGATGGCGGGTTTCGAGCGAGAAGAGCCTTTGAGCGTTGCCTCTCAGCAGTCCCTCCATATCGGTCCACGGAGTAAAGACTCGCTCTGCGATGACGTCAGGCTGCCTGTTGAGTATGTCGTAGAGGACAGGCACGGCGAGGTTGGACATGCCCAATTCGTAGACGTCCGGATAACAGAGAGCTATGCGGAGCGAAGCGGTGTCCCAGTCCTTCGTGACAGAGTTCCACTCGCCTCCGGCGTATCTTCCTGGCCGGGAGACATTCTGAAAGAGGGAATCTGGAAAGCGCGAGTTGATGAGTGAATTATAGCTGTTGCGGCACGGAGGCTCAATCCGGGTGGGGTGGGAGCTGCTCAGGTCTCGTTGACCCTGCTGTGCGGCGAAGCTAGAATACCCGTTCAAGCGTTATGAAGGCACTAGTGCAACGGGTAACTGCGGCGTCGGTTTCGGTCGGCGATGAGACTGTCGGTCGAATAGGTCCGGGACTGGTGGTTCTGCTGGGGGTTGGGAGAGAAGACACGCCGGCGGATGCTGACCTTCTCGCGACGAAGGTTGCGAACCTCCGTCTATTCCCGAAAGGCGACGCGGAGTTTGACGTCTCGGTGATTGACACAGGGGGAAGTGTGCTGGCAGTGAGCCAGTTTACGTTGATGGCTGACACGAAGAAGGGACGAAGACCCAGCTTCATTGCGGCAGCGCCGCCGGATGAGGCACGAGTCTTGTATGAAAGGTTTGTCCTCTCCCTCAGGGAGAGAGGTTTGACCGTGGCCACGGGCATGTTCAGAGAATATATGCAGGTTGAGATTCACAATGATGGGCCAGTAACGGTCCTCGTTGAGAGCAACCGGTCGTAAGACCTCTTTCCCGGGGCTTTCCCCTCCTCAATAACCTTTCGTGCAGCCCGTACGTATTTTGTCAATTCGATTGAGAATATACGTTCTGTTACAATCGGCGGACTATGACAAGAAGCAGAATGGTCTGGAGTTGGTTGGCGTTCCTTGTGGCGCTTGACCTGATAGTGCCCTGGTATCTACTGACCAACGATGGCAGATTCGTTGCGGCCTTCCTTTTCTGGGTAGTGTGGACGGCCGTTGCCATTGCGAGCATGTTTTTCGTGATGCGAGGGTGGAAAGAATGAGTACGACAACCCTCGCATGGCTCGCCGTTGGTATCTATGTGGTCCTTGGGTTCTTCATTGCTCTTGCCGCACGGAAACAAGTTGGTGCAGGCATGAGTGAGTTCTTCCTCGCGGACAGACGCGTGGGAGGGTTCGTTGCGTCGCTCACGTATAGCGCGACCACCTATAGCGCCTTCATGCTCGTGGGACTCGCGGGATTGAGCTACACGGGAGGTGTGGGTGCTCTCGGCTTTGAATTGACCTATCTGTGCGGGCTGTTCCTCGCAGTCTTCTTCCTGCCCAGGTTCTGGCTGGCAGGGCGCCATTATGGGTACATTACCCCGATGGACATGCTTGCTGACAGGTACCAGAGCAAGGTGGTGGGTGCTGCTGCGGCCGTGCTCGCACTGATATTTCTGGTTCCGTACAGTGCAGCCCAGTTGCTCGGAATTGGACTGCTTCTGAACGGCTTGAGTGGTGGGGGCATTCCGGTCATGAGCGGCATCCTTGTCGCTGCGCTCATCGCGATTGCATGGTCGAGAATCGCTGGACTGCGGTCCATCGCGTGGACTGATGCGTTTCAGGCAGTGGTGATGATTCTGAGCGCGTCTGCGTTGCTTGGCGTCCTCGTCTCGCAGTTAGGAGGACTCGGCACGTTCTTCGCTCGTTTCGAGTCGGAGTTTCCCGACCTGCTCACGGTTCCAACGGGTTCGGGCGCATGGGGCATCAACATGTTCATCGGACTTGCGCTGCCGTGGTTCTTCTTCTGTCTGTCCAACCCTCAGGTGAGCCAGCGCTTCTTCATTCCGAAGTCTGTGAAGGCCATGAAGCAGATGCTCGGAGGCTTCCTCATCTTTGGTTTCATCTATACGTTGATTGCAGTGATGTGGGGTTTCGGTGCGAAATTGCTGGTGCCCGGTCTGGAGAACGCAGACATGGCGACGCCGACGATGCTCGCAATGCCTTTTGTGCCCAGGGCTCTCGCTCTCGTTGCAATGATTGGCATAGTTGCTGCGGCAGTATCCACCATTGACTCCATTCTGCTCACTCTCTCATCAGTGTGGGCGAGAGACATTTACCGTGGTGTGATTAACCCACAGGCGAATGAAGGACGAGAGTTGAAGGTAGGACAGTGGGTCATTCCCATCATGGCGGTCATTGCTGTCATCTTTGCGTGGCAGGTGTCCACGAAGTCTGGACTCGATTTCATGATTGCACCTCTTTCGGCAGCAGCCTCTGCCGGACTTCTGATGGTGGTGCCGAGTATCTTCGGTGCATTCTACTGGAGACGGGCTTCTGCGGCTGGCTCGATTGCAAGTATCGTTGGGGGTGCCGTGGTGGTTCTTGTGTTGCAGGTGACGGGACTCAAGCCCCTTGGATGGTGGCCTGGTGTCTGGGGCCTCATCGTGTGTGTGGTTGTGTTTGTGGTGGTGAGCCTCGTCACGCGGGCACCCGACGACAAAGCCCAAGAGTTCATGAGCTACACAGCCCGCAAACTCAAGTCAGGCGATTACGTCTAGCACGGCCCGCGTGACCGAGACTTTCCTAGTTCTGCAGGGAGATGACGCTCATCTTGGAGAACCTTATCGTGGCGCTGGACTCTGTCTTCAGCGTCACGGTTGTGTCGTCCACACTCTCAACGGTTCCGTAGATGCCGCCTGTGGTGATTACTCTGGACCCCTTCTTCAGGCTGAGGATTAGTTCCTCCTGAGCCTTCTGGCGCTTGCGCTGCGGACGGATAGTGAAGAAATACATGGCTCCGAACATGAGGACGAAGAAAGCCAGTAGTGGAAGTAGACTTGTGAGTTCTTGACCCATTGTGTGTTGCCCTCCTTGAGTTGGTTTATGTGTGCTAGTCGAGGCTACCCTGAAGTGCCCAGGGACTGGCCTTTGCTATTGTGACATATACGAGTTGGTCAGACATATCTTTGTCACTTTCTACAAAGACCAGTTTGTCGGTTCTCGTTCTGCCGAACCACTTGCCTCGCCTCGTGCCCTGGATCAACACCGCTTCTCTGTTGCCAACGTAGCCTGCATTGATTTCGGTTGCAATCTCTTCCTGAAGCTTCTCCACACGTTGAAGCCGCAACTTCTTTACGTCCGCTTGAACCGAGTCTTCGAACTTGCGTGTGGCCACAGTGCCTGGCCGGGAAGAGTACGAGGCCACGTGTACGACATCGAAGCGAAATTGTTCGAGTGCTCGATAGGAATTCTCGAATTGCTCGTCTGTCTCTCCCGGGAATCCGACGATGAGGTCCGCGCTCAGCGAGATACCTGGCATCGCCGCGCGTATTTCACGCACGAGGTCTGAGTAATGCTCCACAGTGTAGCCGCGCCCCATCTTGTGCAGGATATCGTTGTCCCCGGATTGAAGCGCCAGGTCAAGGTGCTCACACACCTTGTCGAGTTCCGCCATTGTACGGATGAGCTTGCGGCTCAAGTCCTTGGGGTGGTTCGTGAGAAACCGGATTCTCAACAGGCCAGAGATGGCTTCAAGGCGCACGAGTAGGTCTGACAGGTCAGGAGTACCCTGCAAATCGTGTCCGTAGGAATCCACATTCTGTCCCAGGAGAACAACTTCTTTGCTTCCGAGTGAGACCAGTTCACGCACCTCCGCCTCAATCTCATCCAGTGGACGGCTTATCTCTCGTCCCCTGGTGTACGGCACGATGCAGTAGGTGCAGAAGTTGTTGCAGCCCTGGATGATGGGCACATATGTAGAGACTCCGGCAGAGCCGTCGAGTTGCAGTGCACGTGCGCACGAGGATTCGACCATGGAGAAGAATGGTTTCGCCGGTGGAGACGGAGGGGTGGGAAGCGGATTGGCGGTTAGCCAGTCTGCAAACTGGTCATATGCCCCGGCGTCGAAGAAGAGGTCCACATGCGGAAACCTCTTGTGGAGTTGCGTCCTATCCCTTGCCGTGAAGCAGCCCGTGACTACTATGCGCAAATCCTGCCGTTCTCGTTTGGCCCCTTCTAGCAGCCCCAGCGTGCCCACGATTCTGTCTTCGGCACTCTGTCGCACAACGCACGTGTTGAGAATGACCAGGTCTGCTGTATTCAGATTGGGGTCTTCTTCATAGCCAGCGGCAGTCAGCATCCCGGCGATACGCTGGGATTCTGCCTTGTTCATCTGGCAGCCGATTGTCCAGAGGTGATAGCGAGGCATAATGCGGATATGTTCCTGCAGGAACATATATAGTAGAGTATGCACTCGTGTCAGGCAAACAGCGCGATGTGGCAGCTTCGCAGAAGAACCACCGGGAGCGTCTTCGTCAGCGGTTCGACAAGGACGGGCTCAATGGCTTTCATGACTATGAGGTCATCGAAGTGCTGCTCACATTCTCTATACCGAGAAGCAACTGCAAGGATATGGGCAAGGATGCCGTCAATGCCTTTGGTGGTGTGCGTGGCGTACTCGATGCGCCGGAAGAAGACCTGAAGTCGATTGTGGGACTTGGCCCGCGGAGCGCATTTACTGTCAGGTTCGTGCGGGCACTGGTGGACCGCTACTTCCATGAGGGCATGGTGCGGGGTGAATACACCGTGGGCAACCCCGGGTCACTGGTGGACTACCTCAAGGTCACCATGGGGATTGAGGAAAGAGAGTCTTTCGCGGTCGTGTACCTGAATGCTCAGAATTGCCCCACAACGGTGGAGACCCTGTTCGAGGGGACGTTGACGTCCAGCGTTGTCTATCCCCGCGAGGTGCTCAGGAAGGTACTCGAACGCAATGCTGCCTCAATCATCTTCGTGCACAATCACCCTTCCGGCTGTGTTGAGCCGAGCGAAGACGACCGCACGATAACGCGCGACCTTGTGCTGGCGGCATCTCTCATGGACATCAGAATCCTCGACCACATCATCATCGGAGCGGATTCGCACTTCAGCTTCGCCGACCACGGCCTGATGAGGGAGTACGCGAAGGAAGCACAGGAATTCCACGAGTCCCGCCGTCGCACCGTCTCGTAACTGGCAGCCGCAGGAACTAGCCCCTGTCGAAGTACGGATTCTTGCCTGTCGTGCTCAATGGAATACCGATAACGATGTCGGACTTGATCCATTGCAGCCGCGTGATGGATGCGCCCAACGTGTACATCAGTCTGTTGTCGATGTTGTGGTCAGCCGCAATCTTGACTGCAGAGCCAAGGGCGACTCCCAGGTCGATGGCGTCGAAGATGCACACAGGCCCGTCGAAATCGGTTGAGGTACCGCGCTTCTCCCGTGCGCCTGTAAGAGCCTTGCAGGTCTTGAACCCGCAGGCGCCGCAGTCGAAGGGGCGGTCTGGTTTCTTGATAGCACCCGTTACACCGACAAGCACCACACATTCCGAGTTCCGTACGCAGTTTGCGTCCCTGCGGAACGAGGAGGCGAGAGGCTCCGCTTTCGTTGCGGCCTCTTCATCCATGGCCTTCGCAATCAATTCAAGGTCGTCACCGTCGACTACCATGGTTTGCGTGGTATCGACTCCGCTGGTCTTTGGCGCAGTTCGCGCGCTTGCTGCCATCAGGGTTGCCACATATCTGATGGCTTCCCTTTCTGCATCAGTTGATGATGTGCGTGCCATATCTCTTTCTCCTCTGGGGGAAACGCCCCGGGAAGTCGCTCTCCCCGCTGTCGTCGCATTATAGGCGGGTTGCAGCGGACTTGTCTTCCGTGCGTGGACAGGGCGATGATACAATCTCATTGTGGATACTTTCAGAAGGACAGATTCGCGGGACAAAGCGGCACCCGAGGGAATGAAGAAGGCCAAAGTGAATAAGAACCATGTGGCAGATTTCAGAGTGCTCGTGCTGGGCGCGTTTGCTATCGCACTCTTGCTGTGCGCCGGATGCGGCTCAGAATCCTACGTTCAGACCATCAGAGTCACGGCGGAATCCGTCAACGTTGCCGGCCTGTTCGCTCGCGTTGAGTATCTGAGGGACGGAGAGGTTGTCTCATCCATCCATCTCATAGATGGGAACGGAGATGGCGTGATTGATGGCAAATCCGGCCCATCCGAGGAAGGGGGATGGCCCGAAGGTTGGGAGTGGTTCGACAGTATGTATAAGGACGTGGTGGTGGGCACAACGACTATGGCGTTTGACGGGCAGAAGGTCGTTGTCGTTGAGGAGAGCACCTACGAGTTCATCGTGGGTGAGTACGAGTGTCGAAGCCTCGCCTAGAGGATGTCCTGCTGGAGGAAGACATGACAGACGGCTGCATATTCTGCCGCATCATTGCAGGAGAGATTCCCGGCGACCTGGTCTATCAAGACTCCGAAATCGTTGCGTTCCGGGATGTCCATCCGGTGGCACCAACGCATGTTCTGATTGTGCCAAGAAAGCACGTGAGTTCGGTAAGAGAGTTGGCCGAAGCGGACGTGGAGCTTATTGGCAGGATGGTGTTGTGCGCGAAGTCGATTGCCGAGCAGGAAGGGATTGCGGAACGAGGCTATCGGCTCGTGGTGAATTGCGGGGCAGAGGGAGGACAACTAGTGCAGCATCTGCATCTGCATCTTGTTGGTGGCAGGCAACTCACGGACAGCATAGGCTAGAGTGCCTGCAAAGCACGCTCAACGTCTTCGATGCTCGAATCAGGGGTTGACGCCCCTGCCGTAATGCCGATTCTTGATTTTCCTTCAAACCAGGCCTTGTCCAGTTCCTTCGCTGACTCGATGTGGTAGGTCGTAATCAGAGCGTCGCATGTCTCCGCGAGGCGGCGCGTGTTGGCACTGTGTTTCCCTCCGACGACAAGCATGACATCGACGTCTTGTGCGAGTTCCGCAGCAGCTTCCAGACGCCGCTGGGTGGCAGTGCAGAGCGTATTGATGATGCGGACCTCCTCTGCGCCATCGAGAAGTGTGCCGCAGAGTTCCTGCGCAAACGATGCGAACTGGGCGATGCGTTGCGTTGTCTGGGAGATGACTGCGACCTTGCGGATGTCCAGGTTCCTGCCGTCGATTTGCAGGTCTCCAGTGGCAAGAGCTGCGATGCCACGGGGTCCCGCCCACCCGAGCAACCCTTTGACCTCGGTGTGGTTGGCGTCACCGAAGATTACAATTGTAAATCCCTCGTCTGAAAGAACGCGGGCGATTTGCTGTGCGCGAGCAACCGTGGGGCAGGTGGTGTCCACGATTGTCAATCCTCGTTCTCTCAACTCGTCCGTTGTCTCGGGAGAGACACCGTGAGCAGATATGGCGACGACACTGGCGGTGACCGCTTGTGGTGCGTTCACTGCCTTGACGTTGAGTGAGGTGAGTTCTTCGACAAGTATGGTGTTATGTGCAACTGGGCCGAGCGTCTCGATGGGCCCGTGCAATGCAGAAGTCTCTTTCAGCATGTCGAGTGCCCGCCGCACCCCGTAGCATAGCCCGAGCTCCCGCGCTCTACATGTCTCCATATGGCCCCCTCTTGTCTGGAGGCAGCAGGGCGGCAAGATGCCGCATCATCTCTTCTGTGAGCGAGGCAGACTGAGAACGAGAGAGAGTGCTGCTTGTGGAGGTCAGGTGAAAAGGTGTGCCGATAGTGACCGTTACCTTCGGTCTCCTGAGTATCCACCATCGGGTCCCAATCTGTTCGGTTCCGGCGAAAGCAACGGGAATGATGGGTGCACCGGTGTGAATCGCCATAGAGACGGCTCCCGGCCTTCCCTGGAGCAGTACTCCTGTCCTGTCCCTGGTTCCCTCCGGAAACACACCGAGCGCGTGGCCTTCTGAGAGCAGGGTCTCTGCCTGGCGGATTGCATTCCTTCTGTTCTCCACTGAACCGGTGCGTGATACCGGGAAGACGCCTCCTGAGCGCAAGAAGGCGCCAAAGAGGGGGTTGTGGAACAACTCCTCCTTGGCCATGTAGGTAACCCATCTGGGAAAAGCGCACATCAGCATAACGGGGTCGGCGCTATTCACGTGATTGGCAATGACGACAAGGGGGCCGGTCAGGGGCACATTCTCCCTGCCGATAACGCTCCATCGGAGGAAGATTTTGTAGAGAAATCTGGACACCTCAATCGCGAGACGTGGACCGACTCGTTTCATGGCTATCCTCCGTCAGGAAAACCGGGCGCAGCGTCACTGGCCGACATCTGGGCGCATGGCAAGCTCGTATATCTTGTCAGCAACTTCCTGCTGACTGAGACCGTCGGTGTCGAGGATGACGGCATCGGTGGCGGCCTTCAATGGCGAGACAGGCCGTGTCATGTCATAGTGGTCTCTTCTCTGTAGATCTGCGAGTACCGTGGCGTATGATGTGTCGCCACCTCGTTCAAGTTGTTCTTTGTAGCGCCGGCTTGCCCTTTCTTCCACAGATGCAGTGAGGAACACTTTCAGGTCTGCCCATGGGAGAACAACGGTTCCGATGTCCCTGCCTGCCATGACCAGCTTGTGGTCATCGGCCATCCGCCGCTGCTCAGCGACCATGCACTCCCGGACCTCCGGTATCTTGGCGATAAGCGCGACGCTCTGCTCCACTTGAGGCGCAGTGACGAGAGAGGAGACGTTCAACCCGTCGATGAGTACGGCCAGCCGTGCTCCTTCACCGGGCGCGAATTGAAATGCAGTTGCATGAGCGAGCTGGATGAGTGCATCTGTCTCCAGAGGCGACAATCCCGCATCAAGTGCCTTCCACGTGAAGGTGCGGTAGATGACGCCAGTGTCGAAGAACTGAAACCCCAGCTTCTCTGCCAGTAGCAGGCCAACCGTACTCTTTCCGACTGCTACTGGCCCATCGATAGTAATCAGGCGTAGATTCAAGCTAGGAACCAAGTATACCAGACTCGTCTTGTCGCAGGCGCATTTGGCTATGCGGACATGTGGTATAGTGGCCGAGCCGAAAATCGGGAGATACTGTCTACTTCTCAGGAGGATGCTATGCGAGCCAGAGTTTCTGTGATTGGAGCGGGTATGGTGGGTGGCAATTGTGCCCAGCGATTGGCCGAGCGGGGTCATTCTGACGTTGTCCTGCTTGACATAGTCGAAGGGCTTGCTCAAGGAAAAGCACTGGACATACTCGAATCCCTTCCCGTGGTCGGGTCTGACGCGGATGTGGTTGGAACCTCCTCTTACGACGACGTTGCTGGGTCCGACATCGTTGTTGTCACGTCCGGCATTGCTCGAAAGCCGGGAATGAGCAGAGAAGACCTCGTACTGACCAACATGCGGATAATCTCCGATGTGTGTGAGAACGTGGCGCGGGTGGCCCCACAGAGTATCGTGATTGTTGTCACGAACCCACTCGATGCCATGGTCCAGCTTGCGCTCCACACCACTGGGTTTGCTCGCGAGCGGGTGATAGGCCAGTCCGGCATTCTTGATACGGCTCGACTCAAGGCTTTCATCGCCATGGAACTGGGGGTATCTGTCACAAGCGTGTCCGCCAATATCCTGGGGGGGCATGGCAACAGCATGGTTGCACTGCCGAGGCTTGCCACGGTGGGTGGCGTCCCCTTGAGTGAATTATTGCCTCCAGAGAGGATTGATGCGCTGGTTCAGAGGGCCGTGAACGGCGGTGCCGAGATAGTTGGCTTGCTGAAGACAGGGAGCGCGTACTGCGCGCCTTCTGCTGCAGCGGTCAGCATGGTTGATTCGATAGTCCTGGACAGGAAAGACGTGCTGCCGTGTGCCGTACAACTCAAGGGAGAATACGGCATGACCGACGTGGTTGTTGGAGTGCCTGTCAAGCTGGGCGCAGCAGGGGTGGAGCAGGTGTATGAACTTGCGCTCCTGGAAGACGAGATGGCTGCATTGCAGCGCTCAGCCGATGCAGTGCGACAGACGGTTGCATTTATGGGCTTCCAGTAGGCAACAGCTGCTCCTGAAGACTGCTCTGTAATGCGAGGACATAGACAATGGTGCGAGAAGTAGACGTTTCTGAAGTGACGCGGGTGGTGTCCACTCTCTTCCAGGAGGCCTGCTACAGGTTGCCGAACGATGTTGTGAAGGCGCTGGAGCGCGCGAGAGAACAGGAAGAATCCCCGATAGCCAGAGATATCCTGGACAAGCTGCTTGAGAACGCAGAGGTGGCTCCCAAGGAGCAGATACCCCTGTGTCAGGACACAGGGCTGGCGGTAGTGTGGGTCGAGTTGGGGCAGGATGTACACATGGTGGGAGGGGACCTCTACGCGGCGGTGAACGAAGGGGTTCGCCATGGCTACACTGAAGGCTATTTGAGGAAATCAGTGGTGAAGAGACCGTTTACCGCGCGGGAGAACACGGGGGACAATACTCCTGCCGACGTGTGGTTCGAGATTGTACCCGGTGACAGGATACGAATCTCCGTGCTTCCGAAAGGTGGAGGGTCGGAGAACATGAGTCGATTGAACGTACTCACGCCGGCCATGGGGCGGCAGGGTATCATCGACTATGTCACGAAGGCGGTCGATGAAGCCGGAGGGAACCCGTGTCCACCGCTCATCGTGGGCGTCGGGATAGGCGGGACCGCCGAGAAGACAATGATGCTAGCCAAGAAATCCCTGCTTCGACCGGTTGGCGTGCGCAGTAGCGACCCTGACAACGCGGCCCTTGAACTTGAACTGCTGGAGAACATCAATAACCTCGGCGTTGGAGCGCTGGGCTATGGAGGAACGGTCACCGCGCTGGACGTGCACGTTGAGTCGTTCCCCTGCCACATTGCGAGCTTGCCCGTTGCGGTGAACCTTCAGTGCCACAGTGCACGTAGTGGACACGCTGAGATATGAGAGGTTGGAGCTATGACGGACATCAGACATATTGCACTTCCATTCACAGATGAAGTTGTGAGTCAACTTCGGGCGGGCGACCGTCTTCTGTTGTCAGGCACGTTGTATGTGGCGCGAGACGCGGCGCACAAGCGCATGATTGAGGCGCTCGACCGTGGCGAGGAATTACCTCTGGATGTGAGGGGCGCAACCATCTACTACATGGGGCCTTCACCCGCAAGGCCGGGAAGGGCGATGGGTGCCGGCGGGCCAACGACTGCGTACAGGATGGACCCGTACGCTCCACGGCTCATGGCACTTGGCCTGAAGGCCATGATTGGAAAGGGCATGCGCTCTCAATCGGTGAGAGATGCCATAGTGAAATACAACGCCGTGTTCCTGGGTGGCATCGGAGGCGCCGGTGCGCTACTCTCTAGGGCAGTGAAGAGTGCTGAGGTTATCGCGTATGAGGACCTGGGACCCGAGGCGCTGCGACGGCTTGTCGTGGAGAATCTCCCGGTGACCGTTGTGGATGACGCAACCGGCCGGGATCTGTATGAGGAAGGCAGGGCGCGCTATCGGAAGACTGCTCCCGCAGCCTGATGCTACAGAAGGCCCCGCTCTGTGAGGACGCGCCGTGTTGTGAGGCCGATGTCGGCAGGACTATCAACCACAGTGGCACCTGCGGCACTGAGTGCAGCTTTCTTCTGAGCAGCCGAGCTTGATGCTCCCGAGATGATTGCCCCCGCATGACCCATTCGTTTTCCTTGAGGGGCGCTGGCCCCCGCGATGAATGCAATGACCGGCTTGGTCATGCCCGTGCGGATGAATTCGGCTGCGTCCTGCTCCATCACTCCCCCGATCTCTCCCACCATCACTACCGCGTTGGTGTCCGGGTCTGCTTCGAACAGTCGCAACGTACGAACGAAGTCTGTTCCCGGAAGAGGGTCTCCTCCTATACCGACACAGGTTGACTGCCCCAGTTTCAGGGCGGTAAGTTGTCCCACGACCTCGTAGGTGAGGGTCCCACTGCGGGACACGACGCCCACGTTCCCCGGTCTGTGAGCCGAGCCCGGCATGATTCCAATCTTGCAGCGTGCCGGCGGCGATATCACGCCGGGGCAGTTGGGGCCGACAACGAGCACATCCCTGCCTTCCAGGTACCGATGCCATGTGACTTCATCACGAGTCGGTATCAGTTCCGTGATGCAGACTATCAGGGAGATTCCGGCGTCCGCAGCTTCCATGATGGCGTCAGATGCATGCGGCGCAGGCACGAAGATGAGGCTTGCTGTCGCACCGGTCTCTCTGCGAGCTTGTTCGACGCTATCAAAAACCGGCACGGTGTTCTCCCAGGAGGTGTCTCCCTTGCCCGGCGTTACTCCTGCAACGATTCGAGTGCCGTATTCAATACAGCGAAGCGAGTGGAACGTTGCTTCCCGTCCTGTGATGCCCTGGACGAGGACTGTGGTCTCTTCATTTGCAAGTATCATTTCGTCTTGCTCTTCTTGCGCAGAGGTGAAGCGCCCGCTGTGGCGACGGCCAGCCGTGCCGCGGCTGCAAGGTCGGGTTCAATCATCATAGTCATTGGGGCGTTGCCGAGTATCTGTGTAGCCTCGCGCGCATTGGTCCCATGCATGCGGACAACGAAGGGCACCCGCGGTGAATTGTTGGCACAGATGCCCTGGAGCGCACGCGCAACTGTGTCACAGCGCAAGATTCCTCCGAATATGTTGATCCAGGCAACGCGCACGTCCGCATCCTCCAGCAGTAGCCTGAGCGCTTCGGTGACTTGCTGCTCATCAGCGGCTCCGCCTACGTCCAGGAAATTGGCGGCCTTTCCTCCCAGGAGCTCCACGATGTCCATCGTGGCCATGGCCAGCCCAGCCCCGTTCACCAGGCATCCTATGGTGCCCTCCATCTTGACGTAGCTGACGCCGATGCGTGCAGCCTGTTGCTCAAGGGGGTCTACCTGTGTGTCATCTCTGAGCGAGGCAAGCTCCGGATGTCTGAACAAGGCGTTGTCATCCAGCGTTATCTTGGCGTCAAGTGCCAGCAGGGCGCCGTCCGAGGTAACAACCAGAGGGTTGATTTCCACAAGGCTACAGTCCTTCTCCATGAAGAGCCTGTAGAGGTCTGCGAGCAGCTGCGCTGCATTGCGTGCAAGGGTGCCATTAAGTCCCATTCTTCGCACTATGCTGCGGGCCTGGTAGGCAAGAAGTCCCGTCACGGGGTCGATGATGGTTGAGGTAATCTCCTCCGGATTCCGGGCCGCGAGTTCCTCAATCTCCGTGCCACCGTGCGCGCTGGCGACTATCATCGGGCGCTTGTGGGACGGCTCCACGAGTATGCCACAGTAGAACTCACGGGCAGGAGTAACGCTCTGTTCCACGAGAACCTCGTGGACAGGCAGCCCTCCGGGACCAGTTTGCTTCGTGGAGAGTGTGGAGCCGATGAGTGCCTTCGCCGCGCGTTCTGCTTCTGTGGGGCTTTGTGCGGGGAGAATGCCTCCGGCCTTGCCTCGGCCACCGGCATGAATCTGGGCTTTCACGACTGCCGGCCCGGAGAGTGACCCTGCCAGCACGCGTGCCTCTTCCGGAGTCGCTGCAACGCCACCTGCAGGCACGGGTATCGAGTAGTCGGCAAGAAGTCTCTTGGCCTGATACTCGTGAAGTTTCATTGTCTATGTCGCTTGCCGCGATAGGGTGTGGCGGAGGGGGTGGGATTCGAACCCACGTTCGCTTTCGCGAAAACGGTTTTCAAGACCGTCACCATCGGCCTCTCGGTCACCCCTCCCTGGGACGTCACATTATATACACTCAATGCTGCAATCGTCACTTGTCCTGCTACAATCCCAACAGGGGAGGGAACATTCCGCATCCCATGATGATTCGGATGCGTCACTCGTGGTACGTTGCCCGTGTAACTTATCTAGGATACAATTTATGTTCCCCTAGTCGCCCCGGAGAGAAGTCCTTCTATGAGAAATCGCCTTACCGAAGCTATTCATAACAGTGGTGCGGACTACGTGGAGATTCGCCACGAAGAACGCACCGTATCCCGAATCAACTATCGCGGACTACAGCTCGAGGATGCGAGCCTCTCAAGCGACACAGGAGGGTGTGTCCGTGCGCTTGTGAAGGGTGGATGGGGCTTCGCAAGTTTCAACGATGTCAGCGCGTTGCGCGAGAGCGTTGCGCGTGCTGTCGAAGACGCCCGCCATGCGAGTGGTGAACTGCTTGTGCTGCCTGAACGTGAACCGAACGACGCGAGTGTTGCGTCTCTGCCGCGCAAGAGCGTTGACATGGTCTCTCTGGAAGAGAAAAAAGCTGTTCTTGATGTGTACAACGATATCATTATGTCCAGTCCAAGGATTCAGAGTTCACAGGTTTCCTATTCTGACGCGCAGCGTGTAGTGCGCTACGCATCGTCTGATGGCAGCTACATTGAGCAGAAGATACCGGACCTTTCTCTTCGCCTGACCGCAGTGGCCCGTGAGGGCGATGAAGTCCAACAGGCGGGAGTGAGTCTTGGCAGTGTGGGGGATTTTGCCGCTATTGAGGGGCTTGAAGGTGAGGCGGAGGAAGTAGCGAGGCGTGCTGCTGCGCTATTGGATGCGGCTACGGTCAAAGGTGGCGAATACACGGTGGTGCTGGATCCCATTCTTGCAGGAGTATTCACCCACGAGGCGTTTGGACACCTGTCTGAGGCGGACCTTGTCTACCAGAATCCGCAGCTACGAGAGTTGATGAAGATGGGGCGCAGATTCGGTGACTCCCATCTCAACATAGTCGATGATGCAACACTGCCGTCTCTTCGTGGCAGCTATTCCTATGATGATGAGGGAAGCCCTGGACAGAGAACGTATCTGATTCAGGATGGTGTGCTGGTCGGACGGTTGCACTCGCGGGAGACTGCCGCCAGGATGGGCGAGTCTCCAACCGGAAACGCGCGTGCTATCAGCTACAGACACAGCCCTATAGTGCGAATGAGCAATACGTACATAGAACCCGGCGACGTGTCTCTTGAAGACATGCTCGCAAGTATCGAAGAGGGCGTGTATGTGAAGGACTGGTACGGAGGACAGACGAGTCTCGAGATGTTCACGTTCTCCGCAGGTGAAGCGTACATGATTCGAAACGGCAAGCTGGCCGAACTGCTGCGTCCAGTCGTTCTGACGGGCAACGTGTTCACCACACTTGAACGTATCGACGCCATCGGCAGCGATCTGGATATGAACCAGGGTGGAGGTTGCGGCAAGGGTGGACAGTCACCGTTGCCCGTGTCGAATGGCAGCCCACACATCCGCATCAGCCGATGCATCGTGGGAGGGCGGTAATGGAGAGGCTTCTGGAACTGGCACAGCGGGAGTCACAGCAGTGTGAGGTCTTCGAGGTCCGCTCAGAGAGCACCCTGGTGCATTTCGAGGCAAACCGGCTGAAGCAGGTCGAGACAAAACAGAGTCATAGCGTTGCGGTGAGACTAGTCCGTGATGGCAGGATAGGGTTCGCCTCTGCCAGCGGCGAATACAGTCCTGAGAGACTGATTGAGATGGCTGTAGAGACCTCTTCCTTCGGTGCACCTGCGAGACTCACGTTCCCGGGCACGCGGCAAACGCTCGCGGTGAAGCTTTACGATGAGAGAGTTGCCTCCCTTGAGGTGGCTTCGATGATTGAGATGGGCAGTGGTGTTATTGAGAGTGTTGTTGGTCGCTACAAAGATGTGCAGTGTGAAGGAATGGTGTCGAGAAGTACCGGCTCGGTCCACATCATCAACAGCAATCGACTGGATGATTCTTTCCGCCAGACAGGGTTGGGGCTGTTCATGGAAGGGATGCGTGTGAAGGATACGGACATGCTGTTCGTGGGTGACGGAGTTGCCTCCTGCGACTTATTTCTGCAGGCCGATGTGATTGCGGAATCTCTGCTGCGGCAACTTGAACTGGCGTCAAGGTCTGCGACTATCACGACTGGCAGCTATCCCGTGCTGTTCACTCCTCTGGGGGTGGGCGCTGCGCTGATGGGCCCGTTGGCCGTTGCCTTCAACGGAAAGAATGTTGTCGAGAAGGCTTCGCGGCTCGCAGGCCGTGCTGGAGAAGAGCTGTTCGACGTCCGTCTCTCTCTGCGTGATGACGCGACGCTGGATGGGAGGCCGACGAGCGCTCCTTTTGATGATGAGGGGACGCAGTGTCGGCGAATCGACCTGATACAGAACGGCGTTGTGGGGGACTTCCTTTATGACCTGCAGACGGCGGCTGAAGCAGGTGTCGAGAGCACGGGCAGTGGACATCGAGGTGACGCCCGCAGCCAGGTGCGTCCCGGAAAGAGCGCATTTGTGCTTGAAGAGGGAGACACCTCCTATCATGAGATGCTCTCCGGCATCGATGAAGGGCTGGTTGTAGAGGAACTTATCGGCGCGAACCAGGGCAACCTGCTCGCGGGAGATTTCGGGGGCAACGTACTGCTTGGCTACAAGGTTGAAAAGGGTGAGATTGTTGGCAGAGTCAAGGACACGATGGTTGCCGGCAATATCATGGATGTATTGAAGAAGGTACCGGCCATCGGAACTGACGGACGCTGGGTCGGAGGGGGCCTGAGAACGCCATCGCTGCTGTGTGACGGCGTCTCCGTATCCGCGAAAAGAGGTGAGGCATGACAAGACGCAAGCCTGATAAGGGATTGACCATCACGCTGACGGAGGAACCACAGGCCGAGAACGTTGTGATGCTTGCATCCTGGCCGGGCATCGGCAATGTCTCGCTCATACTCGCGCGTTACCTGAAAGAGAAGCTCGGGGCACACGAGATAGGAGAGATAGACCCTGTCTACTTCTTCGAGCCGGTGGGAGTGATGGTCAAGGACAATGTGGTTGAGCAACCGCGGTTTCCTGAGAGCAAGTTCTACTACTGGCAGGACGATGAGGCGAAGAATGGGGTGGTCCTCTTCATAGGTGAAGAGCAGCCACGAACCAAGGGCTACGAAATGGTTGAGGCCGTTCTGGCTGCGGCGGAACAGCTCAACGTCAACAGGTTGTACTGCTGCGCTGCCGCCGTCACGAAGATACACTACACCGAGGAGACCAAGGTCTGGGGAGTGGCGACGACGCAGGAGTTGCTCGATGAGTTCGCCAGGCATAACGTCATTCTGAGGGGCACCCTCCGAATTGCCGGGTTGAACGGCATCATCCTGGGCAGGGCAAAAGAGAAGGGGCTAGAAGGACTCTGCCTTCTGGGAGAGGTTCCCAGTTTCGCAACACAGATGGCGCATCCGAAGGCTGCCCTTGCCGTGCTCAGCATATTTGCGGAGATGCTG
The DNA here is from genome assembly GCA_016930935.1 of Dehalococcoidia bacterium. Taxonomy (GTDB): domain Bacteria; phylum Chloroflexota; class Dehalococcoidia; order GIF9; family AB-539-J10; genus SKVJ01. Next base: position 33,362 of record JAFGFT010000021.1, on the reverse strand, counting down.
GGAATAGAAGTGGACACGGAGGAGCTTGAAGCCCTGTCCAAGCAGTCAGAGATGGAGATGGATGCCATCTCGAAGCAGGCGACTGCTGCGTATATCGACCAGTTCACCGAGCCCATCTGGGAGCAGGAAGGTGAGGAGAGCGGGGATGAAGAGGATGACGAGAGTGATGACGATGATGAGGGGGACTTTGGTCGCAATTGACCACTCCTAGCGCTGATGATACTATCACGACTGAATGTCAGCTCTTAGTGAGCTTTGCCGCCAGATGGCGAGTTGTCAGGCGTGCGAGCTAGCACAGCAGCGAAATAGAGTGGTTCCTGGTGAAGGGGCGGAAGATGCTGACCTTCTCTTCATTGGAGAGGCTCCAGGTTTCAATGAGGACCAGCAGGGCAGACCGTTCGTCGGTGCTGCCGGGGCTTTTCTTGACGATTTGCTCTCCTCCATTGGTCTGTCTCGCAGCGAAGTCTACATTGCGAACGTCATCAAGTGTCGGCCTCCAGGAAACCGCGATCCGCTTCCCGGCGAGATTGAAGCCTGCAGGCCGTGGCTTAATCAACAGATTGAAATTATTCGGCCGAAGGTCATAGTGACACTGGGGCGTTTTTCGCTCGCACGCTATTTCACGAATGAGACTATCGGCAAAGTGCATGGCAAGCCACGGAAGATTGGTGACATCGTGTGCTTTCCCATGTACCATCCTGCGGCTGCCCTGCACCAGGGTAGTCTGCGAAAGGTGATTGAGGAAGACATGTTGCGGTTGCCCGAGTTGCTCAAGAATCTTGAGCCCCGTGCTTGCACACCGGATGATGGTGGGCAGCAACTTGCCCTGCTCTAGATATGTGAATGCCCGAAAATAACCTTGTGCCATCTCCCGAAACAAGACCGAAGCCCTCTCGCACCACGACGCGCCGTCGCAAGTCGAAGAAGAAGACTGTTGCACCACGACTTCGCATAATCCCTCTTGGCGGTCTTGGACAGATCGGCAAGAACATGATGGCGTTGGAGTGTGGCGACGACATCATTGTCATCGACGCAGGCATCATGTTCCCAAGTGAGGAAATGATAGGCGTCGACACTGTCATACCGGACATGAGCTACTTGGTGGAGAACCGAACCAGGGTGCGGGGCCTTGTCATAACGCACGGGCATGAGGACCACATCGGCGCAGTGTCGTATCTGTTGTCAGCTGTCAACGTGCCTGTTTACGCGACCAAGCTGAGCACTCGGCTGATTGCCATGGGCCTGAAACAGAAGGGCTCGAAGGTGAAGGCACAGGTCAATGAAGTAGCGCCGGGAGAAGTCATCACACTGGGGTGCATGACGATGGAGATGTTCCCTGTGTGCCACAGCATTCCTGATGCTGTGGGCCTCATAATTGAGACTCCGCTGGGCACTATCGTTCACACCGGGGATTTCAAGCTGGACCACAATCCAGTCATCGGAGAGCCGACAGACCTGCACCGCCTTGCCCTTGTGGGCTCGAAGCAGGTGTTGCTGCTGCTCTCAGACTCCACCTATGCAGAGTTGCCCGGGTACACGCCGCCTGAGCAGACCGTGGCGGACAGCCTGGACCGCATAGTCATGGGAGCCAAGGGAAGAGTCATTGTCGCAACGTTCTCCTCTCTGGTGGCCAGGATACAACAGGTGATGGACATTGCTGCCAAGTACAAGCGCCATGTGTTTGTGACCGGGCGTTCGATGGAGGGCATCGTCAAGGTGACCTCTGAAATAGGCTACCTGAATGTTCCACCGAGAACGGTGAGCAAATATGAGCAGATACACAACCTTCCACCTGACAAAGTCGTTATCCTAACAACAGGGACTCAAGGTGAACCCACATCCGCGCTGGTGCGCATGGGAACCGGCGAGCATCCTCATGTGAAGATCAGGGAGGGAGACACCGTCGTGATGTCTGCGACTCCTATTCCGGGGAACGAACAGGTAGTGAGTAAGACAATCAACAATCTCTTCAGGCTGGGAGCGAACGTGGTCTACGGGTCACAATCGCGCGTCCACGTGCACGGGCACGGCAGTGAAGAGGAGTTGAAGACGGTGTTCAACCTCGTCAGACCGAAGTTCTTCATCCCGGTGCACGGAGAGTATCGACACCTGGCCAAGCACGCAAAGATTGCCGAGGATATGGGAATTCCGAGAGAGAACATCTTTGTACTGGACAACGGAGACGTGCTTGAACTGGACGGAACCAAAGGCAAGGTCGTAGACAAGGTGCCTGCCGGTGATTTCGTGGCCAACGGGCCCATTATAAGGGAGCTTGACGTCAGTGTGATGCGAGACCGCAGGCTACTCTCACGAGATGGAGTGGTCTTCGTGACTATCGTGATTTCACCAACTACGGGGAGACTCGAAGGCGAACCAGTCATTGTGAGCAAGGGCTTCGTGGACCCTGAGGAATACGGCGAACTGTTGGAGGGTGGGCGGAAAGCAGTGGCAAGTGCGGTTGCGCTGGGCAAGACTGCGGGGAGCGGACGTGGCGCCATAGAAGCGCGTGCGCGAGAGACGCTTGCCCGATACTTGTACGAAAAGACGCACAGGAAGCCTGTTATCATCCCCGTTGTCACGGGGTTGTGATTCTGATGGCAGGAACAAAGCGAAACGCTACGTCCAAACCGAGGCAACAGAAACCTGTGCCACGTAAACGGAGCAAGACAACCGGAAGAGCGCAGACGCCCAGACAGCGCCGGAGCTTTCCTCTGAAAGCCATCGGAAGGCTTGTACTGGTCGTCGGTGTTGTAGTTGTTGCCTTCATTGTCGGCCCGATGCTCGCCAATGCTGGCGCGGGTCTCTGGCAGCAATTGCTCTCGACATTTGGTCTGGGACTCATACTGCTTATCGCTGCAATCGGCGTGCTTATCTGGCTTATAGTGCGTGGGTTTGGCCCTCTCGCCAGACGCTGGAACGTGTTTGTTGGCGCCACTCTCGCCGCAATCGCTTTGTGGGGGATACTTGGTCTGATTCATCCTGCGGGCGGCATCTTCTGGACGGTGAGTCTTGGAGGCGAAGTGGGGCAGGCGATTGCCGGTCCGTCTGAGATGTGGGGTGCGGTGCAGTCCTGCGCCCTGTTCGTACTGGCGCTGGTTTTCACAGTACCGCAGCCTTTGGTTCGTACCACGCGCTGGCTGTTTCGTCCTCGACCCCGGAAAGTGAAGCCAATCCCACTCGCAGGGTACAACAAGCCTGCGGTGTCTACTTCATCGACCCGCTCTGTGCTTGCGCCGGAGAGTCCTGTGCAGGCTCAGGAAAAGACGGCGCCGAAGTCCGATGACATGTCGAAAGCTGCGGTGGGAGTGCCGAAGCTCGAGCTTGACAGGAGAGGATTCCACCTTGGAAGAAAGGCGCAGGAGCAGCCTGCTGAAGTTGCTGCAGTGTCCTCACCTGCTCCCGAGCCCGTCCTGGAAGTGCCAGTTGTGCCGATGCGTGAACCGCTCGTCACCGTGGGAGGGTGGCAGATTCCGCCCGTTGACGTTCTCGACAGGCCGACGGAAGTAGTACTGAACCAGGATGAGATAGACAAGCGCGCGCGGGCTATCGAAGAAGCGCTGGACAGTTACGGAGTCGAATCGAAAGTCGTTCAGATCAACACCGGGCCTACGGTGACGCAATTCGGGCTCGAACCTGGCTGGGTCCGCAAGTACAAGAAAGTTGTGGACAACGGTCAAGAGCGACAGGAAGAGGTCTCCAGGACCAGGATTCGGGTGGACCGTATTACGGCTCTGTCCAACGACCTGGCACTTGCTCTTGCGGCACCAAGCATACGGATAGAGGCCCCCATTCCCGGCAAGTCGATGGTTGGCATTGAGGTTCCGAACTCTGCGTTCGGTGCGGTGTCTTTGAGAAGTGTTATCGAAAGTACCTCCTTCCAGAAGACGCAGGCGAAAGCGAAGCTTGCGCTCGCGCTTGGCAAGGGAGCGGGAGGAGAATCCGTAGCGGGAGACCTTGCGAAGATGCCCCACCTGCTCATTGCGGGAGCAACAGGGAGCGGCAAGACAGTGTGTCTGGATTCAATCATCTGTTGTCTACTCATGCACAACAGCCCTGATGACCTTCGTTTCCTGCTTGTGGACCCGAAACGAGTAGAGCTGGTGTCCTTCTCCGAGATTCCGCACCTGGCGGCGCCTGTGGTGGTAGATACGGAGAAGGCGGTGAAAGTGCTGCGCTGGCTGAGCGTGGAGATGGACCGGCGCTACAGGGAGTTCGCAAAAGCGAAAGCTCGCAATATAGAAGCGTTCAACAAGGACCGGCTCCCCGGAGAGTCAATGCCATACCTAGTGCTGGTTGTGGATGAGTTGGCGGACCTGATGATGGCGGCGTTCGACGAAGTTGAGCACTCGCTCTGCCGTCTTGCGCAGCTCGCACGAGCCACGGGGATACACCTTATTGTGGCAACGCAAAGGCCATCCGTGGACGTGGTCACCGGCCTCATCAAAGCGAACTTCCCCACCCGTATCAGCTTTGCGGTCACATCGCAGGTAGACTCCCGGACCATTCTTGACACGGTGGGTGCGGAGAAACTGCTGGGACGCGGCGACATGCTCTACCTCCCCAGTGAAGCCGGCCGCCCGAAACGTTTGCAGGGCACCTATGTGGCGGATGCCGAGATAGAGAGAGTGGTTGAGTTCTGGGCGGGGCAGCGGCGGCCAGAGAAGCCCATTGTGGACCTGGATGAACTCAAAGATGGCGCAGGGCAGAAGATTCCGGTGGAGGACCCGATGTTGGAAGAGGCGCGCAAGCTGGCGGCGGACCATCAACAGATATCGGCCTCATTTCTGCAGAGGAAGCTGCGCATCGGCTATCCGCGTGCGGCACGAATAATGGAGGAACTCGAGTACGAACTCGAGAAGGCAGACCAGGAAAATCCGGAGGAATCCCCTACCGAGTCCCCTTTCCATGAGGGCTAGGCGCCAAACTTGTTGAGCTTCAGCGCATTGGCCATCGCCAGCGGCATCAGTTCAGTGGCGTGAAACTGCCCCAGTCCTCCGTGGAGACATGCCCGTTCGGAGAATTCAGTCACCTCATCCTTCCTGCAATACTGTGCACGCAGCATCACCGGTATGGTATGCCAACTGTGCCCCGCGATTCCTGCGGGAGTCGAGTGGTCTCCAGTGACTATGAATACGTCGGGATGCAACTCCAGGAATCCAGGGAGAGCCGCATCCAACTCTTCCACAGCCTTCACTTTAGCGTCGAAATCGCCATCCTCTCCTCGGGCATCCGTCTTCTTGAAGTGGATGAAGAAGTAATCGTAACTGTCGTAGTTCTTCCTCAGTACCTCCAACTGGGTCTGAAGGTTCTCTCCGGCTGGCAGTATGTCCATGCCGACCACACGCGACACTCCACGGTACATCGGATAGGTTGCGATGCACGCCGGCGTGACCTGGTAAATGTTGTGGAGGGATGGATAGTCAGGGTGCTGGGAGAAGCCCCGAAGCAGGAACATGTTCGCAGGGCTCTGGTCTTCAAGCAGGGTGCGAGACTTCTCGACAAGGGCGTTCACGAGACCTGCCGTCTTGTTTGCCGCAGGGTCAAGTGCCTGTGCCTGAATTGGGAGCATTCCTTCGTGCTGCGGGTCTGTGTCCGAGACCTCATCCGACAAACCGTCGCCGCGGAAGCGGACGACGAAGCGATGCTCTTTTCCTGGGAAGAATTCAAGTTGGCAGTTATTCAGCTTCACCCTGGTGTTCAACAGCGAACACAGTTCACTACTCTTGTCCGAGGCGAGCCGTCCCGCCCTGCGGTCCGAAATGCGTCCTGTCTTATCGACGGTGCAGAAATTGCCCCTCGCGACGACGTCTCCGGGCGCCACTTCGATGTCGAGCCCAAGTGCCTCAACGATGCCTCTGCCCAGCGGATAGCTGAGTGGGTCATAACCGAAGAGGGACATGTGCCCTGGCGCGCTTCCAGGCGTGATTCCCGGGGAAACGGTGTAGTGCATGCCACAGATGCTTTCGGCTGCGAGCCGGTCGAGATTTGGGCATTGAGCGGCTTCAAGTTCGGTCTTGCCTGTTGCCGGGTGGGGGAGTCCTCCGACGCCATCCATGACCAACAGCACAATCTTGGAGGGCGTTATCTGTGAAAGCTTCCGAATCTCATCGAATCCTATCATTTGTCTCGTATTCTAGAACGATGGATGAAGCATTGACAACACGACTCGTTCGCACGTAGTATGCTCGGGCCATGAAACGTGATGAATCGAGAGCCTGTTGTCTTGCCATTGACATGGGAGGCACGAAGATAGCTGCCGCATTGGTCGACAGTGATGGAAGGGTGCGCACGCGAGGCCGTGTCCCGACCCCTGAGACGCTCGACGCTCGTGAGTTGGCTGACGCCATCCACGAGGTTTCGCTCAAGGTTCTGGCAGAGAATGCTACATCATACTCTGACTTGAGTGGTGTGGGAGTCTCCTCGGCGGGTATCGTGAACAGTCGAGATGGTGTTGTGAATTTCTCGCCCAACATTCCCGCCCTGCGGAACACGCCGCTCAGGGATATGCTTGCCGAACGCTTCGGCATGCCCGTGTGCCTCGGCAACGATGCGTCACTCGCGGCTCTCGCAGAATGGCAGTTTGGACTGAATCGAAGCGTGGATAATGTTATCTACGTGACGGTGAGTACGGGCATCGGAGGAGGAATCATTGCCGGGGGCAAGCTCTATGAGGGTTCCTGTGGTGCTGCTGGAGAAGTGGGGCACATGGTCATAGATGTGAACGGTCCTGCCTGTCCGTGTGGTCGAAATGGCTGCTGGGAAGCGCTTGCCTCAGGGAGCGCACTTGCGAGCCGTACTGCTGCGAGAATCGCGGCGGGTGACAGCAGTATGATGAGAGAACTCTGTGGAGGAGACGTGGACAGGATAGACGCACAGTTCGTTGCGCTGGCTGCGGGGCAGGGAGATGCGCTGGCACAGGAGATGATAGCGACGACCGCGTACTACGTGGGTGTGGGCCTGGCAAATCTCATCAACATCTTCAATCCTTCCGTGGTGCTCATCGGCGGAGGGCTGACCAAGATAGGAGACTCGCTGTTGGGTCCTGCTGCAAAGGTGGCGAGAGAGCGGTCCTACGTGGCAGATGCCTGTGAAGTGGATATTCGTCAGTCGTTGTTTGGCGATGATGCACCGCTCCTGGGTGCTGCAGCTCTCGTAATGAGGTAGTCCTCACCATGCAGGTCACAGGAGACTCACTCTCTGATTGTGGCGGCTTTTCGTTTCTGGCAGAATGAGAACAACTCAGGCGAAGGAAGGGAGTAGACAATGGCGACAGCACAGGTGCTTCTCTCGGGACTCTTCAGTGTGGTGGCGGGAATCGTCATTCTCATCTTTCCAAAGATAATCAATTACCTCATTGCTTTCTGGCTGATTGCCATCGGCGTCATAGCGATAGTGTTCTCGGCATAGCGGTATGCCAATCCATGTAGAGAGAGGAGGTAGAGACGATGCCATTTGGATCTGGACTCATCTTTGGTGTTGCCAGTCTTGTTTTCGGAATCATTATCCTGGTGTTTCCCAAGATTCTCAACTATCTGATCGGCATATACCTGATTATCGTCGGGCTTATCGCGATCCTACTGTAGTGACAGTACATGTCTGACACAGAGCCCCTCGTATGCAAAGAGCAGATGCAGGGGCTCTTTTCATTTGAAAAGGACAAAGGTCTATGATACGAATGACCGGGAGAGGACAGGGAGGTCACACATGGCAATGTACATGACGATGGTGAGGTTCGTTCATCAGGAGGCCCGGGGCATCACAAACTTCTGCAAAGAATGGCAGAACAGTGCCAAACGGATTGAGGACCTCGGAATAAAGCTGGTTGGCTCCTACGGAATACTTGGCCCGTACGACATGGCCTTCGTCTTTGACGCGCCGGACCAGGAGAAGGCGGCAAGCGTTCCCCTGGCTATCTCGTACCTCGACCCCGGCATCCAGACTGAGACATGGTCTGTGATTCCAATGGAGGAATTCGCCGAATTGTCCGGCAAGGTAGAGTGCTAGAAGGTTGACTGTGTTCGTGGAACGCGGACTCTGCCCTGCCGATTGGTACTGACGGAAGATGATGAACTACTTTGCGTATGGCTCAAACCTGAGCATCGCGCAGATGAGGCAGCGATGCCCCGATGCGAAGCGCCGAACCAGTGCGAGGCTGCCCAACTACAAACTTGTATTCACAGGCAGGTCACGTTCTCAGAACGGCGGTACCGCGACGATACAACTGCATAAGGGTGAACACGTGCTTGGCGGAGTGTATGAGATTGACGCGAAGTGTCTTCGCGAACTGGATAGGTATGAGGGATATCCGACCGTTTATGACCGTATGAACGTCATCGTATTCAGCGACCTTGGGGATGCGATAGAGGCAGTTGCGTACTACAAGAAGGACCGTGCACCTGAGGAGGCTCCTGCACCTCAGTACCTGTCGGCGATTCGCAAGGGCTACGAGGACTGGGGACTTCTCTAGCCACTGTGGCGAGTGAAGCCACAGGGCGCCCTCCTGTACAGTAGGAGGCGCGCCCCGTTTGTGCGATTCTAGCTGGCTGGAACGACTCGCCAGATATCCTGTGCGCAGGTGTAACCAAGAATCTCGCTCTGCGTCTTGCGGCCGTTGGCCACCTCCAGCATGAGATTGAACAGGTCCTGACCAACTGCATCGATGTCTTTGAGCGCCCACTCGATGTCCACCAGGTAATCGAGCAGATCGGGATACTTCCTGAAGTGGTCTTTTCTGGCGGTAATCTTGATGACAGGGACCCAGGGGAAACCATAGGGCGCGGCTCCCTCTGTAGAGTAGGTCATGATATTGCAGCCCCCAGCTGCGAGCCCGGTGACCGACATCATGTCGTTGCCGGGAGTGTTCATGAACCACATGCCCTTGCCTTCCGGAATCTCTGCATAGCCGACCACTTCGGTGAGTGGGGTGGTGCCTCCCTTGTGGATGGCCCCGAGCGCCTTTTCTTCGATAGAACTGATACCGTCCTCAACGTTCTGCGCGTCCGGGTTTGCCCGCAGGAAGTCGATGCCTGACGATTTCAACCACTCCTCGAAGTCAACGACGACCTTGATCATCTTTTGCTTGACCTCGTCGTTGATGGCGCGTTCCGCGATGACATGTTCGGCACCGATGACCTCGGGAGTCTCGCTGAATCCCCCGTTGCCTCCGTTCTTAATGATGATATCGAGTGCGTGACCCTGAGCTGCGTTCGTTACCGCTCCCGACAGGGGAGTTGACCCTCCGCACTCCACGCCGTGGCGCAGCTTCGAAAGCGGCATAGGCTCACGGCGTATGCGGGAAGCGTCGGACGCCATCATGCGCACCGTGTTGATACCGCGCTGAACGGCGACCATCACGCCGCCTTCGGTGTGTACTTTGCAGACTTCAACTGGCTTTCCTGAAGCGGCGATTCGTTCGGCAATGCCGTCAGGATCGGAATCGGCACAGTCCGGCCCGACCACAAGGACGCCATGCAGATTTGGATTCCTGCCGAGGTTCACGAGGGTGCGTTCGACAGTCTCCTTGTCTGGAGGAATCAGCCCGCAGACTTGTTTGTGTGTGAACAGCTTCGCATCCTCGACCGCATTGGCAATCCACTGCCCCGGGTCGTTGGCGCACGCTGCGCTGACGATGACACCGATGTGGTTCCTGGTTCCCGCGGTGCCGTCAGGTCGTGGAAATCCCCAGAATTCCATCAGTTCCTCCTCCTACGATTTCGCTGCCGCCTTCATTCGCAATCCGACCATGTTGTGAATGTGGACGTGCTCGCCTGGCTGGATATCGGCGGTTGCCTCTCCGATTACCTGGGCGTACTTCATCACCCTCTCTCCCTTCCTGATGGGAGAGACGGCGAATTTGTGCTGGTATGTGATTGGCTCAATGAGCGTCACCGGTCTCTTCTGTCCCTCGACCTCCAGTTCCAGCTGCGTTCCTTCGGGGAGGTCTACAAGGGCGACTGCCGTGTTGTCTTCAGGTTTGAAGACGATTGCTTGCATAGCCATGGTTCTTTCCCTGCCCTCCTTGCGCTTCCTGTGTCTCTCAGGAGACGCGGAAACGGTCGACCGTGTCTTCATCGAGGTCGATGCCCAGTCCCGGTCCGTCCGGTACGTGAACGAAGCCCTCGGCATCAATCTCCATCTTCTGCTTCGTGACATCCCAGCGCATAGGCGTCTCTTCAACGCAGTATTCAAGGATGAATGTGGACTTCCGTGCTGCAAGGAATTGCAGACCTGCTGCAAGGTTGATGCCGGTGGTGTAGAAGTGGTTCACGACGCGCAGGCCCTTGTCCTCGATGAAGTCGGCGATGCGCATGGCATCCGTGAAGCCGTTGCGGGCGAGGTCTATCTGTGCGATGTGTATGCCGCCGCGCTCAATGAGGTCCTTCCACGCGAATCGTCCCGCGTCACCTTCACCCGCGGCTATAGGGATGCGCGAACTGTTGCTGAGCTTCATGTAGCCTTCGAGGTTGTCCTGCTGCAGTGGCTCTTCAAGCCAGAGAATGCCGAACTCTTCGAACTGGCGCGCGCGCCGGATGGCGGTCATGGTATCCCAGCAGCAGCCCGCATCGATGAGTACATCGTTGTCAGGACCAACGCCTCTGCGGGCGCCGTCAACGAGGTCAATATCTACCTTCTCACTCTGTCCCATGGGTGCCCAGCCGAACTTGACGCCGGTGTAGCCCTTGCTGGTCCACTTGCGGCCAATCTCGGCTGTCTCTTCACCGTCTCGACCGAAGAGAATACTGGCATATGCGCGCACCTTCGTCTGGAACGCCCCTCCGAGAAGCTCATATATGGGCTTGCCGTAGTACTTGCCTGCGAGGTCCCAGAGCGCCATGTCGATGCCGCCCATGGCATGGATGACAACGCCCCTTCTGCCGTAGTAGAACGTGGCCTGGTACATCTTCTCCTGCAGCACACGGATGTTCAGGGGGTTCTCTCCAATGAGGAGACGGCCGAGTCCGGATGTGACTGAATGGCTGAACGGTGCGTCTATGGCCGCCTTCGCAACGCGAGAGGATGAGTCTATCTCACCGATGCCGACGAGTCCTTCGTCGGTGTGGATCTTCACGATAAGTGCGTCCTGACCTGAGGAGCACTTATCCTCTATCTGGTCCTCGGGTAGCCTGAGTTCAATGGTCTCAACGTTCGTAATCTTCACGCATTCCCTCCTTATGTGTGCAGGTAATCGAACGGGCGAGTGTGAATGCCCCGGAGCAGCTACAGGACGCCGTATTTCTTGTAGACGTCACCGAGGAGATGTCCTTTGAGCAACTCTTCCCGGACAGTATCCTCGGCTTGTACCTTTTCGAACGCCAGCCGTATGGCCTCTTCCTCAATCTCCTTCGGAATGACGATAACGCCGTCGATATCCGCGAAGACGATCTCTCCCTCTTTCACGAGGACTTCTCCACACATGACCGGATGGCCGTACTCAAGAACGATGCTTCGTCCCATGGAGTCGAGGGGGCGTGTGCCGGTTGCAAACATGGGGAACTGCATCTCCTGAATCCTCACGAGGTCACGCGTATAGCCGTCCACAATTGCGCCCCTGGCCCCCCTGGCCCGCGATGCAGTGGAGAGCAACTCTCCCCAGAGAGCAGTCTCTGTGGAGCAGTTGGTGCCGCCGACAAGCACATCATTTGGCTTCAGCGTATCGACGGCTTCTATCTCCATTGCGTAGTGGTTCTCTTTCGTCTCATAGACATCCACGCTCAGACATGTATGTGCTCTGCCTGCCACGACCGCGCCGGGCCACATTGGGTTGATATTGGCTCGCATCGCCTGGTGCATATAGCCCAGCTTGTCAACCACATCTGAGATGACCGAAGAGTAGAGCTTCTGTTCCATGGTATCGAAGAGTTCCTTGTCGTTCTTGAAGTTCATCTTGATTCACTCCTTTTTGTCAGCCATGGCTTGGTTTCAGTACACAGGTGAAGGGGAGAACGTCGGGGGAGCAGACATCCATCACTGCGAAGTCTATTCACGTGTTTGCGAAGCGTCAATGCCCATTTGTGGGTTTCGCAGGCCGATATTCGCATCAATTCTTGAGGACGGGCTGCAAAGGGATTGCCGTGCAGCCCGCCGCCTTTGGGCATCAGACTGAGCGTGGCGCTCCTACGGGAACGATGTAGAGCGGAACCTGTCCCTCGGACAACTCCAGAAGCGAGGCGACAGTCCGGGTCTTAAAGGCAGCAACAGGCACGCTTGCAAGGCCAAGAGCGGTTGCCTGCAGAAGCACGTTCTGGGCGGCGTGCCCAACGTCCATATGTACGTACATCTGGCCACGGTCACCATAGGTCCCAGTTGTCTTCTCATAAATGGCGGCAAATACCACGCTGATGGCTGCCTGTACAATCGATGTCTGTTTGAGCGAGACTTCGGAAAGCGCCTCTCTCAGGTCGCCCTCCTTGACGAGTGACAACGAGTGACTCCCCGATTCGTAGTGGTACAGGCCAGGGTCCATGCCTTCCACGGCACCTACTACGACATAGGTTTGCAGCGGGTAGGTGGCGCCAGCCGACGGGGCAGTGCGGAATTGTCCCGTGCCGGTAGAGCCTTGCGCGGCCCACAGGAGTTGCGAGAGTGTCTGAAGTGTCAGCGGTGCGTTGCCATACTGCCTCACGGAGCGGCGAAGAGAGAGTGCCTCCTCCAGAGAAGTGGCGCCTGTGGTGCAGGGTTCTGGTAGTTCCATTCGTAATGTCCTCCTTGATTGGTTTAGCGCGACTGAGGTAGGGAGGGTGCCTGCGCGCTCATTTCATTTTCTGTGCGGAGCGTAACAGAATAGCGTCATCACGTGCTTCGGCGAAGGGCTTCTTCGTTTTATTCCTGCCAGTGCAACGTTCTGACACCTCATGGTCCATTGTCCGAACGATCAAGAGGGGAACGGAGACCTGTGGTCCCTAATCTGATGGATTCGTATCGACTGCGAGGTCCAGAAGCAACGTCGGGAGAGCAGCCTCCAGGCAGCTTCGGACATCCTTGATACAGTCTTCGTAGTCCTGAGAGAACGCGGGGTCATCTATGTCTCCTGAGGAACCAGCGTAGCTGCGCAGGGCAAATGTGCGGGACGCCTCCATGGCCCTGGTCTGGCCTTCTTCCATAGTGAGTATCAGATCCGCTGAGGCCAATAGTGTGTCACTTATCCGTTTCGTTCGGTACTGAGCCAGCAGGTCTGAGCCATACGTTGCGGTAATTGTTTTTCTCGCTCCGTCACTGGCGGTATCCCAGGTTGGACAGTCCAGCGCCGCCGAGTCAACTGCTATGAGGCTCTGAAGTTCTCTCTCCGCCAGCAACTGTTGCAGGACAGTCATGGCGATAGGAGAACGACAGGTATTGCTGCTACTGATGAAAAGGACGTGTTTCATGGTAGCTACTCTACCACTTGCTGCACGAACACGCGAAGACCCAGCGCACGGGCGAGCAGATCAGAACGCCGCTGTGCGGTTGCGACTTCTTTGGAGACATCTGCAATTGAACGGACCAGTACTCGAATCCACGCAGAGGATTGAAGCACGCTGCACCCTGCTACGAGGTTTCTCGGTGGCTCAGCGAGACCGTCGGCAAGGCGGAGTATGCCAGCCAGCTTCATGGTGCGGCCAGGGTCAAGCAGAGGCTCCTCCGGTATCGGAGATGGCTCGGCAGCAGTGTTCCACAGAATGGTGTAGAGGAGCGCGGAACGGTCCTCAGCGGCGAGAGGGTTCACCTTGAGGGGGGGCGGAGGATTCATCAGCCACGTGCGTAATGCCTGACAGGAGGTGGCGCCATACGCGTCTGACGGCTCTATAGGCACCCGGGAAGGAAGGGTTTCCTTGTCGGGATGGAGTTCCTCCCCGCATGGACCAACATTGTGAGCATGGCTGGCAGCCATGAGTACCAGTCGGTCGGATTCCGTCATTTCCGGAAGGAATCCCATAGTAAGAAGCTGGTCGAAGAGTGAGGTGGCGAGTCCGGAAACCTTGCGGGCATGCGCAGCACTGCATCCGCCGGCGCAATTCCGCGCGAACAACTCAATGGCCTGCACTTGCCCGTCAGTCATGTGAGTGCGTCAAGCATATCATGTGAGGTTATGTAATTGTGCGGTCTTGCGGCTCTTTCCGGACAAAGGCTAATCGGCCAGGGAACCCTTCTCCCTTGCAAACAACGCCGCAAGGTACTTTTCATCTTCGGGCTGCATCGAGAATGGTCCTCCTGACGACGTAGTGTCCACTCCGTCCGCTTCTATCATCTCCTGTACGAATATGTGCAGGCCAAGTTGTCTTCTCAGCAAATCAGCATTGTCCTGAGCCGCCGCAACCTCTGCCCCGGCCTCATCAAAGGCACGAACGAGCAGCCTGATCCATGCTGCTGACCTGCGAAGTTCCACCTGCTGCACCATCAGTCGGTGGCGCACATCGAGAGCGTCTGCAATGCGTAGTATTCCGGCCATTAGCGCTACGTTCTTGGGGGCGATGAGGGGTTCACTCGGGACTGTGCGATTGCTGCCGGGAAAGCTCCATAGCACAGAGTAGAGAATGGAGGAGCGGTCAGCAGCGCTGAATGGTGGCAGACTGATTGCGTGTAGCTCCAGGTCGAGATGGGCTCGGAGAACCTCGAAGGAGATGAGGTGTTGGTGGTCTTGCACCGGGCTGGAAGAGGTCCACGAGGGAAGTCCTCTGGTATCCTCAAATGCTCGCGGGGAGAACCCAATGTCATGAGCGTAGGCTGCGGCCACAAGAGTACAGCGGGCGGAGGATGTCAGCCCTGGAAGCATCGCATGATGGGAGAGTTGGTCGAATAGAGAGCCTGCAAGGGCAGCGACCTTGCGAGCATGCAGACTGCCCGCGCCGAAGGCGTATTGTTCCGCGAGCAACTCGATGGCCCTGACCTGCGGATGATTCATGTGCGCTCGAATCCACGATATCATGTGGTCGTTTCCGTGTAAAGACTACATGTTGTGGTTTTGTGCGTCAGAGGACTGCGCTCTGTGGAAGCAGCCGTGCCGATTCCTGCCAGTATGCGGTAGTATGGAGATGTGGGACACAGAGTGGAAGAGGCTCAAGTAACGGAAGGACAGTGAATGAGCATTGGTGCGGAACATCCCGAGATTGTGACGGTGCTGCGCAGTTCCGAGGCGTTTTCATCCCTTGACGCGGTTGAACTGGGCGAGCTTGCCTCTGTCTGCAAGGAGATAACCCGTAGTGCAGGCGAGCTCGTGTTCCGGGAAGGAGGGCGCCCTCATTCTCTCTTCATCGTTTCCCACGGTCGCATCAAGGTCTTAAAGCATTCCTCCCGGGGAAAGGAACACATTATCGGCTTCTTCGGCCCCGGTGAGATGGTTGGAGAAGTAGCGGTATTTGAGGAGAGACCCTATCCAGCTTCCGCCGAGGCTGTGGAGAATTCCAGGCTCATTCGTATTCTCAGAGAGGATTTTGTCGCGTATCTTGTTCGCCGCCCCTCGGTTGCCCTGCACATCATTCGCGTGCTGGGGTCGAGGCTTCGAACAGCGCAAGGTCGACTCATGGATAGTACGACCGAGCGTGCGCAGCAACGCCTTGCTCGAATCCTTCTGATGCTGGTTCGGCGTGTCGGGCCGACCCTTCCGTTTACTCGCGAGGAACTGGGCCAGATGACCGGGTTGACGACTGAAACGGTGAGCCGGCAGATAGGCGAATTCAGCGCCATGGGCATCCTCAATCTAGGGCGCAGGGAACTTGTCATCGTCGATGAAGACAGGCTGGTTCTGCTCAGCGAAGGTCCTTTCGACTCCTGAGTCTTCCACTTTTCGCTTCCACCTCCTCCGAACTTGATGCACATCATGGAGAACACCTGCTGTATCGGTCATCATTTGTTCAGGAACACAACCACAGGAGGTGGACGATGATGGACAATGAAGGATTGACTGAAATGCAGGGAAACGTTCATGACCTTGCGGGCATGGTGGCATATCAGGATGGCGCTGTTGTCAGCAGGACCATTCTGGACAGAAAGACAGGGACAGTGACGCTTTTCGCCTTTGACAAGGGACAGGGGCTGAGTGAGCATACGGCACCCTTCGACGCGCTGGTCCAGGTCCTTGATGGTGAGGCGGGTGTGACCATCTCTGGCCACCAACACAGGGTGATTGCGGGACAGATGATTGTGATGCCGGCAAATGAGACACATTCATTGCACGCGGTGGCTCCGTTCAAGATGATGCTTGTGATGATACGGTCCTGACGCGCTGATGCAGCGCGCAGGCCAATTGGAGAAGCAAAGATGATAGTACGTGACATTATCAGGATTGATGAAGAGAAGTGCGACGGATGCGGTGCCTGCGTGCCGTCGTGTGTTGAAGGCGCCCTGAAGATTGTGGATGGCAAGGCACGCCTCATGAGTGAAGTCTATTGTGATGGTCTTGGTGCATGCCTGGGACACTGTCCGCAGGGAGCGATTTCCATAGAAAAACGGCAGGCGGAAGAATTCGATGCGGACGTCGCGCCCGGGCAGGCATCAGGACATGATTCCGAGGGCATGATTGAGGCATGTACTGTCTGTCCCGGAGGTTCTTCCGTAACTGAATCTGCAGCGGTTGTCCTTGGGGAATCGGAATTCACGAGTGCCCCTTTCCCCTATCAGTTGGGACTCGTGTCTTCGGCTGTTCCGTGGCTGCAAGGTGCGGATGTGGTCCTGGCGGCGGACTGCACGGCGTATGCGCATCCCGGGTTCGGCCAATTGCGCGGCAATCGCCCGTTGCTCATCGCGTGTCCGAAGCTGGATAACGTGCAGGAGCATCTGGAGAAACTCACGGACATCATGAGGGAGGCAGTGCCGGCAAGCGTGACGGTGCTGCGGATGGAAGTCCCATGCTGTTCGCGTCTTGCCATGCTCTCTGAACAGGCCATCGAGCGGAGTGGCAAAGAGATTCCTCTCTCTGTGGTCACCATCACCATCGGGGGCGAGATTCAGCCTTCGGTGGCGTGAGGAAGGCACGCCTGACTCGGGTTGTCTGGGTCGACCTGCTTCGGGACGTGGTTCAAGCCTCATTCTCAGCCGAGTGGCCTGACGTAGGGATTTGAGCGAACCGCATGTGTGCTGGCACTGCGGCAGGAACACAAGGAGGAGCGTATTGTGATTCAGGGATTCTCCCCATTGCTCATCGTGAGGCCGGCACTCTGGCTTGCGGTGGTGGTTGTTGCGACGATTCTGCTTCGGCGGCGCAAAGTGACCCCGGGTGTCAGGCTCTCTTTCATCGTCGGTGGTGTCCTTGTGTTCGGTTTTCTGTTCGCGCAGACCGCAGGCGTTGGGCTTCAGCCCAACCCGGTTGCCGCACTTCGGACCGTACTTGGTCGGATGTTCATTCAAGGGCCCGGAGGCGTTGCGGGTAGCCCGATGCTGACCATCTTGCCTGCCGTGGTCCTGTTGATTCTCCTGGGTGCTGGTTGGGTATCGAACAAAGCGATCTGTGGCTGGGTGTGTCCTTTTGGACTACTGCAGGACCTGTTTCATAGAGTGCCGCTGCCGAAGTGCCGTCCGTCCTTTCGGCTCACTAACACGGTGCGAGCGGGCGCATTCGTGGCGCTGGTGGTTGGGTTGGTTGTTGCGGGATTCGACTGGATAGAAAAGGCTGACCCATTCAGCCTCTTCTCGCTGAATCTGACACAGTGGGCAATTGCTCTTGTGGCCGTCGTTCTCATTGCGGCCCTGTTCGTGTATCGGCCCTGGTGTCGCTTCCTGTGCCCGTTCGGGCTGGTGTCATGGCTGCTAGAGCAGGTCAGCGTACTTCGACCGAGGATAGACCGTGAAGCGTGCAAGGAGTGCAAGGTCTGTGTGAAAGCATGTCCGACAACTGCCATGGCGGATATCTACGATGGGAAGAAGCTGCACGCGGACTGCTTCGCCTGTGGTGCGTGCATCGCCGCCTGTCCTCAGAAAGAAGCGCTACAGTGGAGAAAGTAGCGCTGGAGCGACCTCCGGTTGCTGGAGGGCCGAGCGCCGGCAGGGTTTGGAGATTCCTGTGACACTCCCGCCTTTTCCTCGTATATCTTCATGAAGCCGGGAAACCGGCACTGCAGGATATGATGAAGGAGACGGGAGTCATGAAGAAGAGACTGGTTGCTCTCATGTCATTGGTGGCACTCGTGGCGCTGCCCGCTGTGGGTTGTGTGGAGGCATCGCCACCGCAGGAGGAGTCCGGTGGGCAGGAGCCAGAGCAGGTCATCCTCAGTCCGGAAGACGCGTTCGACCTTGCAGTTCGTTGGCTCAATGAGCAGTACCCCGATATCGCGCCCGCAGGAGACGCGGGCTGGCAGGTGGAGGACGTGACGTTGACAGGCCCGAATGGCGAGCCGATTGTTGGCGCTTCTACTCGTCAGTTTACATCTGACAATTGGATTGCCACGATGCAGTGGGCGGTGGTTGCTCCGCAGTATCTCGAATACCGCATCACGCTGAAGAGTATGGCTCTTGGTTGGTATTGGTCTGGAAGTGTGCTGGGACAAGACGGGCTGGTTACCGAGATTATGCCGATGCAGGAGATGTCGCAGGCAAGCAGTCAGGCGTTGGCGGAGTCCTTTGTGAAGTACTCACCGACTTTCTTGTTTGACGGCATGGCGGATACTCTGGAACTGACCGATACCGCTTCACTGCGCTGTCCGTACTGCTGGGTTTTCACGTTCGAGTTTGACAGCAGTCAAGCAGGCTACGGTGACCGCACGGGCAAGATGCTGGCACAGGTCATCACGCACCATACCGCTGTGGTAACGGTTCAGGAGTTTGAGATTGTGAGTGCCGTCATGGATGAGATGTGGGACATGCTGCAGCAGGCGGAGATGGGTGGTTCAGCCCCTCAATCCAGCGTGTCAACTGTGGGAGAGTTGATTGCCAACCCTGTCTATGAGACAGAGGTGCGAGTTGTTGGTGAAGTCAGTCTGCTCGGTGAGTTGTTCTGTCCCTGCTTCGAATTGACATCCGGTGGAGAATCCATCCAGGTCTGGTACGGGCTCATGGTTGAGAATGATGGCACGGAACTTCCAGAAATGAGCGTTGAAGGCATCGCGAATGGCGACATGATAGTCGTCACCGGTATGGTCAAAGGGCCGGGTGGAGTTCACTATGCCGAGGGAGACTTCTGGGCAAAGGGAATAGAAATGGAGGTACAATAGCCTTTTCCCATAGTATCTGTGGTGCACGTGTGGCAGCGTGTGTGTGACCCCGAAAAGAGAGAAGAAGGCCCGCCGAAAGGCGGGCCTTGCTTGTTGCGTGCCAGAATTGTCGAGTAGTCGTTGCTACAGCAGCGTACCGTTTCTCTCCATCTCCAGCTCTGTGGCGCCTGCCTGCCGGTAGAGTGAGAGCGTGCTCTCGTGGCATGTCATGACTATGACCTGCCGGTCTTTCGCAAACCGGGCAAGGGCCTCCACGGCCAGTACGCCCCGTTCATCGTCGAAGTTCACCAGGATGTCATCCATGATGACGGGCATCGGCTCATGCTGCTGTTCGTACTGCTCGATGAGTCCCAGTCGCATGGCGAGGTAGAGTTGCTCCCGTGTACCCCTGCTCAACTGGTCCACGGTCCTGTCGTTGCCGCTCACGTCGCGCACGTGCAGTTCATCGCTGTCGATGGGCTTCAGCAGTCTCTCGTAGCGGCCATCCGTCATTGTGCCGAACGTGCTCTGTGCGGCGCGGATGACGTCCGGCTGCCGCTCCTCTTCATAGCGCGAGACCGCGGTACCAATTCCCCAGAGGGCGATTCGTGCAGTGAGCCATTCCTTCTGCGCATCCTTCAGTTGCTGCAGCAGCGTTTCGACCTCAGCCTCTCGGCTGACGAGGTCTTCTGCTGATACGATTGCCTTCAACTCACTATCCAGCGCGCCAACGAGTCGGTTAGTCTCGGTTAACTCGTTCTCGGCGGTAGCCGTTCGCTCCTTCGATTCCGCGAGCGCAGCGAGTATCTCCTCCGGTGTTGTGGCGGCCAGCGACTCCATGAACGCGCTGCATGCCTCGCCCGTGCCGACGCTCGTCTCGATGGTTCTCAAGTCCGCGTCGATGGACTGCTGCAGCTTGCGCGAGGCGTTGAAACGCTGGTACTTCTCCTTCAGTGCCTCAGGTGATTGCACACAATATTTCGAAAGCAGCCCGGACAGTTCGGCAGCTTCTTTGTCTCTTGTTTCTTCAAATACTCTGACCTCGTCGGCGAGCTGACGCACGTCTGCCGCAAGAGATTCCTGCCTTACCTTCTCAGTTCTGGCAGCATCAAGTTTGCTTTCCAGAGCCTCGATAGCTGCGGCGACATCCGTGCTCTGCGGAGGCGATGTCACGTCATTCGCCACGCGGGCGTAGCGGTCGCCAATCGACGAAAGAGTCTCCTCGAGACGTACGATGCGTGCCTTCGCATGGTCTACTGTCTGCAGGTCCCGAGAGGCGAGTTCGATCTCTCGAAGCATCTCATCTTTGGCTTCCGGCGAGAGCGTGACGGGGAACCCGAGGTGCTTGAGCAACGCAATCCACTCGGTCCGCGCCATCTCCAGTGCTTCTTCCGACTTTCGTATCTCGGCTTCAAATTGTGCCGCTATCGGGTCGTGCGCCTTTCCTGCTGACGCACCGGGAGCAAGCGCGACCAGCAGCCCAAGAAGCCCGATGGCTCCTGAGATAATGGCCATGGTTGCATCTCCGTTAAGTGCAGATAGGACGCATCCCACTCCTCCGAGTGCGAGCACGGCAAGACCGGCGAGGCGAATGGATTTCGGAACACCATGTTTGCTGCCGGTCGCACGGACGTGGTCTCTGTGGACTTCGAGCTTGAGGCGCACGTTGTCGAGAGATTCTTCGCACTTCCGCAACCGGGCTTCCTGTTGCCTCAAGGAATCATTCTGCTCTGCAGTGAGCGTGAAGTTGCGGACACGTTCCTCTGTCCATCCTTCCCCCAGCACGTCGAGCCGTTGCTGTATCTGTTCCTGCGCTGCCTGCAACTCACGCTGCGCCGGAGGCAGTTGTTCCCGCATTGTCCTGTAGCCTGCGACGCTCTGAGAGAGAGCCCTGATGTCCGTTTCGTTGCGTATGAGGGAAGGGTCATAGTTGATACGCTCAAGTGTTGCTCTCTTCAGCCGCAGCTTCTCCTGAGTGTCTTCAATCCGTCCCGTTGCTTTCTTGAGGTCTGACTGGCGCTCCTGTAGTTCGACGAGAGCCTCATCGGCCACCTCGGGCACCTCTCCCATATCCCGGAGTTGCTGTTGCGCCCGCTGCATGGAGAGAAAGACGGGGTAGAGGCGCTCCCTGTTCTCAAGCAACCGTTGCTCCACCTGTTTCGCGCGGGCCTCCGCACTTAGATCTGCAGCTTTCTGCAGCAAACGGGCGTACTCTCTCTTATCGTCGTCGTATTGTGCGAGCCGCGTCTGTGCATCACGAATGTCCTTACGGATTGAGGCAATCTCGGCCGCAAGCATCGACATGCGTGGCTTGTGGCCCCCCTTCGTGAAGAGTTCGTCCGCGCGCTTCTCAAAGAACTGTTTCAAGTCCGAAACTCGGACACCCCCCAACCCCGCCCCATAGATGCGGTTCTTCACCTCATCGAGGTTGACAACATCGACCTCATACAACTCCTGGAGACCGACCGAGAACACCTTCTGGTACAGGTCGGAAGAGACATAATCCAGCGCGGCGGCGAAGTCCTGCTCGTTCAGCGTGGTTCCTTCTGCCGTGGTCACGGTGTGCGGACCACCGGACTTGCCCGTGGTGCGCGAGACCGTCAGGATTCGTCCGTCACCCGTCTCGCATATGAGCCGGCCGGAGTTCTTGTCCGATTCCGGCAGAAGATACTGATTTGCCCTGGTTGCCTTGCTTGGAAAGCCGAACAGTATGCGGCGCGCGAACTCCAGTAGACTGGTCTTTCCAAACTCGTTGGGGCCGTGCAGCACGTTCAGTCCTGGTTGAAGACCGCGCACGCGCGCGTGGGAGAGTACACCGAAGCTGACTATTTGAATTTCACGTAGTTGCATGTCAGCCCTCTTCCACCACCCTGTCCAGTGTCTGGTGCATGGCCTGCTCCGCCAGTTGCGTGAATTCCTCATCAGTCAGGGGGGACAGTAGTCTGCCCACACTGCCCGTCAGAACATCCGCCTCCAACTCTCCCTTGAGCAGAGCCAACTCTTCGGCTGCTGTCTCAGTGAGGACGGAGTATGTGCGGACGATATCACCCGCGAAGTCCTGCTGTTGTTTCAGTTCATCGAGGTTATAGCTGCCCCGCGTATCCTGGGAAAGCTTCTCCAGCCATATCCATGGCTCGCGGGCCGCCATGTCCATTCTGAGCGCCTCAGACAGCTCTGCGAAGGCGCTCCCACGGGTCAGTTCCCCATGCAGCGGAGTGCGCCCTGTCACGGACAGCCTGACAACGAGGTGACGTCCGTCCGATGATTCTGAGGCGGCCTGACAGGCCTCTACGATTGCTCGTTGCAGTGCATCGATGGTCTCGCACCCGTTCGCGTCAACGCTACCCCTGTGGTAGCGAATGGTGTCAGTTGGCATGAACCGGATGCGCGGTGGGCCGCCATCCGTGATGGTGACCAGGCAGCAGCCCTTCGGGCCGGTCTCGTTCGGGTGCCGGCTCTGGGAGTTGCCGGGATAGACGATTGCCGGACTGTCTGCCTTGAGGATGCGGCGCGAATGTACATGCCCGAGCGCCCAGTAGGTGAATCCCTTCGCTGAAAGTGCCTCCACCGTTGCTGGCGAGTATGGCTCGTGCCGGGTGTCCCCGCCGACGTTGGAATGCAGCACCGCGATAGATGGTACGGATGGATCCGGTTTCTCGAACCGTGCGGAGAGATCCTCCCTCACTGCCTCCTGGGGAAAACTGATGCCGTGTACCGAGGCGATGACGCTGCCATCACGAGTGACTTGACATACGTCAACGGCCTTTCCTCCGAACCTGTGGGAGAGGTCAGGCCATTCGAGAGTGTTGCTCCAGCCGCTCAGAGGGTCATGGTTGCCGAAGGCGACAAATGAACGGATACCGTGGTCGGCAAGCAGGTTCAGTCCGTCGCGGAACCTGAACTGCGCCCTGAGGCTGCGGTCGCTACTGTCATAGACATCGCCGGCGATGACGACGAAATCCACCTGTTCACGTATGGCGAGGCTGATGATGGTGTCATAAGAATCGAAGGTTGCGTTGTTGAGGGCAGAGGCGCGCTCTTCATCTATGGATGCAAGTCCTCGAAACGGCGTGTCGAGGTGCAAATCTGCGCAGTGAACGAACTTCACAGTACTCATGCGACACACAACCGGACAGGGAGCCTGTGGGATTATACGCTGATAATACGGCACAGGAACAGGGCAAGAGAGAGAAAGACTCGAGTCGGCCGGGTTGAGTGTTGAAGCTAGACAGCCAGGGCATCCAGACGTTGCAGCGCTAGTTGCGCACGCTGACTGTTGGGATCGAGTTCGAGGGCGCGCTCGAATGCACGCCGGGCACCGGATGGGTCATGGAGCTTCAGCAACAGGCTTCCCTCGTGGCGGGCGAGTTCATCGGTGACGTACTGAGGTAGCCGTGAGGTCAGCTGCCTGAGATAGTGGAGTGCCCGTTCAACCTGTCCGAGGTTCGCATAGACGGTGACGCGATTCTTCAGTGCTTCCGCCATGCGATCGTCCGGCAATCCTGCGTCATCAAGTTCGGCCATTTCGACTGACAGTTCGGGCAGGACAGGAGGTGGCGCTCCCACGGTGTTGGGGGACTTCCCCGTGACTGCGAACTCGGCACGGCCATGGCAGAGTTGTGCAAGGCCCGGCAGGCCGGCCAACTGCATGAGTTCCGCGGCTGCCAGCCAGGTGAGTGGTGAATGAGAGTCGCGCACGATGGCCCGTTCTGTTGCCAGTCTCGCATTGAACGAGTCGCCGGCATCTACGAGCACGCGGGATTGGAGGAGCCATGTCTCCGGTTGGTCCGGAGCAAGCTCAACGAGCCTTGAAACGAACGGCCGTGCGGCTGCGCTGTCGTTCTCCTGCAACAGAAGCTGTGCCCTGCCGATGAGTGCATCAACGTCATCCGGCTTTGCGGCCAGGATATCTTCGTAAATACGTGCTGACTGGGCGCTGTCTCCTGCCAGTGCAAGTGCCGATGCGAGGTCAGGCAGCAGCTCCGTACTATTGGCGTCCAGTTCGCGCGCTCGGCGGAGGTGTTCAACCGCCTCTGAGGGCTTGCCCTGCGCGAGCATCGCCCTCCCTGCGTAGAGATGGCCATCCACGGACTCCTGTTCTTTCAACGAGGTGATGAACATGGACAGTCCCTGCTCGAAACGACCCCTGCGGCAGTGTGCCCTGCCCACGTTGACTAGGAATGCCGCATGGTTGGGGATGGCTTTCAGGGCTGATTCCCACTCCTTCGCCAGCGCGAGATTGGGGTTCTCTGCAGTGGAGAGGTCTGTGTAGCCTCGTGCCCGTTCAAGGTCGAGCGAGTAATATGCCGCCCGGGCAAGGTTGAGGTAGTTCTGTGCCGGTTCCACGCCGAATCTCTGGAGGCGTTTGAAGGCATCCAGAGCGGTTTCCCCATTGCCCATCGCAAGAGCTGCGGTGCCGAGCATGCCCCATACGTCAGCCCGTGTGGGGTCGCTCTCCGCGGCGCGTTCAAGAAACCTGACTGCCTGGTCGTACCGCTCGACGCCCATCAAAGCTCGGCCCTTGCCGAGAAGCGCTTCAGCGTTTCGTGGTGTCAGAGCCAGTATGTCGTTGTAGACCTGCAAAGCGGCCTCGGGGTCGCCATCGGACACGAGCGACATCGCGATGTCGAGCAGCGCCTGTAGGTTGGTTTCTCCTGTGCCGTCCATAGTGCTCATGTGTCTGCCTAGAATCGACGCGTGTAGCCCGCCGTACTGAGGGTGCGTCCTCCGCCCTCTTCAAATCCAAGTTGTACGTCACGCCAGCCGAGATTGTAGTTCTTTGTGTCTCCCATCTTCTGGAACCCGACCGACCAGTCGTCTTTGCGTACGTCGATTCCAAGACCTGATTGCTGCGACTCCTTGATGTACTGGGCGTGCAGTTCGAAGTTCTTCTGCTCAAGGCTGACGCCTCCGGCGAAGCCCTGTTGGCCTGTCTCGGGCACGTTGTACCTGGTGGCAGTGACTCCGAACGTCGTCGGCTTGCCGTCAATGGACCCTTTGAAGGTGCCATCGACGCCCCACTGGCCGTCCTGGCTTGCTCCCACGGCGACTTCACTTCTGCCGCTGGTGGTTGTGACCATCACGCCGTGAGAATCTTTGTCGTACTCAATCTTCACATTGTCCTTCGTGAAGGCCGTGATTGAGCCATCTCGTTCCAGGACATAGTGGCCGTCGGAAACCTTGAAGTTGCCTGAGTTCCTGTCATAGGTGAGTATCTTGTTGTCCTGTGTCACCGAGTAGACGGTGCCCTCACGAGTGGCCGTGAATTGCCCGTCGGAGACCTTGATGTTGCCGCTCGCCTCGTCGTAGGTGAGTATCACATTGTCCTTAGTGACGGCATACGTGGTGTCCTCGTGTTTCGCAGTGAAGTGCCCGTCAGTGACAGCGAACTCGCCCGTGGCCTGGTCGAAGGCCAGTATCTTGTTGCCCTCTGTCACCGCGTACATGGTGCCTTCCCGCACTGCGGTGAACTTGCCATTGCTGATACTCAATCCTTCATTGACATGGTCGTAGACCAGCACCGTGTTGTCCTTCGTCACGGTGTAGGTCGACCCCTCATGCGTGGCAGTGAAGTGCCCGTCTGACACCGTGTACTTGCCAGTGCCGGGGTCATACTGGACGATCTTGTTGTTGTCAGTTATCCAGTAGCCGTCCTGATTCTTGCCACCGATGTATTTGCCACCCTGCACGGCGATGCGTCCCGTGTCCGGGTCAGTGAGTATGGTCACATCGCCTACCGTGGTCACCGGCACGTAAGGTGCTGCCGGCGATGTCGGCTTCTCCTTGTCGCCAGAAGCGCCGGTCTCTGCTCCTTCCTTTGTGGTCTCTTTGCTGCCCTCAGTCGCCTCTTCCGGCTGCTTGTCAACGCCCTCTGATGACTGGTCGTCATCTGGCGTCTTGTCCTGCCCCGTATCGGCGGATTGCTCCTCCTTGTCCCACGGGGCGGTCCCGTCATCTGCGACTTCCTGTTCCTCAGGCTTCTTGTCCTGCTCCGTACCGGCGGATTGGTCCTCCTTGTCCCAGGGGGCAGTTCCGTCCTCCGAAGGCTTCGTGTCTGTCGTGCCTGCCTCGGGTTCATCTCCAGGACCGAGAATGTCTTCGATGGTGTCATCGGCACCGTCATCAAGTCCGCCGCCACCCGCTTCTTCTTCCGGGTGTTTCACGCGCGAGATATCCATCTCGTCATTGAATTCGTCATCAAGGTCCGCATCGAACTCCGACTGGTCCTTGTCCCATGGCCACGGAGTCGAGGGTGCGTCTTCCTGTTTCTGGAGGTACGTGCCGGCGAGGCCCATCAGCGTTGCGCCGACTCCCGCGGTTGCCGCCTTGGTGGAGCATACATCGTGAGTCCCGCACCCGTCGCCTGACAGTACGTCGGCAAAGATGTCGGCGCAGCCCGTGGCCATCGTGAGCAGCATCAGGAGAAGTATGAAAAGCGCGAATCGAAGTAGCCGGACCCCTTTGTGAGGTGTGCCGCCAGTGGTGCCGCGCGTGGTGCCAGTCCTCATCCGGAATCACCTTCCGGGGCAGCACTCTGGAGCAATAGCATGTGGCGCAGTAGCAGGCTTGCGTTCATGCCGACCGCCGTGCCCATGGAGAAACACATCGTGGCCAGTCCCGCCGCCGTTGCTCCTTCGGAGGCGAACAGTGCCATCGCCTGAGTGACTGCAAAACTCACACCCCACAGGATGACGTACCAGGTTGAACGCGTACCCATCACGTGGCTGCCGCGGAGCGACAAATCTGTGCTCTGTGCCCAGAAGCCCCCGACACCCAGTCCCAGTATCACCAGCGGGACCGCCCACTTGAACGCGATGCTCAATCCGAGGAGGATGCTGTAGACGATGAAGAAGACGGGGCTGAGGCCCAACTGGATGTAGAGGCTCTTGCGAGTGATTCTGCGCGCCCTGCCGATGCTCCGCACCATCATGAAGGTGGAGAAGAGGACCATGGGAATGGATAGAAATCCGACGATTTTCAGGAATACTGTCAGTATTGTCATGGCGCGCCTTCGTTGGGGGTGCGCATTCTCCACCGCTGGAGTCCGATTTCTATCATACCTTATCAGACTCACGTGTCAACAGTGTTCAGTGATGTAGACGTTCCGCACGTGAAAATGTGGTTGCAATCCTGCGGTTGTCCTTGTATCTTGGATTTGCGCGAGCGGGGAGGTTGTGGCGGACGCAGACAGTGCCTTTGTAGAGTTGCATTATCATGAGCAAGCTGTCCTTCGAGCTATCACAGGCGTTGCGGGCACGTGAAGAGGCACGGCTACTGCTGGCATCTCTTGACCAGACTGGTGCGGACGCATCGTCCGATGAGGCCACGCGCGATTCTCTTCGAAAGGAATGCGAACAAAGACTCCGCTCTGCCGAATCTGATGTCGCCGGTGCGCGGGAGGCCGTCAAAGAGCGACACCAGCAGGTGCTGCTGGATTTGGAGAGCCTGCAACGTGAGCGATCCGTCCTCGGAGTTCGCCAGAAGGTCGGCGAGCTTGACTTCACGCAGTATCAGAATGCGGACGCCCTTCTGGCGAAGCGGATTGACGCTCTTGAATCGCAATCGACCGAACTCGGGCGGCTTGCCAAGGCAGAGTCAGCCGCGGATGTCGGGGAGTCCGGCGCTGACGTTGCGAAAGATGTCGACTCAGTGAAGCAGCCCCACCCCCCTGCCTCAAGAACGGGGAGCGTACGGACTCAGAGTGCTCCTGTCTCTGGGGCTCCAGGCATGACGGGATGGATACAGAAGGTGATGCAGGGTCGCACGCCGCACTTGATAAGTGGTGCCCTCGTGGCGGTGGGCGCCGTGGCAATCGTGCTCCTGCTCGTGAGCGCTGGAGGTGGAAGTCTCAGTTTGCCGGGGCCTTCTGGAGGGGTGGACCAGCCAGTCTCATCCGAGTTTGATGAAATGCCTGCTGAGAAACCCTCCGATGCCGCATCGTCCGGATTCGATTCGGGTGATTCTACGACTGCCACGGCCCCCTTCGCCACGGAGTTCGAAGTACCCGTGGTAGTGCGGGGGGCACCGACCGTTGGCAGCCTGCACATCGAGTTGGCCTATGACCCTGGAGCGGTGGAAGTCACTGGCATTCAGACAGGGAATCTCCCCTCCGAGTCTCTTCTTGAGTATGTCGAGACGCCCGGAAGGGTCACCTTCGGAGTCGTGTGTCCGGATGGTCTGAGCGGAGATTGGGAGGTCGCATCGGTGATGTTCGCGGTGCAGTCTTCCTCGCCTCAGGCAGGACAGAGCCCTCTGACCTACAGCAACGTGGTGGCTCACAGCGCCGAGAGCCTCCTGGAGATGAGCACAGTTGTCTCTTCCGGAAGCGTGATGCTGAATGATATGTCAGTCGTGGTTCCCTCTATCTCGTTCACGTAGCCGGGTATGAAGATGCATGGATTGGCAATGAGAACGTTTCGTCAGATAGTGATTGTTCTGTGCACGGTGGCGCTCTGCGTTGGCGTCACGCTCTTCGTTGGACCTGTCAGTGCGGCTGTTGTGCTGGAGGATGATTCGCAGCACAAGGGGGCAGCATCCGAGAAGCCCCTGCCGTTCGAGGTCGATGTCTGGACCAATCATGGTGGTGAGGGTCCAGGAGGGGATGGTGGCGACTACTCCAGCAGCGACGAAGTGGTTGTCTACCTTGAATCGACGTGGGACTGCTACGCTTCAATCTCCGTTGGTCCCCTGGGGGGTGAGCCGTCCATGCTGATGGATGCTCAGTTGGAGGCGGGAGAGAGATATCAACTGGCACCGAGAGAGACGGGAGCCGACCTTGTTGGCACGTGGCAGGTGTCAATCAACGCGGTCTCGGGAGCCGCGTATGCATCTGACACCGTGGTCTTCACCGTGGGTGATGCAGCGCTACCTGAATCCCTTGCAGTCGATGTGTGGACGGACCAGAGGGGGAGAGGTATCGGACTTCCCGGAGGGAGCTACCTGCTGGGAGAGAGCACGACAATATGGATTGAAGTGGGCGCTGACAGTGATGTCACCTGGAGGCTGTCCGGACCCGGAGGCTCTGGCTCTGATACGGTGCGTCTGCCTGCGGGAACATACGCCATGCAACTGGGGCAGGCCGAAGCTGATGATGTGGGTGTGTGGTTGGTGGAGGTGGAGGTGCGAGGTGCCGGACAGATGGCATCTGACACAGTGAGATTCGTTGTATTGCCAATCCAGTCTGCAACGCAGGGTCAGGCTGTTCAGCCTGCGGGGCTGCAACCCCGGTCGAATGCACCTGCGGCTACCGTAATCACGCCGGACAACGCCACGGAACTTGATGCGCTGCTCGCCGTCAAGATGGCAAAAGGCATGCTCCTGCCATCTCCTTCGCTGGATGTGAATGGAGACGGGCAGGTCACGTTGGACGATGCCCGTCTCATCCTGCAGTGGTCAGTTCAATAGCCACCCGAGAGTGGTTCAGCCTTCCTGCAAACTGAGTTGCCGCTTGCCGTATTCCCAGAGGCAGGACATCACCTTGCCGACATCCTCGGCACTCCTGTAGACGGGGATGGTCTTGGTCATGGCCTGAACCACGTCCATGCCTTCCGGTCTGGAGAAGTAGCATATTGCTACGGGCTTGCCTGTCTCGTGCTGAATCTCTTCCAGCCCGCGTAACAGTCGTTCATCAGGAGGGAATGGCCTGGAGTGAAGCCCTATGATGGCCCCGTCCATCGTGTCCAGCTTGAGGACCGTCTTTGTGCACTTCAGCAGCGGGTCGACCCGCAGGTCGGCAGCCAGGTCGATGGGATTTCGCAGTGACGCGAAGGGGAGTGCATCCGCTTCCTCCCTCAATTTCCGCTGCAGCATGAAGTCCAATTCGGGGACCTTCAGTCCGTGCTCGGCGAGATAGTCTGTTGTGGCAACGGCGAAGCCGCCACTGGGGCCAACAATCGCGATGCGGTTGCCCTTCAATGGAGGCTGCATGGAAAATCCCATGGCGACGTTCAACAAGTCATGCGTTCGCGTGACCTCAATGACGCCGCACTGCTTGAACATGGCGGAATAGACTTCATTTGAGCCTGCGAGCGCTCCCGTGTGAGATGCGGCGGCGCGGGTACCGTCACTCGTTCTTCCGAACTTCATGACGATGATGGGCTTCTTCTTCGTGACCTCTTTGGCGACCTTCATGAACTTCCTGCCGTCGCGCAGGCTTTCGATGTAGCCCATGATGACGTGCGTGTCCGGATCGTCACCGAGGTACTCAAGATAGTCTGAGAACCGAGTGATGCCCTCGTTGCCGCTGCTTACAAAGGCGTTGAACGGTATGCCGAGATGCAGTCCATAGTTCAGGGTAGTGATTCCGTAGGTGCCGCTCTGCGAAATGAAGGAGAGGTGACCCGGGTCGCTCTTCATCGGCTCGAACACGGCTGCAAGGTTCTCGGGGAAGCTGCAGATTCCCATGCAGTTCGGTCCAGCGGCAGGTATGCCAGCCTCGATGCACAGGGCGCGTACTTCCGCCTCTCTCTTCTTTCCCTCAGCGCCGGTCTCCGCAAACCCTGCGGTGATGATGATGAGACTCTTGACGCCTGCGGCGATGGCGTCCTTGACGGCACCGACCACAAACGGAGAGGGTATGACTATGAAGGCGAGGTCGACGGTCTCCGGGATACTCTGCAACGTCCTGTATGCGCGGATACCAAGAACGGAGTCGGCGTTTGGATTCACAGGATAGATGCGTCCCGGGAATCCACCTGTGCTGAGATTGTTGAGGATTGCGTATCCCCATTTGACGGTGTCTTCAGACGCTCCAACCACGGCAACCGATTGTGGCCGGAACATGTGCTTGAGACTGTTCACGAAGAGGTCCTCCAGAAGAGCATGTTCATATTTGCGGCACGATGGATGGTGTTGCCACCCGAACCGTGGACTCTACGCGTGGTTTCCCGATACGAAAACCTGCTGCCACCATCGCGCGCAATGCCAATTCCACATGGATTGTGATGCAGAGTGGCCCTCTCGGTCAAGTTTGAACACAAAGAGGCGGCGGATTGCTGCCGGTGCTACCTGAGGGGCAACTCTGACAATCAGAGGCAGTGGCGGCGGAGGTAGACTCCGTATTGGCTCAGCCCTGCTATCGCCTGTCCCACGTCCTCTGGAGACTTATACACCGGGATGAGATGTGTCATGGCCTGGACCACATCCACTCCCTCCGGGCGCGCGTAGTAGCAGAGCAGTACCGGTTTCCCGGACGCCTGCTGCAGTCGCTCAAGTCCTCGAATCGTCTCGTCTAGGGGTGGGAAGGGGCTCGCCGGCAAGGCCGCGATTGCGCCGTCGATGGAGTCCTGCGCGAGTGCAAGCTCCATGCACTTGAGTAGCGGTGCAGATCTGAAATCTGCGGCAAGGTCGACGGGGTTCTGAAGTGAAGCGTAGGCCTTCGTGTCCGCCTCACGCCGCATCTGTTGCTGCAGTTCCTTGCTGAAAGTGGGCACAGAGATTCCATGTTCTTCCAGGTAGTCGGTTGCCGCCACTGCGAATCCGCCGCTTGCACCGACGATTGCGACCTGGTTGCCTCGCATGGGCGGCTGCATGGACAGTGCCATTGCAACGTTCAGGAGGTCGTGAGTGCGCGTCACTTCTATCACACCACACTGCCGAAAGATGGAACTGTACACTTCATGGGTACCTGTAAGTGCACCGGTGTGGGACGCTGCGGCGATGGAGCCTTTGCGCGTGCGTCCGAACTTCATGACAACGACGGGCTTCTTCGTCGTCACCTCTTTCGCAATGCGGGCAAACCTCGCTCCGTCACGCAAGCTTTCGATGTAGCCCATAATGACGTCAGTGCCTTGGTCATCACCAAGGTATTCCAGGTAATCCGAGAACTGGGTGACTGCCTCGTTACCGCTGCTGATGAAGGTGTTGAAGTCGATACCCATCTTCAGTCCGTAGTTGAGCGTAGTGACACCGTACGTGCCGCTTTGCGAAACGAAGGAGACATTGCCGGGGGCGCTCTTCAAGTCGTTGAAAACAGCAGTCAATTTCGCGGGAAAATTGCATATGCCCATGCAGTTCGGTCCGACCATCGGAATGCCCGCTGACTCGCACAGTTCCGTAATCTCAGTTTGGATCTGTCTTCCCTTCTCGCCCGTCTCCCCGAATCCCGCAGTGATAATGACGAGGCCGCCTGCGTTGGCGGCTATCGCGTCGCGGACGGAGTTCAGAACCAGACCTGCGGGAATAATGATGACGGCGAGGTCGACGCGCTCTGGAATAGCCCCAATCGATGCGTAGCTCTCGATACCGAGTACGGTGTCCGCGTTCGGATTGACGGGGTATATGCGCCCCTCGTAGCCGCCGGCGACGAGGTTCTTCAGGAGCCTGTGGCCATGCTTGCTGGCATCGTCAGACGCTCCAACCACGGCAACCGACTGAGGGCGAAGAAGGTTATCAAGAGTGTGCATAGTGACGCCTCCCGAATGCGTAGTTTGTCTCGTGCGAATGCCCGTGTCAACGGGTTGGGTTGACCATTGTACCAAACGCGGTTCACGATGCCGTTCGAGGAGTTGTGCCGTGCAGAGGCAGTCAGGACGGGAAGGTCCCTGTCTTTCTGCGGTAGTCTGCGTACTGACACAGTCCTGCCATCACCTGGGAGACCTCCTCAGGTGTTCCATAGACCGGCAACGTGGTCATCTTCTGGACGACTTCCACGCCGCTCCGGCTCGCGTAGTAGCAGAGAAGCAATGGCTTGCCGCTTTCACGCTGCATCTTCTCAAGCGCTCGCATACTCTCCTCGGCCGGCGGCAGGGGCCATGACCATAGCCCCATTATGACTGAGTCGACTTCGTCGGAATGGAGCAGGAGCTCCATGCACTTGAGTAGAGGGGCGGGCCGTACTTCCGCGGACAGGTCCAGAGGATTCCTGACGGAACCGAAAGCAGGGACGGTTGCCTCGCGGCGCATTCTCTGCTGCAGTTCTTTGCTCAGCTCAGGCACCTCAAGGTTCAACTCTGCAAGATAGTCGGCTGCTGCAACCGCGAAACCCCCGCTGATGCCTGCGATGCCGACACGGGGTCCTTTCGGCAGGGGCTGTGTTCGAAACGCCGCTGCGGTGTTGAGAAGGTCCTGTGTTCTTTGCACTTCTATGACGCCACACTGCTTGAAGGCCGCACTATAGACAGCACGTGAGCCTGCGAGCGCACCGGTATGAGAGGCGGCGGCCCGAGTGCCTGCACCTGTGCGACCGAACTTCATGACTACGACGGGCTTTTTCTTGGAGACTTCTTTCGCAACCGTCACGAATCGCGCTGCGTCCTTGAGGCTCTC